>JBKPRE010000214.1:0-8867 GCA_046734435.1 Pseudomonadota bacterium | reverse complement strand
GACGAAGCCGATGCCGCCGATCGCGACCATCGCGTAAGCCATGCCGAGATAGCCGAACACCGGCTTGCGGCTGAAGGTGGCCACGATCTGGCTGATCATGCCGAAGCCCGGGAGAATGAGGATGTACACTTCCGGATGGCCAAAGAACCAGAACAGATGCTGGTAAAGAATCGGGTCGCCGCCGCCGTCATTTGCGAAGAACGTCGTGCCGAAGTTGCGGTCGGTAAGCAGCATCGTGATCGCGCCGGCCAGCACCGGGAGCGACAGCAGCAGCAGGAACACCGTTACCAGGATCGACCACACGAACAGCGGCATTTTGTGCAGCGTCATGCCGGGCGCGCGCATGTTGAAGATAGTCGTGATGAAGTTGATGGCGCCGAGGATGGAGGAGGCACCAGCAAGGTGGATCGACAGAATGCCGAAATCCACCGCCGGTCCCGGATGGCCGCTGGTGGAAAGTGGCGCGTATAATGTCCAGCCGGCGCCGACGCCGTTGGAACCTGGCTCGCCCTCCACGAAAGCAGAGGTAAGCAGCAGCGCGAACGAAGCCGGCAACAGCCAGAACGAAATGTTGTTCATGCGCGGGAAGGCCATGTCCGGCGCGCCAATCATCAGCGGAACGAACCAGTTGCCGAAGCCGCCGATCATCGCCGGCATCACCATGAAGAAGATCATGATCAGGCCGTGGGCGGTGACGAACACGTTGTACTCGTGCGGGGTGGGAAAGATCGTAACGCCTGGATTCTGCAATTCCATGCGGATGGCGACCGACATCAACGCACCGATCACGCCGGCAACGAGCGCAAACACAAGGTACATTGTGCCGATGTCCTTGTGGTTCGTCGAATACACAAAACGTCGCCAACCCGTCGGGTGATGCTCGTGGGCATCGTGTGCGCCGTGTGCCGCAGCCGTATTGCTCGCCATCTTAATTGTCCTTCGACTCGTCGTTGTCGCCCGCGTATTCGCTATTTCGTGCCATCGGCCGCGGCCACCGCGGTCGGACGGCTGCCATCAGTCGCATATTTCTTCTTCGCCTGCTCGACCCATGCCGTGTAGTCCTTGTCGTTCACCACGCGCACCGTGATCGGCATGAAGGCGTGATCCTTGCCGCAGAGCTCGGAGCACTGTCCGTAATAGACGCCCTCTCGCTCAGCCTTGAACCAGGTCTCGTTGATCCGCCCCGGAATCGCGTCGATCTTGATGCCGAACGATGGAACCGCAAATGCATGGATCACGTCGGCGCCGATCGTGAGCACGTGGACGACCTTGTTCACCGGCACGACCATCTCATTGTCGACCGTGAGTAGGCGCGGTTGTCCCGCCTTGAGGTCTTTATCCTGCACCATCAGCGAATCGAACTCGAACTTGTTGTCCGGATAGCTGTAGGTCCAGAACCACTGCTTGCCGGTCGCCTTCACAGTCACGTCCGCCTTCGGCATGTTGAGCTGGAAGAACAGCAGACGGAACGATGGGATTGCGATCGTCACCAGGATGAGTACCGGCACGACGGTCCAGATCACCTCGATCGCCGTATTGTGGGTGGTGCGTGAGGGAGTCGGATTGGCGCGCGCGTTGAACTTCACGACCACGATGACGAGCAGCGCGAGCACAAAAAGCGCAATCGCCGTGATCAGCCAGAGTAGCAAGTCGTGGAACCAGATGATGTCGTCCATCACCGGCGTCGCACCTTTCTGCATCCCGAGCTGCCAAGGTTCCGGTTGGCCGGCGGTCGCGGCGAGTGCCGCGCCTGCCGAAAGTGCCGTGACGCCAATGATAATGAATGCAACCAACCGCTTGAGCACCAGCATTGTCCAATGCGCTCCTTCGACGAGAAAAACGGCCTGCTCAGGGCCCCTTTTTTGCCGCCCACCACTGGCATGATGTCCGGCGCGGTCCCGCTGAGCACGGCATTTGCCACGGGCGTGGCAGCTTGGGCGGTGCGGCGGGACGGGGGAAAATCCCGGCCTCTCAAACCATAATTCCTGCCCTGCCGCAATGCACCTCATTATCTCCCGTCTGCGACAAACGGCGTACCCGAAACCTGCTTTCTGCATCATATTTCCGGGCCTTCCGGGTCTCCACCGCAGCACTTTCGCCCGCTCGCCTTGTTTGACAGGATTGGCGGGGCATGACCCAACCACAACAAATAACGTGCCGACCGGGCGACGATTCGCTTAGTCTGCGCCCCGAAAGGGCTGATAACCGGATGCCGAAGGACATTCTGATGCAATTTTCCAGGCATGACAGGCATGCACGTTTCGGCGCGCACTGGCTTGGGCCCTTACTCGGAGCAATGGCTCTAACCGCGCTGCTGGCGCTCACATCCGCGGACTGCGCCTTTGCCCAGGGCGCCGTGAAGTCTGTGCATAAAGACTGGCAGATCCGCTGCGATACGCCGCCGGGCGCCAAAACCGAGCAATGCGCCCTGATCCAGAGCGTCACGGCCGAAGACCGTGCCAATGTCGGCCTCACCGTGATCGTGCTCAAGACCGCCGATCAGAAAAGCCGGCTGATGCGTGTGGTCGCGCCGCTCGGCGTGTTGCTGCCGTCAGGCCTCGGGCTCAAGATCGACCAGGCCGACATCGGGCGCGCCGGCTTCGTCCGCTGCCTGCCAAACGGCTGCATCGCGGAAGTGATCATGGACGACGAGCTGATCAAGAAGCTGCGCGG
The DNA here is from genome assembly GCA_046734435.1 of Pseudomonadota bacterium. Lineage (GTDB taxonomy): Bacteria > Pseudomonadota > Alphaproteobacteria > Rhizobiales > Xanthobacteraceae > Pseudolabrys. Next base: position 6,194 of record JBKPRE010000214.1, on the reverse strand, counting down.
CGGCAAGAGCGCGACGTTCATCATCTTCCAAACGCCGGAAGAGGGAATCGGCTTCCCAATGAGCCTCGCCGGCTTCGGCGAAGGCTACGACAAGCTGCCGTAAGTCCCCACGCTGCCCACCTCTTTGAAACTTCCTTGCATGGCCGGCCTTGTGCCGGCCATCCACGTCTTTAGTGTTGAGTGCTAAACTGACGAAGGGAGACACGTTTCGTGCAGTTGGGTTTTGTGGGCCTTGGCGCAATGGGGCAGCTGATCGTGCCGCGCCTCATGGCGGCAGGTCATGAAGTCACTGGCTGGAACAGATCCCCCGACAAAGCTGAAGCGCTGATCAAATCCGGCATGCGCTGGGCGGACACACCGCGTGCGGTAGCGGAGCGATCCGAACTCGTATTTTCCATCGTGACAGACTCAAAGGCAGTGCGGGCTGTGGCTCTCGGCAAAGACGGTATCGTCGCCGGATTGCGCGCGGGCGGCGTTTACGTCGACATGAGCACAATTGAACCCGACGAAAGCCGCGCGGTTGCAGCAGAATTCAGCAAAGCCGGTTCGATCATGCTTGATGGACCTATCTCGGGCTCGCCCGTCACGGTCACTCAAGGCAATGCATCGGTGATGATCGGCGGCGACGAGCAGGCTTTCGAGTACATCAAGCCGGTGCTGCTCGCGATCGGGCCGAAGGTGACGCGCATTGGCGGCAATGGGCTCGCTTGTCAGATGAAGATTGCAGTCAATCTTCTGCTGATGGTCGAGGTCATCGCCTTCGGTGAGGCGGTCGCACTGGCCGAGAAGGGCGGTGTCGCCCGTGAAGTGGCGCTCGATGCCATTCTCAAGAGCGTGGCGGCGTCACCAGTACTCGGTTATCGCGGACCGTTTATCCTGGAAGGAAAAATGCCCGCTGTACCGCTTGCCGACGTCACCTTGCAGCAAAAAGATATGATGCTGGCGCTCAATCTTGGCCGCATGACCGGAAGCCCGGTGCCGCTCGCAGCCGCGGCTAACGAGATGATGAACGCCTGCCGTGGATTAGGGATCGACGGGAACGATTTCGTCGTGGCGCATCAAGTGTACCGGCGCCTGGGAGGACAAAAATGACATCGTCTGCTGAGAAGATCGGGAGCGCCCTTGGAAAAGCCGTGAAAAGCACGGTGGCCAAATGGAAAGAGGGCGAACCCGCACCGGTGATGTATCGCACCAATCTGCGCGACGTGCCGAAGGTCGAGGGCCTCAAGCGCGATGACGGCTGGGTCGATATGCAGGTGCAATTTCTGATCGACAAGAAAACCGCGGGTGCCGACCATGTTGTCGGCTGGACCGTACTCAAGCCCGGCGCCCGGCACGAAAACCACCGCCATCATAACTGCGACGAGTTCTTCATCGTGCTCAAGGGCCACGGGATGATCTACACGGAGCATGGAGACAAGCCGTCGGTCGAAGGCGACGTCGTTTATTCGCCGCGTGGCTGCTGGCATGGCTTCAACAACACCTCGAACGAGGACGTGGTGCTGGTCTGGGGCTGGATGGGGGCAGGCTCGATCGAGGCCTCCGGCTATGAGGTGCATCCCGAGAGCCACAAGTGAACCCTTGGGACGCCCCGCTCATCAAGAAAGGCATGAGTGCACAGCTTGCGAAGCGGCGTGCACGCATTGCAGCCGGTGAGAAGCCGCTTGGCTGGAAAGTCGGATTGGGTGCGCCGGCGACAATGCAAAAATTGGATCTCATGGCGCCGGTCGTCGGTTATTTGATGCAGCGCGCGCTCCTCCTGTCGGGAAGCACGGCATCGCTCAAAGGCTACACCAAACCCGTCGCAGAGCCGGAAATCTGCGTGCGGATGGCGCATGATCTTCGATCCGCAGCGTCGCCTGCTGAAGCAGCGGCTGCGGTAAAGGAGATCTTTCCGGCGATCGAATTGGCCGACCTTGATCCGGTACCCGCGCCCGACAATCTCGATGCCGTATTGGAAGGCGATATCTTCCAGCGCCACGTCATTTTGTGCGGCAATACCCGCTTGGGCGCGAGCACCTCCGGCCTGACGTCACGTGTGTTCCGGCGGGGCGTCGAAGCCAACGTCTCAACCGACCCGGAAGCTCTCACCGGCAAGCTGCCGGAGATCGTCGCCCATGTCGCAAATACCCTTTCCGCATTCGGCGAAAAGCTTTCCGCAGGCGACGTGATCATCACCGGCTCGATCACACCGCCGCTCATGATAGAGCCGGATGAGAATGATTTGACGCATGTATTGGAGCCGATTGGCGAAGTCTCGGTTAATTTCAGCCGCGATTAGCCTGTATTTGGGTCCTCGCAGAATCGCCACGGCCCCCTTATTTACTGCGATAATGACCCTACCTTGGAGCAGCCAATGGACCCCGCCATGTCATCCCTGATCGACCGGGCCGGACTCGATCGTGGCAAGGTGAGCCAGTTGATCGGCCGCGGGCTCGATGGCGCCGACGACGGCGAACTGTTCCTCGAATACCGTCAGGCCGAGGCGCTTACCTTCGACAACGGGCGGCTCAAGCAAGCGACGTATGACACCGCGCAGGGTTTTGGCCTGCGTGCGGTGAAAGACGAAGCGGTCGGTTATGCGCACGCGTCCGATCTGTCGGAAGGCGCGATTGCGCGCGCAGTCGAGGCGGTGCACGCGGTCAAAGGCGGGCATAGCGGTACCTATGCCGAGGCACCGAGCCGCACAAACCGCAAACTCTACACCGACGACAATCCGCTGGGCACACCAGCCTTCGACGCAAAGGTGAAGTTGCTCGAGGCGATTGATGCTTATGCGCGGGGCAAGGATGCGCGCGTACGGCAGGTGACGGCGAACCTTGCGGCAACCTGGCAGGTGGTCGAGATTTTGCGCGCCGATGGCGAGATCTACCGCGATATCCGTCCGCTCGTACGGCTGAACGTATCGGTCGTCGCAGGCGACGGCGACCGCCAGGAATCCGGCAGCTATGGCTTTGGCGGCCGCGAAGGTTTTCAACGATTCATCGCAGCCGATGCCTGGCAAAGCGCCGTCGACGAAGCCGTCCGGCAGGCGCTGATCAATCTCGATGCGGTCCCCGCTCCTGCCGGTGAAATGGACGTTGTGCTTGGCTCAGGCTGGCCGGGCGTGATGCTGCACGAAGCCGTCGGCCACGGGCTGGAGGGGGACTTCAATCGCAAGAAGACATCTGCATTTGCCGGTCTGATGGGCCAGCAGGTCGCGGCAAAGGGCGTCACCATCGTTGACGATGGCACGATGCAGGCGCGCCGCGGATCGCTCTCGATCGACGACGAAGGCACGCCGACCAACCGCACGGTGTTGATCGAAGACGGTATCCTCGTCGGCTACATGCAGGACCGGCAGAATGCGCGGCTGATGGGCATGAAGCCGACCGGCAACGGCCGGCGCGAGTCGCACGCGCACGTACCGATGCCGCGGATGACCAACACCTACATGCTCGCCGGGCGACACGATCCGAAGGAGATCATCGCCTCGGTGAAAAACGGGCTTTTCGCGGTCAGCTTCGGCGGCGGACAGGTCGACATCACATCGGGGAAATACGTATTCCAGTGCACCGAGGCCTACAGGATCGAGAACGGCAAGATCGGCGCGCCGGTCAAAGGCGCCATGCTGATCGGCAGCGGGCCGACCGACCTCCATCGCGTCACAATGATTGGCAACGATTTCGCCCTCGATCCGGGCGTCGGCACCTGCGGCAAGAACGGCCAGGGCGTGCCGGTCGGCGTCGGGCAACCGACGCTGCGCATGGACAAGATCACCGTCGGCGGAACGGTCTAAATTCAGGAGTTGGCAAATGCAGGAGAAACAGTCCGGCTTGCGGGGCTGGATTAGGACTATTGCCGATATAGCGGTCATCGTATTGATCGTCCTCGCGGCAAAAACCGCGATCGCCGAACCGTTCTACGTTCCCTCTGGCTCGATGGAACCGACGCTGCTCATCGGCGATGAACTGCTCGCGATGAAATATCCGTACGGTTACAGCAGCGCATCCCTTCCCGCTTTCTTTGTTTTCCCGAACACGCAGCGCGTTTTTGCGGCTCTTCCCAAGCGCGGCGACGTGGTCGTCTTCCGCTGGCCGGGCGATCGCTCGCAGATCTGGGTCAAGCGGGTGATCGGCTTGCCGGGTGACCGCATCGGTGTCAGCCACGGCCAGGTCCGCATCGACGGCAAGCCTGTCGCTGTCGCGCCGGCGGGCGCGGGCGCGATGGAGACCGAGGACGGCGGCACGATCGCCGCCGCGCGGTTCATCGAGACACTGCCCGGCGGACATGAGCATCCTATCTTCAAGGTGACTGCACACGGCGAGTTCGACGACATGCCGGATGTCGTCGTGCCGCCCGGCCATCTCTTCGTCATGGGCGACAATCGCGACAATTCCGCCGACAGCCGCGTGCCGGTCCGCGCCGGTGGTGTTGGATTGCTTCCGGTCGAGGATCTGGTTGGCCGCGTCGATGCGATCGTTGGCTCATGGGATCTCGCCGTCAAACGCCGGCCTATTCAGGATTGGCCGACCGGCCTTCGGCTGTCGCGTTTTTTCACGTCGGTGCACTAGAGTACGCGTTACTTTGCGCGTCATGGCCGGGCTTGTCCCGGCTATCCACGTCTTTCGCGCTGGGCAAGGCGTGGATGCCCGGCACAAGGCCGGGCATGACGTGGAGAGGTACGTGTTAGCGCACGACACCCGAAATGCAACACGGCTTGTGCCGCGGCCGCGTAATCTTGTCCTTCAGATAGCAGCGCGGGCCGGGGCTAATGTAGCCCTGCCGCACATAGGTCCACGCACGGCATTTGTTGTCCGCCTCGCACGCCGCCTTGCAGGTGGCGCCGGTTGAATCGGCTGCCACATCCAGATTGCGGTAATCGCCGCCGAGCCGGTCAATGGAGTACTCCACCGGTCCTTTGCGCGGTTCGATCACGCCGGACCCGCGGACGCCGGAGACGCAACACTTGTCCTCGACACGCGCCGGCACCTGGCTTTTCAGCCAGCAGGTCGCGGCCGTGTTCGCGGTGCGCGGATAAGAGAAGCTCCAGGCGCGGCAACGTGCGTCGCGTTCGCAGCGCGCGGCGCAGACGCCCGGATCACCATTGCGGATCTGGAAACTCAGATAGTCGCCGCCGATGCGGTCAAATCCGCTTTGGGCTTGCGCTCGACCGGCAAGCGCGAGCACGGCGAGTGCGAGCGCGGCCCCTACCTTGATCGGTGTTCGCATTGCGCGTGCGATCAACCCTGAAATGAGTCGTTATGAAGCCTTGCCCCACGATCATGGTAACCCAGTCATTCTCGCTTGTGCAGACACAACAACGTCAGCAATGGCTCTTCGTTCTGCGAATTAAATTCAAATAAAGCGCCCGCCGGAGGGGCCGGCGGGCGCGGATCCGGCCGCGAGAGGGGATGATCGCGGGTATCGGATCGAGCGGCCGATGAGAGGGCTCGGCCGTTTGCGTTATCTCTCACAGCGTCTCGCGCGCCGGTCGGTCGGTCGGTGGGCGCCGGAAGGCGGGATTTGCACCGGCATCGACCTTGATGCGCCGAACAGCGGCACTCAAACGCCGCTCCATCGCGCGCTCGCGCAGCAGCGCCGTCGGGTCGTCCCAGAAGGGCTCGGAGAAGGCGTCGCGAACATCGGAGCGCGTGATGCCGATATCGGCGAGCATGCGGCGGTCGAGGCCGGCCAAAGTGTTGGCCTCGCGGCGATGCCGTCTCGCCCGCGCCAGTTCCTTGAGCCAGTAGGTGACCAAGGCCACCAGGGAGGCCAACGCCCGCAACAGAGCGCCGCCGGCGACTGGTAAAACGGGGTATGGGGCACTCATAGCAAATCTCCAATTCAGTCCAGTGGTTACGGCGCCAAGGTCGCTATTGGCGCTGCCCAGAACCACCCGAAATCCCCACCCGATTCCTCTGGAAGCAACAATATATTGCACTGCAGGGATTGATTAGTGAAACGAATGTTTTTAATCTGATCGATCAGAAATGATGATATTGTCACCCCGGCCCGGAAATGGGCCATTTCAGGATCCGCCGCCATGACCGCAATGCTCGATATCGACCAGCTGCGCACCTTCATCGCCATCTCGGAAACCGGCAGCTTCACGAAGGCGGCCGAGGTCGTGAACAAGACCCAGTCCGCCGTCTCGATGCAGATGAAGCGGCTGGAGGAGCGTCTCGAGCGGCCGATTTTCTCGCGCGACGGAC
>JBKPRE010000213.1:0-16184 GCA_046734435.1 Pseudomonadota bacterium | reverse complement strand
CAATAGGAGCGTTTTGCCGTAATGCGTTGCGGTCAGCGTTACGATATGTCTGCTTTGCCCTTAAGAGCGGACATCGGCAAACCGTCATGTCTGCTTTACGAAGCGGACATGTGCAGTGCACAGACGATGTCGGCTAAGGGCCAATAGCGGACATTTTATCTACTCAGTTTCGATGCTCGACGCGAGCAACGTACGCCACGACGGGCCTGTCAATCCCCTTCAGGTTCAGGCTACGCCGCTCGGCTTTGATTTCAGAAACCACTTCTGGCCAGATCGCATCGCTGATCACGAGTTCACCCGTCCCGGCGGCAGCGACTAGCCGAGCGCCCAGATTCATAGTCTCGCCCAATGCTGCGAACTCATGAGTCCCGCGCTCCGTGCCGATCGAACCAACGAAAGCAATACCAGAGTGAACACTGACGCCGACTGGTAGCCAGGGGCCGGCCGCATCAGCATGCCCAGTTGCACGCAATAACTCGATGCCTGCGCGCGTGGCGGTCCTGCGATAGTTAGCGCGGTCACCTGTCAGGCCAGGCAGATAGAGTGCGACGACTTCGTCACCCACCATCTTATCAATCGCCGCCCCGCCTGCGGTCAGAATCTTAGTTGCTGTGATGAAAAACCGTTCCATGAGCGCGACAAACTCAATGGGACGCATTTTGGCCGCAAGCTGGGTCGAGCCACGAACGTCGGCATAGACGACCGCCAACTCTACTTCAGCGCCGCCCCGGCATTCACTGAATAACAGCTCGCATTTGTCACAGTATTGAGGATTGCGCCGCCAGGGCCCGCGCCCGATCGCTCGCATCAATGGTGCAGCAACTCCATCGAAGGGCGCCAAGCAGAGGTGACATCGTTCGCGCGCACCGGGCGAGATAAGTCGGAATAGACGACGCCTCCATATCCGCTTGCGAATGCGGCCCGAAAGCACATCGTGCCAAAAAGGATTCTCGTGCGTGTCATCAGCCATCAGTATCTGGGGGGTTTTGCGGTCGTTCCGCCTCTCGTAGTCAATTCATCCGCGGCTTCACAGGGCGACGTTTCGGAATGATTGTATTCAGACGTTTGGGTGCGGACGACGACAAACTTGCGTCAGGTAAGGTTGGTTGAGCATTACCTCTTGCATAGCGACCGATAGCGGACCTTCGAAAATCGCTATGTACACGAACGTGTGCGGTGCAACTGGCGATGTCGGCTATGGGCCAAAAGCGGACATGAAGTGTTTGACTTCGGCTAAAGAGAAAGCCCGCATTCTGCACACCGAATGCGGGGTGGGCGTGCGTCGCCCCTCGCCCATGGACCTCTGGGGGAGAAACCACAGGCAAGATAATGTTAAGCTGCAGGCTGTAAGCCGGCAATTGGTATCGTTCTTATCCGAACTCGGACCGGCGCCATGAGCGCAATCCTACACCGACATCGAGGGGACGGTCGTCCATGACGCTAGATCGCGCATGCGCACGATTTCATTCGCTGCTTTGCAGTCGGCGGTAGAGATTCCCTGCGGCCCACGCTTAATCTCTGTAACGCAGCGCGCGATTGCATCAAAATAGGGAAACACCTCCCAGCCGAACGGCGTCAGATTCGTGCGCTCGTGTCGCCGCACGAATAGCGGCTCGCCTAACTCCCTCTCTAATTTCCTGATCGCCCGCGTTAGCGACGGCTGCGCCACCCCGCAACGTTTGGCCGCTCGGGTGAAGTTGCCTTCCTGGCAGAGTGCAAGGAAATAGCGGCAGTGAGCTATTTCCATACGGTCTTCCCTTGTGCCGCAGCGTTACGAGCGCCGTCGCCAATTGTGGCGACCTCGAGCGGTTCTGGCGCACGGCCTGGCCAAGCCAAAGCGCCGACGACAGCGATTGCATAGAAGGCAAGCCAAATCATGGGGACCAGTGAACTCTCGGTGGTCTCCTTTTGATAACGTGACAGCATGACGAGGCCTTTCACAGTTCAGATCGGATCGACGATCTGTTGAACAGGAAGGCTGTTAGTGTCGATGCCTTGCTGCAGCTCGATTACAGAGATTGTTCCAGTGTTTGCGTCGGCTTGGCCCGGTGAGGCTGCCGATGTCACCCAAGCCACCAGTGCAATAACTGCAGAGATGGAGATTAGGCCAAGACTCGCAAGTTTAGTTTGCATGTTCGATCTCCTGTACGAAGTTGAAATGCAAAGCTGGATTAAGTCCCCCTGTATTTGCCGCCGTCCGGCGCCTATGATGAGACGCGCGCCGACAATCGACGACATTTGGTTGCTAACGACTCTGCGGCAGTGCAAATTTATTCCCGACCGCCCAATTTTTTTTGTGTTTGCCGGTCGGCGTGCCGAAACGGTCGATAGCTTTTTTCTATGCAGTTGCGGGGGGGGGCGCTAAGGAGGTGATAGCGCCGCGCTATAATCTCGAAAATTGTCTGGAATAAACGGCCGACATGGCTGGTCTTTAGCCCTATGGTCAGCCTTCGCCTCTTAGTATCTGTTGGCGTTCCGCTCATCCGGCCGTTGCAGCCGCCGTTAAGCTGCCAATCGGCGATTGTGCATTGCACCCAGCCGCGTGCTTTGGAGCAAAGGCACTTTTATATGCGACGTAAAATTTGTATAGTATTCCAAGGCTGGAATATGAACGGAGGCCCGCTGAGTGGGGGCGGAAGGGGACAAAAAGGCGCGTTTCGCCAAACTGATAACCCCACACCTTTCGCACGCATACAGGCTCGCCCGGTCCATAACCAGCAGCCACACAGACGCCGAAGATATCGTCCAAGAAGCTTGCCTACGGGCATTTCGTGGGATCGACGCCGTCGCCGACACAAATGCGCGGGCTTGGTTACTGACGATTGTCCATCACACCGCCTGCACTTGGCTGCGCAAGAACCGTCCAGCCGCACTCATCTCCGTTGTCGATGTCGCTGCAGTCGAAGCAAAACAAGCAAAATTCGACGAACAAGATGCTGACACGCCGGAAAGCGCGCTCATTGCCAAGACCGACCGCGCCCGTCTTGAGGCGGCGATCGGGTCACTTTCGCTGCCCTATCGCGAGACGTTTACGCTGCGCGAGGTCGAGGGTCTTAATTATCGGGAAATTGCAGAAATTACCGGCGTACCGATCGGTACGGTCATGTCGCGTCTGTCGCGGGCGCGCGATCAACTTAACGATATGATCGAAAGAAACAGGTTATGACGAATTTAATTTCATCGTCGTCATCAGATAATTCGATCCAGCTTGTGCATGCCTATCTGGATGGCGAGCTTGACCTGACCACCGCCCTGAGCGTCGAAGAAAAGATTGCTGCCGATCCAAAGCTCGCAGCCGAAAGAGATCGAATAATTGCGCTGCGGGAGGCAGTACAGCAGAACCTGCCTCGCGATCCGATTCCTCCCGCTCTTCAGCGGCGGATTGAAAAAACGATTGGTCTGCGACAGGAAACTTCAGGTCCGACCTGGCGCGCGCTCGCCGCCTCGGTTGCATTGGCTGTTCTTGTAACGAGTAGTTCTACCTGGGTACTCCTCGACTCGAAGGTTCCACAAACGGTCGAAGACGCCGTTGTCGCTGGCCACATCCGGGCATTGATGGCCCCTCAACCGGCGGACGTCGCATCCACCGAAAGACATACGGTCAAGCCTTGGTTCAACGGTCGAGTCGTGGAAGCCCCGCATGTCGCTGATCTTGCGAGTGATGGATTTCCCCTTATAGGCGGACGGGTCGACGTCGTAGCCGGCAGACCCGTTCCGACCTTAGTTTATGGTCGTCGCAAGCACATCATCAGCCTTACGGCGGTTCCGACTGCCGGGAGCGCAACTTCGGGCCCAAAAGTTAGCGTCGATACCGGGTATAATATCGTGCAATGGGTCACGAATGGCATTTCGTATTGGGCGGTGTCCGACGTCTCCGCTTCCGACCTCGGCGAGTTTGCGAAGCTTTTCCGGGCCACTCAATCCTGATCACATTCACTGCGGAAGATTAAACTGACATTCGTGGGAAGCCCCGAGTGTAGCAGGTGCGGGCCGCTTCAACGGACGGTCCTGCGCTTTTCCGTTGGGTTCCCGACAGGACGAGGGGGAGCAGGAGTCCCCTTTGGGGTCAGAAGCGGAGATATGCAGTGTAAAAAGGCATGTCCGCTCTACCTCGGGTAGCGAAAGCGGATTCTCACAAAAGGCGATGTCTGCTTTACCGTTTAAACCGGACAGATGCAGTGCAAAACGAAATGTCGGCTATGGGCCAGAAGCGGACATTCGAACTCTATTCTATAATCCGGTCAGCTTGGACTTGGATCATATCTGGAATTTTGATGCCGAGGGTGGCGGCAGTCTTTGCATTTATCACCATGTAGAACTTAGTCGGCTCTTCCGCTGGCAATTCTTTTGGTGACGTGCCCTTGAGGATTCGATCAATAAAGTAGGCAGACCGCTTAAATCCTTCTACAAGAGGAAACCCATAGGACATTAATGCGCCGACTTCTGGGAATTCTGGCCCGGAGGAAACCAATGGCAAGCGTTGTTGTAACGCAAATTCGGAAAGCCTTTTCGCGTGAAAATTCGTAAAGGCGCTCAGAGATACATAGATCGCGCCGCAATCTGCTTGCACCATTCTTTCAAAAGCTCCCTTGAAGTCGTCTGGCGATTTAACCGGAAATTGCATTATTTCGACATTCAGCGAATTGCTGGCGTTTTTCGCCTCTCGCAGCTCGATTTCGCTGATATCTTCTGGGTTAAATAACAATGCAACGCGTTTGAGACTAGGAACCACTGCCTTCAGCTGGCCAAACCGTTTGCCGATAAGGTCTGCTGAAACACAGCTAATCCCGGTCGCATTTCCACCAGGCCGAGCAAGGCTTCCGAGCAGTTTTTCAAGCGGGTCACAGGCAACAACCACTATCGGAATATCGGCACCAGTATCCTTTGCTGCAATCAACGCGCGTAGAAAAAGAATTCGGCGCACGCCGGCATGGGCGAGCAACCGGTAAGACATGGTGCAGGCGGTGAAGGTCTTGCCGGCGCCCATGGTCATCTGGATTAGCGCGCGCGGATCGTCGTGCGCCAAAGAATTTTCCAGTCCATCGATGGCTTCGATCTGGCAGGTGCGCAAGCCTTCGGAAACAAGGGCCGGCAAGTGACGAAGCCGCGCCCGTAGCGTTTCCGGTTCGCTCAACGAGCGGCGCAGTGTCTCCGGGCGATGAAACGCAAAGACGCGGCGCGAGCGCGGCTGCGGATCGGCGTGGTCCCGAAACAGGATTTCGGTGTCCGAGGCGACGTATTCGAAGCGGCGTTTCTTCGGATCGACGCCGAGCCACTCAGGCGCTTCGCTGATGTAGGTCGCCGCTTGGTCGGCGTAGCCGCTAAGCGTCGTGCCGGCGGGCTTCGCCTCGATCACACCGCAGAATTCCTTATCGACGAAGAGGCCGTAGTCGGCGGGTCCGGCGCCGGTGCCAAACTCGCGCACGGCGATACCGGCGCCAGCCGCGAGATTCATTTCGGCCCGGCTCTGCACGATCCAGCCGCATACCGCTAATTTCGCGTCGATTTCCGCGCGTGAGAGGTCTTCGGGGTGGAAGGCAGTAATGGCCATTTTTAGACCTTAGCGAGCAACCGTCGGTTCCCTCAACCCGCAGATACCAGCCAAATTTTGGGCCATGTACTGGTCTGATGAATATGAATATAATCCTATCTCCGCTAACAATGGGGATAGACACATGCCGATCCTGAAGAACCTGACCTTCACCGCAGTGCCGGCCCGCAGACACGACCCGGTCGCGAACCGCCGCGCCAAGCTCGTCGACCGCCTAATGGAGCAGAAGGCGCTCCTCGCCGACGCCTCCTACGTCCGAAAGACGCAGCGCTGGGCCGGCAAGGGCGACGAGCGCCGGCAGGTCGAGAAGCAGCAGCGCGTACGGCCATGGTGGCGCGTCGACGCGTCGGGCGGGCTAGTCATGTCGGTGTTTCACGGCACCAAGCCGATCGAGTTCGAGCGCGGCAAGGCTGGCATCGCCGTGGCGTCGAAGGAGAAGCTGCCGGCGCTCATCGACAGCCTGATCGGCGCGGTCCGAGCCGGCGAGCTGGACGACATGCTGGCGCGCGTGAAGCCGGTGGGCGCGCCGAAGGCCAAGAAGGCGGCCTGACCTAGGACTCGAGCACGGAGCGGTCACGCGCCGCTCCGTGCCCACCTTCGCCAAACGCCATGAACGCAAAGAAGCGCAAGCGCGGCCGGCCGCCGGGCACGACCGGCCGGGCCGCCGTGCTGTCACCCAACCAGATACGGCACGCGTTCCGCGTCGCCCGGTCGCGCGGTCGCCACGCCGCGCGAGCCGAGGCCGTGCTCGCGATGTCCCTCGGCCTCGGTCTGCGGGCGAAGGAGCTGGCCGGCCTGAGGTGGGCCGACGTCTACGACGAGGCCGGCAACGTCCGCCCGGTGGTGCACCTGCGGGCCGCCTACACGAAGGGCGGAAAGACGCGCGACGTGTTCGTGTCGTCGCCGGCGCTGCGAAAGGTGCTGGAGAAGTACGGCGAGCGCGACTGGCTCGGCAGCGCCAGCGAGTCGCAGGCGGCGCTCTTCCAGAGCCAGAAGGGTGGACCGATGACTCCGGGCTCGATGGCAAGATTTCTGAAGGCGCTCTATGCTGAGGCGGGAATAGGCGGGGCGTCGAGTCACAGTGGGCGGCGCACGCTAATCACCCGGCTGGCCGAGCGCGGCGTCGATTTGAAAGCGATCGCTGAGATCGCCGGCCACACGTCGATCAGAACGACCGCGATGTACGTGGAGAGCAACCCGAAGCGACTCGCCCGCATTCTGCAGGATGTGACGTTCTAGTCCGGCCAGACATTGATGCCCAGTAATCATCCAAAATTATCATTGCTGCGCGGAGCGATTTACTAAAATCAGAAGCGAATGCGCCATTGCCGCGAGTGCGGAGCGAGCCCCCGAGGGCATACTAAATGGGTCGCTCAACGAGATCGCTATGTTAAACGGAATCGAGGAAGACTACAGGCAGGTCCTCGCGCATAAAGACGATTTCTGTACCTGGAAAACCCATAACCACTATCCGGTCGGCTGGGCGCAAGCGCGGACACGAAGTCGAGGTGTGGTCGGCGTGGTCCGACGGGCGGCTGATGGCCGCCTCGCGCGTCGGCAAGCGCCGCCGCGCTGCCGCCAATCCGCGCGGCATCCAAGGCTACGCGGCCGGCCGGCAATTCAAGAATCCCGCAAAGGCGGGCAACTTTCAGTTGCTTGATCCGCTGGGTTTGTGAATTTACGCGGACCTAATGCGGGACAGCACACTGGACCGTTGCACCACACTCCCTGAAATTGTAATAGCCGCGAACATGCAGTGCCGCGGGCACATGGCCCGATTGCCGCCAATGTAGCCAGGACTCGACAAAGATGGCCCTTATCGATGTCCACCAACATGTCATACCCAAGGTTTACAAGGACGCACTCGCGCGTATCGGCGTACTGGGAAGCGGGGAAAATCCGTGGCCAGCCTGGAGCGTGGGGCGGCAACTGGAGTTGATGGATGAGCTCGGGATCGACGGGACGCTGATTTCGATTGGCTCGCCCGGCGCCTATTTTGGTGACATCGAGTTCACTAGGCCGCTCGTTAAGGCCTGCAACGAAGCAATGGCACAAATTGTAGGCGACAATCCCGGGAAGTTCGGCGCCATGGGTTTCGTGTCCCTGCCGGACGTCAAGGCGGCATGCCGTGACGTAGAATACGTACTCGATGTGCTCAAGCTGGATGGGATCAATCTGCAGACCCACACCGGGAATCGCTATCTCGGTCACTCTGAAGAAGACGAACTTTTTGCCGAGCTCGATCGACGGCGCGCGGTCGTCTTCGTGCACCCGCAGCGTCCGGCGGCACAGAACATGCCGCAATATGCATTTCCCGCCGGTTACACCGAGCTGACTTTCGATACCACGCGTGCAATCACCAACATGCTCTATACCGGCATGTTGGCCAAATACCCTAACATCCGTTGGATCATGCCGCATATGGGCGGCGTTGCACCCTTTCTCCTGTTCCGGCTGAGCGGCCTCGACGACGATCCAAAGGTGCGCGAGCAAATACCGGAAGGTGTAGCGACTTATCTGAAGCGCCTTTATTACGACGTCGCCCAATCTCCATCGCGGCTCGCTTTACACGCATTGCTCGAAGTTGCCGATCCGTCCCGCATCCTGTTTGGGACCGATTATCCGTCGGCCCGTAATGTCGAGAAGGTTATGCGCGACACCGTCCAGGCCGTGCGCAGTTTTGACGGCTTCGACGATGCGCTCCGCCAAAAAGTCATGGCGGCCAACGCACAGGCCATCTTTCCGCGTTTCGCGCGCTTACCGTGATTGATACTGGCGAAGGAGTTCGCGGCCGTAGTCGTTGCCGTTCGGCGTTCGCACCAGGGCGTGGGCATGACGCCGGTTGTAGCCCGTGTTCGGCAGAGCCACACCGGGCTGGTGATAGAACTCGACAAAGATCACCGGGCTGTAGATCCGATAGTAGAACGGGCTGACCGGATCGAATTGTCCGATCCAGGCAAAGATTGTTCTCTCGAGGTGTTGGCGAATTTCGTCCAGGCGAAGCGTCGCATGATCAGGTGGTAGCCGGTCCGTATATAGCCTGATCAAATCGATGAACTGGTGTCGCTGCGCCGACGTCATCGCGGGAACGGGCAGGCCATCGTAGGGCACGACAATATTGTCCTTGAAGCCAGAAGCGTAACCGTCGAAAGGCAGGTCCATGCCGATGACTGCCTGGGCGCGCTGCTTTGGCGTGAGCGCGTTCATGAAGTCCCAGCCTTTTGCCTCGTCTTCCCGCAACACCGTTGTCCCTTTGTAGCGGCCAGACTCAGCCGAGACCGGCTCGGAGCCGAGAAGCATCGGCGACAGGACAATCTGATCGCCAAGCACAAAGCAGTTGACGTTGCAGTGGTGTCCGTCGAGCTGCCAACCCCATGGGGCCTCGATCGAGGGCTCACCAAAAAAACTGATCCAGTAGAAGAGCTCGCCGAATTCATCGGGCAGCTTGGTAAGCTCGGCGAGATGCTCGTTGAGCTTCATTGCGTTGCGCGCCGTCTCATAGGCGCGAGCGCCGATCCCGGCACGCAGCACACCATAAGCCAGCTCGCGCTGCGGCTCTTCGAGCTCGGCGAGGCAGAGGCCGTGGCGCATCAGATTGCGATGGATATTGCTCCAGGTTCGCCAGATTTCGCTATTGATGTCGAACTGGACAGCGCCTCGCTGGGCTGGGTCGAGCGATGTCAGGAATACATTGGCGGCTTCAATCAAAGGCTGCGTCGATGCAGCCGTTTTGTGCACAGAAAAGACGCCATGCTCTATTTCGCCATTCGCCGTCAGGCCTTTAAACGGCTCCTTCAGCGCTGCGCGCCAGCTTGCGAACAGATCCTGCAGCGCCTGTGAGACTTTTGATTCATCGATCCGCGGCGGCGCCCGTCGCGGGCCGGTATGGGCCATCGTTAAGTCGGTCATCGCATGACCTTGGTTGAGGCGCCCCAGCATTGCCTGACGGCCGAATTCACGCAATCATCTCGGAACCCGTACCGACGCTGCATGCGGTGAATTTGGGCCGGAAGTTTCCGACCCTGAAAAGACAATTGGAGCGCGGTATCTACTCGGTATCTATATGGGCGTCGACGCTGCCCATGATGATGCAGCGAGACGGTCCGGATCGCGCGAGGCACGCGGACATTAGCGTGACGGTTGCAGCTTGCGCAGCACACCACGCGGCTGATGCGCCGATGGACAACGAGGGTCCTGCCGGACATAATTCGCGTAACCAAAATACAACGGGAGAGACGCCATGCAGGCCTCTACGAGCGCCGCTAGTGCGCGCAAATTGGCAATGGATCCGGAAGAGTGGAAGGTTCGCGTCGATCTCGCCGCCGCGTTCCGGCTTGCTGCGCTTCAAGGCTGGGACGAGCTGCTGTTCGCCCATTTGTCCGCGCGTGTTCCGGGGCACCCGAACCAGTTTCTGATGCATCCGGCTGCAATACTGTTCGAAGAAGTCACAGCCTCGAACCTGCACAAGCTGGATGAGCACTGCAATCACGTCGAACCGAGCGACGAGTTGCCTCACAAATTTGCGTTTCCGTTTCACAAGGGGATCTATGACGCCTTCCCGCAGGCGCAATGTGTGGTTCATCTGCACACGAAATACGTGACTGCCGTTGCCATGCAGGAGCAGGGGCTTATCCCCGGTAACCAGTATGCGCTGTGGCTTGGGCGGATCGGCTATCACGACTACGAAGGCTTGCTGTCAACGGATGAAGAAGGCCAGCGGCTCGCCAGAAATTTCGGCAACAAGCAGATCGTGTTGCAACGTGGCCACGGATTTGTGCTGTGGGGCCATACGATTCATGAAGCCTATATGTTGGCTTTTTTGGTCATTCGCGCGTGCGAGACGCAGGTGCGATCGATGGCCGGCGGCATCAAGCCTTATGTACCGCCACAGAATGTTCTCGATGCGACCATTGGACAGGCGCGCATCATCACCGACGGCAACGCGCCGTTCAATCAGATGACCTGGCGGGCGCTGCTGCGAAAACTTGATCGCGACGCGCCGGACTACAAGACCTGACTTCTTACCCTTGCAGGGCATTGGCGCGACCCGCACCGCGTCGCGCCGCCACGCAATTTTCTGCGGAGACCGGAATGTCGGCCAGAGAGCGCACGCTCACAGAGAGTTCGCTGCCGATCTATCACCGCACGATCGATTGGGACGCATTGTACAGGCGTTACCCGGTACCTGACGTGTTTGCCAATACACGCTGGAAATGGTCAGCCGATGAAATCCGCGCGTTCCAGAACGAACAGTTCCTCGATCTGATGAAAACCGGATGGGAAAACGAATTCTACAAGCGCCGCTGGAGAGCCGAAGGTCTTGAGCCGGGCGACATCAGAAGCATCGACGATATCGTCAAGCTGCCGACGTTCGATTCGAGCGACATCAAGAAGGATCAGGAGGAAAATCCGCCATTTGGGCTGATTAACGGTGACGTCACCAGGCGCATGCAGACGACGCCGATGAAGCTTCAAACCAGCGGTGGAACCACTGGCAAGCCGCGGCCGACGCTTTATGCCCCGCAGGAATGGGAACTGAACGGTCTCACACATGCCCGCGTTCTTTACATCGTGGGCGTTCGTCCGGGCGACCGCGTGCAGATCCCCCATACTTGCTCGCTCGGGAATGCCGGCTGGTGCTGCTACAAGGCCTGTCACGATTATCTCGGTGCGCTCCCGATCACGACCGGCACCGGAGCCGTTACGTCGTCGCGGCGGCAGATCGAGATCGCCCAGGAATGGGGCACCAACGTCTGGTATGTGCGGCCTGAATATGCGACCCAGCTTGCCAAAGTTGCGCGTGACGAACTGAAGTTCGACGTGCGCGATCTTAAGACGAAATTTCTCGGCTGCGGGCTCGGGCCCGACACCGACAATGCATTCCGCAAGCAGCTTGAAAATCTATGGGGCTGCGACGTCTACGACATGTACGGCACGCACGAGATGGGTATGGGTGCCTTCGAATGCCGCCACAAGTCCGGGATGCATTTCCACGAAGACAGCACGTTCTTTGAAATCGTCGGCGTCGAAGACAACAAGCCAGTCGCAAACGGCGAAATCGGCAACATGGTGTGCACAATCCTGCACCGCCGCCAGCAGCCGATGATCCGCTTCAACCTGCGCGATCTGACCCGCATCGTGTCGGTGGACCGCTGCGAATGCGGCAGTTACTTCCGTCGCATGCAGAAAATGCTGGGCCGCAGTGATACGATGGTTCGTATCCGCGGCGTCAGTATCTGGCCGCAGGCCTGCCTGCCGGCCATCAAAAGCGACAATCGGACCACCGGTGAATGGCTTTGCATCGCCGAACGCAAAGCGAGCGACGGCGTCGTGCGGGACGAGATGACGGTGAAGGTCGAGGTCCGTGATGATGCAGGCGGATGGGAGGGATTGAAGGAGCACATCGAGAAGCGATTGCATTCCGATCTCGGGCTGCGGCTCAACGTCGATCTGGTGCCGGAGGATGCCCTGATCGAATGGTCGAACCGGGGCCGCGAAGGAAAACCAAAGCGTATTCTGGACCAGCGTTACGAGAAGAAGTGACTGCATCCATGCGTTATTTTGATTGTCATTCGCATTTCTCCACGAAAGACGGACTACATCACGCGACGCAAGAGGACTATGAGCAGGCGCAGCGCGTCTTCAAGCGCAAGCGGACATTCGAGACCGAAGCGCAGATGGCCGACGGTTTCCGCACGCGGAATGTACGCACCATTCTCGACATCTATCGGACCTGGCGGATGACGGACGAGGACCAGATCCGCGCGTCCAATGACTATGCCACCGACTTCGCGCTCAAAAATCCGGATATCGTTTACGGCAACTGGCTCGCCATCAATCCCACGATGAAGGACTTCTGGCTGAAAGAATATGCGCGGCTGGTTGCAAAAAAGTGCGGGTTTCTCGGTTTCTGTCAGAGTCAGAACAGCCTCGGCTTTCCGGCGAGCGACCCGGTCTGGGACCCGTTCTACAAGCTGTCGATCGATGCCGGCGCGCCGGTGCTGCTCATGACCGGGCTGACGGGCATCGGGCAGGGGATGCCGGGGGGCAAGGGAATTATTCTCGAGGATGGCCACCCGCGCCATATCGACAGAGTTGCCGCGCGATTTCCGGAACTGAAAATCCTCGCCGGCCGGCCGGCATGGCCATGGCAAGATGACATGATCGCAGTGCTGCTGCACAAGGCGAATGTTCATTATGAACTGCACGGATGGTCGCCAAAATACTTCTCGGCGGCCCTTAAAAAGGAAATTGGCTGGCGACTTCAGGATCGCATTCTGTTCGGTTGGGACTGGCCGACGCTCACCCTTGAAAGGCTGATCGAGGACTGGCGGTCGCTCGGCTACACGGATGAGGTTTACGAAAAGGTCTTCCATCGCAACGCTGAAAGCTTTTTTCCCGGCGCGGCGCCAAAGTGATAATCGGTATGAAAGATCTCGCGAAATTGACGGACAGGCTGCGCAAGGTCGCGGCAGGTGAGCATGTGAAGCCGCAGGAGCTATCCGGGCTTGTCTGCGACGTCTTTGAGCATTGCGGCCTTCCTCATGCGGAGGCCGAAATCGGCGCGGAAGTTGCGCTATGGGCGCAACTGCATGGGTCGGATTCTCACGGCGTCGTGCATCTGCCGCTTTATGTGCGCGGTCTGCTTGACCGCACGATCAAGGCGCGGCCGGCGTTCTCAACCAAGCACCCAATGCCATGTTGTGCGGTGCTGGATGCCGATAACGGTCTTGGGCTGGTGGCGAGCCAGCGCGCGACTGATATGGCGATCGCCATGGCAAAGCAAATGGGGTTGGGCTCCGTTGCGGTGCGTAACAGCAGCCACTTCGGCGCCGCCGGCTATTACGCCGATCGCGCCGCGACTCAAGGCCTGATCGGCCTGGCCTTCACGAATGCCATGCCGGCAATTGCGCCGACCGGCGGCACCGAAGGTTTGCTTGGGACCAATCCAATCGGAGCGGCTTTTCCAGTGCCCAATGCCGATCCGGTGATTGCTGACATGGCAACGGCGATGGTTGCGCGCTCGCGCATTCGCCACGCGCTGGCGGCCGGACAAAAAAGCATTCCGGAAGGCTGGGCGCTGGACGCAAGCGGCCGGCCCACGACCGATCCCGCGGTGGCCGTTAAGGGCTCGCTGCTGCCGATCGGCGGCCCCAAGGGCTACGCGCTCGCGCTGATGGTCGAGATTCTTTGCAGCGCGCTGTCCGACGGTGAGCCGGGCTTCCAGGTCACGTACGAAAATATGGTCAAGCGGCCCAGCAATATCTGTCAATTCTTTCTGGTGCTCAATCCTGACGGGTTTTCCGGCAGCGACCGCTACGGCGCGCGCGTGGCGCACATTGCCGACGTCATCGGCAAAGCAAAGCCCATGGAGGGCGAGGCGCCGCCGCGCCTGCCCGGCGCCCGGGGTCATGCCGTGCAGCGCCGGGTCTTGGCCGAAGGCATCACCATGTTTGGCAACCTGCGCAGCGCGCTCAACAACGTGGCCAGCATGCTTGAGGCCCATACGGAAACAGCATGAAGGCTTATGAAGTGCGCGAGACCACTGGCCTTGACGGACTGGTGCTCAACGGCGCGCGCGTAGAGCCGCAGCCGGGTCACGGACAGATCCTGGTGCGCATGCGTGCCGCGGCGCTGAACTTTCGCGACCAGGGTGTCATCAAGGGAGTTTACGGCTACACGAAATTTCCGGTGATCCCGCTGTCCGATGGTGCTGGCGAAGTCACTGCCATTGGTCCGGGCGTGACGCAATTCGAGCCTGGCGATCGCGTGGCCAGCACATTTTTCGTCAACTGGACAGGTGGGCGTATGCCGCCCGATGCATCGCGGAATTCGCTCGGCGGCATGGTCGACGGCGTGCTGGCGGATTATGCGCTGCTTAACGAGACCGGTGCGATCAAGATTCCCGATCACCTGAGCTTCGAGGAGGCGGCGACGCTGCCTTGCGCGGCGCTCACGGCCTGGAACGCGGTGGTCGAGACAGCGCACGTCAAGGCCGGTGAAAGTGTCGCCATCCTGGGTACCGGCGGCGTGTCCTGCTTTGCGCTGGCCTTTGCCAAGATGCACGGCGCCTATGCCTATCTCACTTCGAGCAGCGACGAGAAGCTCGCGCGCGGGCGCGCGCTGGGTGCCGATGCGTTGATCAACTACCGCAGCCAGCCGGATTGGGATCAGGACATTCTCGAGCAAACCGGCGGTGCCGGCGTTGATCTGGTTATCGAGGTCGGCGGCGCCGGTACGCTCGAACGGTCAATGAATGCGGTACGGCCGGGTGGGACGATTTGCGTGATCGGGGCGCTTGCCGGCGCGGGCGCGATCAATCCGAGAATGATCAACCGCAAGGCGATCCGTCTGCAGGGGATTCATGTCGGCTCGCGTGACATGTTCGCCGCGATGAACAGAGCGGTGGCGCTGCACAGGCTCAAGCCGGCAATCGACAGGGTATTTAATTTTGCCGATACGAAGGAAGCCTACCTGCATCAGCAGAGCGGCAGGCATTTTGGCAAAATCGTCATTTCGCTGGCGGCGTAGACCGGTCGGCTCGCGCGGTCAGGCGAGCAGGCGCATGATCAAGAGCGAAATGCCAGGGATATAGGTGACCAGCATCAAAGCCAGCACCGCGATCGCCACAAAAGGCACCAGGCCCACGTAAAGCTCGCGCGACGGCGTTTTGAACAGTGCCTGGCAGACGAAGATGTTCAGGCCAAAGGGCGGGTGGAATGTGCCGATGGTCAGGTTCATCACCACGATGACGCCGAAATGAATCGGGTCGATGCCGAGCGAAGCGGCTACGGGAGCGAGCAGCGGCGTCAGCATGATCAGCGCGGAGGCAGGGTCAAGAAAACAGCCCACGAATAGCAGGAATGCATTGATGACAAGCAGGACGACCCAGCGCTCGGAATGCAGTCCGCTGATGAGCGCGACGGTGTCCTGCGCAATGCCGCTGATGGTCAGCAGCCATGCGTACAGTCCGGCGACCGAGACAATGATGAAGATCAGACCGGTCAGATACATTGCGCGCGCGCCGGTTTCGAAGATCTCGCGCAATGTCGCTTCGCGATAGACGAAATAGCTGACGAAGATCGCGTAGACGCTGGCGATGCCCGCCGCTTCGGTCGGCGAGAATACGCCCGAATAGATGCCGCCGAAGATGATCGCGATGGCGCCGATCGCCCACACGCCGTCCCGTGTGGCAAGCAGGAATTCTCTGATCGAGAATTTTCCGGACTCCATAATTCCGGCCCGCCAGGAATGGTAATAGATGTAGACTCCGAACATTCCCGCCAGCAACAGGCCCGGCCCGATCCCCGCAGCGAACAGCTGGATGATCGATGTATCCGCGGCGATGCCGTAGATGATCATCGCGATTGAAGGGGGGATTAAGTTGTCGAGAGCACCTTCGGCCGTAATCAGCGCCGAAGCGAAGCGCTCGCTGTAGCCGGCCTGACGCATGCGCGGATAGGTGAGAGTGCCGATCGCAGCGGTGGCAGCCGTCGTCACGCCCGAAATGGCACCGAAAACGGCAGCAAACCCGAGCGATGTCATCGGAATATGCGCGCGAAACCCGCCGACCATCGATGCGACCCAGCGCAGCAACCGGGCCGAGATGCCGCCTCGTGACATCAGATCGCCC
>JBKPRE010000212.1:0-15133 GCA_046734435.1 Pseudomonadota bacterium | reverse complement strand
CGGACGGCGGCAAGACTTTCACGCGCGCATGCACGGGCACGATCAAGCGGCCGTTCCGAGTCTTTCTGCCGGGCGAAAAGAAGTAGGGCGGAGCCCGAGCCGTTCATCCACAATTCCGGCATCGGGCAGGGTGGTCCCGGGGGGCGTCGCCGGGCGTATTCGGCCAGAATTGCCGCTAGACTCTGGACGCGCCGGACAGGCATTCTTGATTGGAGATCGGAACTATCCCATTTGTTTAAGGCCGGTGGCTCACCTCCAACCTTGAAAGGGAAGCGTCCCTTGCGAACCCGAACTATCTCTGCACTCGCACGTATTGCCGTTCCCGCTTGCGCCCTGATTGCGGCGATGGCCATGCCGCCTTTGCCGGCCTCGGGCGCGGACGGGCCCTTTGCCGAATTCCCGGGCAGTTGGAGCGGCGCCGGAACGCTGAGGCCCGAGAACGGCGCCGCCGAGCGCATCCGTTGCAATGCCAACTACCGCGCGGGAAGCGCCCCGAATGAAATCAACCTTCAGTTGCGCTGCGCCAGCGACAGCTACAATTTCGACCTCGTCGGCGAATTCGCGGTCGACGGCCAAAACCAGGTCAACGGGCGCTGGACGGAGCGCACGCGCAGCGTGGGCGGCACGGCCGTTGGCAATAGGAGCGGCGACCGGCTGCAGCTCCACGTCGAAAGCGCGGGCTTTTCGGCCGAGCTTGTCATGATCACGAGAAACAAACATCAAAGCGTCATCATCGACTCGCATGGCGCTGGCCAGGTCGTGAAGGCGTCCATCAGCCTCAACAGAAGCTGAGGCGGCTCACAAACGCCGTGGGTCGGCCGAGCGATGATCCTGCATGGTCCGAGACCCATGCAGGAGGTTGCCATGAATCGTGAATTGGATCGTGAGCTGGATCGCGAATTCGGCGTTTCGATTATGGTCGCTCTGGGTCTCGCTATTGCCATCAAGGTTGTGATGCCAAGCGCAGCGGCGGCGGTTAACGAGCTGTCGACGCAGCCTGACCTGTCGTGGCTGGTGTCGCCGTAGCCAGCGCCCGCGTCCGAGTCCGTAAAATTGCGACAAGTGTGAGGTTGCTCACAAATCCTATGGGCGCACCAGTGCAAGGATGATGTGGGGACATCCTGGAAAGGAGCCTCTCATGCGCCGAGCACTCACAGTTGCAGCCATTGCCATGTTGGTTTTTGCCGGTATCGCCAAACTGGTCGCAGCTCCAAGCAGGACTGCAGGGACGGACGCCTCGATTCAGCCCACGATATCGACATACGACCTGCACGCCGGATATCCCGGGGTGAACACGCTGCCGGTTGCGGAAATACCGCAGCCCTAGGCGCCTACAGCATCAGCGGATAGCCGGCCGTTCTCCACAACGGCCGGCATTCGGGCACCGTTTAACCAGCTTGAATCGGGATTTTCGTGATCCGCGTCACAGCCCGGGTCCCGGCGCTCGCGTAGATACAATTTCAACAAAATCTCTTTTGCCGTGGAGGCAAAAATGCAACGCGTAACGGCAATGATGGCCTATGTTGTGAGCGAGGGCAGGCTGTGTGCGCTCAAGCCCGCGGAGTGGTCGCTTCTTTTGAGCGGCGTGGTGCTTTGTGGGATCGCGACGCTTCTTTTCCTGATGCTTCACGCCTAGCCCGCACGAAATACCTCAACAGCGAGAGCCTTTCGACAACGACGTCCGGCGCGTCCGGACTGCGGCCGGCCAGGCGTTTCTACGGAACCGGAAATTGACATAGCGCAACGGAGCTGGCGCCGTTCTCTGGCACAAACGCTCGCAGAGACAGCCACATAACAGGGTGGGAGCCCAGCAGGCAGTCGCTTCTGATTTTCAAGCGGCCGCTTGCAACGAGGTCAGTCATGAACGAATTACGCGCCCCGGCAAAACCATGTCCACGCTGCGGTATCGCGCTTGTGCGCGTACCGACGGACGGCTGCTCGATCGTCTACAGGTGCTATCACTGCAAAACTGAAGTGGTGAAACCGATCCGGCGTGACCCCGAACGCCGCCCGGTGACGAGCCGGCGGGGGATCGCACGCTTCCGCGCATAAATCGTCCCACCGTTTGCCGTGGTTCAGTTGCCAAGCGGCGCAAGCGCGTTGCTGAGCGTGTCGGTGGGTATCTGAAACAAGCCCGCAAAGGGCTGGTCCATTTCCAGGATGAGAAACAGGGCACCGGAAACCGACAGCGCTCCGACCACGAAAGTGATTACCACGATCGGCACCGGCCGCACGAACAAGCCGAAACTCGCGAATATGATGGTGAGCCAGAAAATCAGAATCGTAAGGAATGGTGCCGGAATGGAATCGTGCGTCTGGGTGAAAAGGGCCAGTCGCGACTGGGCGAGCTGAATTGCGGCGTTCACGATGCGCACCTGCAACGCATGCTGCGCTTCCGTATTGGATTTCAGATCCTGAATTCTAGCTACAAAGCGCTGTGCTTCCGAAGTCGTCTCAAATGGCGCCGACTTCCCACTGCGGCCTTCGTTTGTGATGCGCTCGACTATGATGGGGACGCCGATGCGCAGCAGGCCCCGCAGGTTTTGCGCGTCCAGTCCGTATTGCTCAAGCAACAGATCAAGAAGGATCACATTCGCAGTAATCTGCTTGAATTGCGTCGTGCGCGCGTCGTAGGAGTTCTTGGCCGACGCGATCAACAAGCCAAGCACAAGCGCGGCAATGGTGCCGATGAGGCCAGTGCTGAGCCTCACCACATCCTTCACATCGTCACGCAGATGGTCGGCTGAGGTGATCCTGCGGGAATACATCCCCAGCAGCGCGCCGCCCAGAACCAATACAAAAGCAATCGCCGAAATGATCAGCGGCCTCACGGCAGATTTCTCCTAGCCGATGATCTTGGCCATGGCATCCATGGCCTTTTCGTTCGGATTGTTCAGGCAGTACTCGATGAAGTCGTCGCTTTGCTTGTGCAGGACGTCAAGATTGAACTTCGTGCCTCCCGATTTTCCGAGGAGAAATCCGCGCAGGAAAGCGATGGCGACGTCGCGATTGGCGCCGCTCTCGCGCATGACGTCCTTGCAGGAAAATTGCTCGACGGTGCGATCCTTGCTGTCCTGCGCCCATGCAGGCGCAATCGCGCCAGCCAGAAGGACCGCGGCGCCAAGAACGGCCGCGCGATAGGTTGGTTTCATTTTTGCTAGCCCCTTAGTTGCAGCTGCTCCGGCGCAGAATGCCGATGCATCGAGTCCCGCCACCGAACGTGATGGCACCGAAGGTCGCCGGATCATTGTCGCGGACGATTGAGAAAGCGTCGCGGTCAAGGCTCGGGCTCGATCGGGACGCCGTCCCGTCGGGCCTTCTGCCCATCTGCTCGGCACAGTAGGTGCCGTCGATGGCCGGATTGCAGGTCTGAGCAATGACCTCCGCACGAAGTGTCGTGACAAGCGCAATGAGTGCCATCAGAAAAATCCTTGGCACTGCGCCACAAGGCATCGTCATTGACTGAAAATCCCCCTGCAAAAATCCTATTGCAAAGACCAAGCTGTTGAAAGCCCAAGGGCTCCAAGCAGGCGCACACGCATATAAGGTCGGCGATCCGGCATTGATCTGGATCAACACCGCGCAAAAAAACAGGGTATTATCAAACTAACGTTCGCGAAACATTTGGGGGTAAGTATGTTGCGAGTAACCACTGCAGTTCTGGCGCTTTTCTTTGCGACAGCGGCTTCTGCGCAGACGCAGGTCCCGTCGAACAGCCGGTTGAAGACCATCGCAAGCACAAAGGTCGTCAAGATCGCTTATCGGACCGACGCCAGACCGTTTTCGTTCGTGAACGACAACCAGCCGGTCGGCTACTCGATCGACCTTTGCAAACTGGTGGTGACGTCCATCGAGCGGCAGCTCAATGTTGGCAGCCTCAAGATCGAGTGGGTTCCCGTCACACTGCAGACGCGATTTTCAGCGGTGGCGAGCGGGAAGGCCGATATGGAATGCGGCTCAAGCACCGTGACCTTGGGCCGGATGAAAGAAGTCGATTTTTCGAACTTTATCTTCATCGAAAGCACCGGCCTTGTGGTCAGCAAGGCCTCGAATATCAAGAGTTTTGCCGATATGGCGGGTAAAAAAATCGCCGTTGCTTCCGGCACCACGAACGAGCAGGCGATCATTACCCAGATCAAGCAGCAGAAGATCGAGGCGACGGTCGTTTCGGTCAAGGATGGGCCGGAAGCCATCGCGCTGCTGGAAAGCGGGAACGCCGATGCGTTTGCCAGCGACAAGCTCCTGCTCGTCGGCGCGCGGTTCAAGAATCCGGACGCGTTCATGATGCTGCCCGATGATTTGTCGGTGGAGCCTTATGGGATCGGGTTGCCGCGGGGCGATTGGGCGTTCCGCCTCGCCGTGAATACCGGTCTGGCGCAGATTTACCGCAGCGGCATGATCCTGAACGTTTTCGCAGGATGGTTTAACCGGATTGGACTTCAGATGAGCCCGGTGATGAGAATCGTATACGGGCTGGGGTCCTTGTCGGACTGACTGAGGCCAGGTTTGGCGGTTACTGCAGACCGGCGCGCCGGAAGCCTTCCAGGTAATGCTTCCGGTCCTCGTCGAGCTTGAAGGGCATCTCCTTCGAGATCCAGCTCAGGGAAATATTGGGCTGGACACGGCGCAATTCCTGCAGTGCGGCAGCGGCGAAGTCACTGCGCCCGGCCATGCCGGCGGAGGCCGTGAGCAGCCTGTGACCGCCGACAAAATCATTCCGTTCGCGAATGGACTCTCGGGCGAGCCGAATGGCTTCCTCGTAGTTTCGTCCGTTGTATTGCGAATAGGCGGCGATGCCGTAATAGAGCGCGGAGAAGGGGTCACGCGGGCTAAGCCTTAATGCGCGCCGTGCCGCCAGGTCGCCGTCCTGCCAGCGGCCGCAATAGCAGAGCGTGAGGCCGTAATAACCCTGCGCCAGTGAAAAATTCGGATTGAGGTGAAGCGCCGTTTCGAATTCAGCGAGCGAGTCATCGAAGCGGCGCGTGAACAGGTAGACATTGCCCATCGCATAGTGCGCCCAGGGGTCCTCGCTGTCTGCCCGGAGCGCCGCAATGGCGGCGCGTTCGGCGATTGGCACCGCCTTTGACATTTCGGCCCAGCCCATGTGGGCGCTGAAGGTATGCGCGGCAGCGAGCACGCCGAGGGCCTGTCCGTAGTTTGGATCGATGGCGGTAGCCTTTTCCAGCATCGCCTGCGCGACCATGTTGTCCTGCCGCGTCAGCCGCCAGTAATGCGACAACCCGCGCATCACCAGGTCCCAGGCGTCCAGGCTGTCCGGCGGTTTGCGCTGCGCGCGGAAATTCTCCGCGGCATAAAGCTGTGGCTCGATGGCCGCGACGATTGCCTCCGTGATTTCATCCTGCACCGCGAAAACGTCGGCGATATCCCGGTCATAGCGCTCGGCCCAGATGTGTGACCCAGTTGCGGCGTCGTTGAGCTGCGCCGTGATACGCACGCGCTCGCCGCTCTTGCGTACGCTGCCTTCGATGACGTAGCCGACGCCGAGCTCCTCGGCGATCTGCTTCATGTGAACGGCTTTACCCTTGAATGTGAACGAAGAGTTGCGTGCGATCACGAAGAACCAGCGAAGCTTCGACAAGGCCGCGATGATGTCTTCGCTGATTCCGTCCGAAAAATATTCCTGTTCCGGGTCGCCGCTGAGGTTCACGAATGGCAGCACCGCGATCGCCGGCCGGTCGGGCAACGGCAGGGCCGGGCGCGACGATTCCTGAGCGTCGCCCTGCACGCGGGATATCAGGTCAAGTGAATCTACATCGAGGGGACCTACGCGCACGTCGCCGACGAAACGAAGCCCTTTGCGCGCTATTGTTCGGATCAGCTTCTGATCGCCGCCGCTGTCACCCACTGCCTTGCGGGCGGCATTGATGCGGCTCGTCAGCGTCGAATCGGAAACGACCCGGCCACCCCAAACCGAGGCAATCAGGTCGTCCTTGCTGACCACCCGGTCGCGGTTTTCGACCAGATAAATCAGCAGGTCAAAGACCTGCGGCTCGACGGCGATAGGCTCAACGCCACGGCGCAGCTCCCGCCGGTCGGCGTCAAGTGTATGATCACCAAAGAGAAACTGCATTGGTGCCCCCACCAGTGCAAGCCACGATCTCGCGAAATAATCAAGCCCGCCTCAAGAACAAATCAAGGCCCGGGCAAAGCCTTTCGCGCGAGTTGCCGGTACTCACCCCCCAATCATGTTGGAAATTGGACAGGAGATGCCGATGAACGTCGCGACCCTTACAGGTGCCAGGCCAGCCAGCCAGGAAGCTCCTACAACATCAGCCGATCTTGCCGCAATCAAAGCCCGCCAGCACGCAGCCTGGTCGTCGGGCGACTATGCCGTCGTGGGCACGACCCTGCAAATCGTCGGGGAGGAGCTCTGCGAGGCGCTCGATCTTCGCTCCGGCCGGAAAGTGCTCGACGTCGCTGCCGGTAACGGAATGGTGAGTCTCGCCGCGGCCCGTCGCTGGTGCGACGTGATCTCAACCGACTATGTGGCCAATCTTCTTGAGCGCGGCCGTGCGCGCGCGCTGGCTGAGGGCCTGCCAATCGAATTCAGGGTCGCGGATGCCGAGGCGCTGCCTTTTGACGACGGCGCGTTCGACACGGTCGTCTCGACATTCGGCGTCATGTTCACGCCCAATCAGGATCGAGCGGCCTCGGAACTTCTGCGCGTCTGCAGGTCCGGCGGTCAGATCGGTCTTACGAACTGGACACCGGATGGCTTTATCGGCCAGCTGTTCAAAACGCTCGGAAAATACATCGCGCCTCCGGCGGCGGCGAAATCTCCGCTGCTCTGGGGCACGCGCGCGCGTTTGACCGAAATGTTCGGCTCGGCCACGGCCTGGATCAAAACCGAGTCCCGCCATTTCAATTTCCGCTATCGGTCGCCCGAGCACTTCGTCGACGTGTTCAGGACCTTCTACGGTCCGACCCTCAAAGCGTTCGCAGCCCTCGATATTCGGAAGCAGAACGCGCTGGAGAAAGACGTCTTCGACCTCATCGGCCGCATGAACAAGGCGGACGACGGCACCATGGTCGTGCCGAGCGAGTATCTCGAAGTCGTCATCATGAAGCGGTGAAGCCGCCAGCCACGCAACCGACCCTGAAAAGGAGAATCTCATGAATGTTGCAATGGGTGTCCGTACCCCCGCTGCCGCCCTCGTCGAAGTTGGGCGGATCGGGAGACGTCGGACTCTCTTGTCGCGCTTCCTGGACGCGTTGAAGAAATCACGCCGCCACGGAGCCCGTCTTGTGATCGCAAGGCATGCACACCTCCTGCCGTTGGATCATCCATGGCGAAGTGGCCGGTATCGTTGGACGCCATGAAACGCTACCTGATCGAGCGCGACATTCCGAAGGTCGGCAGCCTGTCCCGCGAGGAATATCGCGGCCTGGCAGCGACCTCCAATGCCGCGCTCGCCAAACTCGCCGGCAAGGTGCAATGGCTACGTTCCCATATTGCAGCCGACAAAACGTTCTGCATCTACCTCGCCGAAAGCGAAGCGCTGGTCCGCGAGCACTCGCGCATTGCCGGCTTTCCGGTGACCAGAGTAACCGAAGTCCCGATCGAGATCGGTCCCATGACCGCGTCTTCGGATTGACGGCGGCGGACGGAGGCCGTGGTGGGAAAGTCTTTGTGGGAGGATCCCTGGTTCTTCGCGGCGGTTGCGCCGAGCGACGGGCAGGAGCCGCGCGAGTTGTGCCCGGTCACCGGCTACCCCTGCGAGGGCGACCTTTCCTACCTGTGCGAAGAGTACGGATGCGCGCGCAAGGGCGGGCTGTCGCCGCGTTCCGAGGAAAATTTCTGAAGCGAGGTAGCCGCTACGACGCCACGCGCAGCTGCGCCAGGTAGCGTTCGACCTCACGCCGCAGCAGGTGAGATTGATCGGCCAGTTCGGCGGCCGCCGTGAGAACCGTCGAGGCGATCTGGCCAGTCTTTATTGCGCTGTTCGAGACTTCAGTGATGTTCTCGGAGACGTCGCGCGTTCCTTTGGCGGCCGCACCAGCGTTACGTGCGATTTCCTGCGTCACCGCATCCTGCTGCCGCATTCCCACCGCAACGTCATTGGCAACTTCGCTGAGCTGTTCGATCGTGG
The DNA here is from genome assembly GCA_046734435.1 of Pseudomonadota bacterium. Lineage (GTDB taxonomy): Bacteria > Pseudomonadota > Alphaproteobacteria > Rhizobiales > Xanthobacteraceae > Pseudolabrys. Next base: position 7,022 of record JBKPRE010000212.1, on the reverse strand, counting down.
TCGCGATTTTCTTGATTGCGTTGACGGACCGCTCCGTCGTCTGCTCGATCGAGACGATGTGCCGGGTGATTTCTTCGGTCGCCTTGGCGGTCTGCCCGGCGAGGCCCTTGACCTCCTGTGCAACCACGGCAAAGCCGCGCCCGGCTTCTCCGGCGCGCGCGGCCTCGATTGTCGCGTTGAGTGCGAGCAGGTTCGTCTGCGCGGCAATGCTGCTGATGAGGTCGCTCACTTCGCCGATTTCATCCACTGAGGCCGACAGGCTTTCGACCGCTTCGGTGATCGCTTTCGCTTCGTCAGTCGCCTGCGTCGCAACGTTCGCTGAATTTGCGACCCGGGCCGCAATATGCTCGATCGACTGCGCGATTTCCTCGGCGGCCGTCGCCACGATGCTGACGTTTGTCGTTGCCTGCTCCGACGCTGCCGCGGTAGCGAGCGCCTGCTCCTGATTGCGGCCGGCGCTGTTCGCCATTTCGCGCGCGGAGGTGTCCATAGCGCCAGCCGCGCGGTCGAGCGTCTGAACGATATTGGACACGGCCCGTTCGAACTCCTGCGTCGCGGTCTCTACGAGCTGCCGGCGCGATTCCAGCGTTTGTGTCTGCTCGCTTTCCTTGCGGCGCGCGCTTGCCACGTCGGCTGTTGCCTGTCGGAAGAACAAAAGGGTCCGCCCCATGTCTCCGATCTCGTCGCGGCGGGTGTCCTGGATATCGACGGTGAGATCGCCACTGGCCAGACGCCGCATCGCATCGCTGAGGAAGCCAAGCCGCCGCGCAACGCTGCGCCCGACGTAAAGCCAGGCAACCAATGCCGCGCCAAGGACCGCGGCAATGGACAGGATAGTGAGGATAAGCTTGCCGGAGCTGATCTGGCTGCTCGCGTAACCGGATATGTGTTGCGCGGTGCTGCCTTGCTGTTCGACCAAGGCGTCGACCGCCTGTTTGAGCTTGGAAGCGTCCTTTTGCGCGGCCGCGAATGCGACCTGCGCCTCGTGCTGCTGATTGAGCTCGTAGGCTCGCGCGGCAATGATCCCATCGTCGGCACCGATGGCCCCAAGCTGTTTGTAAAGCGCGGTCAGCTTCTCCCGTTGCGCGTGATCGGAGATTGCATTCAGGTTCTTGGTTATTTTGCGTTGGGCGGACGCGACGACGTCGCGCAACGGCTCCAGGCGGCTGGGGTCGTTGACAAGCGAAGCTTCCGTCAACAGGCCGGCCAAGAGGTTCGATTCCGATTCAGTTTCCAGAAGCCGGCGGAGGAATTCGAGCCTTGTCTCGATCGCGGCAGCGCCTTCCTGCCTGGCGTTCATCATGAGATCGAAATTCGCGTCGTCGATTACCGGCGCGAGCCCGATGAGGAGCGCCTCATGCGCGGCACGAACCGAGGAGGCCAGATATGACCGCTCTCCCGACATGGAGATTCGGTTTGAGACTGCCTGATTGAGCGTTTGAAGACGCTGCGCCAGCGCCTTGCGGCTCACCTCGATGCTTTCGGCATTGCCGACGCCGAGCGACTTCAGTTGGCTGATGCCATCCTCGAGATTTTTTTCTTGGTCATTGATGTCGGACAGGATCTCCGCGCGAACCTGCTCGGTTCCGGCGCTCATCAGGCGCGGTCCCGAGGACACCAGACTGCTTGCCTGTTCCGCGAGACGAAGCGATACGGCCGTGGCCGGAAGACTGCGTGAAACGATTTCGTTGGTTGTGGACCCTATAATGGTGAATTCATAGAAAGCGATGGACGCGCCAATGATCGTGAGCGCAGCGGCGAAGCCGAAAGCGAGATACAGCCGGGCGCGAATGGTGGAAAGCCAGCCCGAGGCGCGAGAGCCTTGAGCTTGTTCGGCGGGTGGGTTGGTCGTGGGCATGAGCATGTCGGTTACACGCTGGTCGTCATCTTGCGACGGTCTTCACGAGTCTTGTGACCGGCCGGAAAAATCCGTCCGATTGCAACACCGTGAAATAGACCTGATTTGAACCCTGGTTTTGCGTTGCGCTGAACGTGAGTTTCATGCCGCCGAGGTCGAATGGTTCGCGTTCTATGGCGTCCAGGAATGCTTCCCGCGTGAGCTCGCCCGGAATTCGCCTGACAGCTTCGACTACCACCCGGCCGGCGAGATAGCCCTCGAGTGACACAAAGCCAGGTTTTGACTTCTCGTTCACGGCGGCGAGGGCGGACTGGTACGCCGCCACGACCGGCAATGACTTGTCGCCGGGGAAGGGCACGACCTGGCTCACGACCACGCCGGCCCCTTCGCTCCCGAGCTCTTGGGCGAGGGAATCCGACCCCACGAAAGAAATGGCGACAAATGTCGCATCGACCTTGAGCTGACGCGCAAGCTTGATGAATGCGGCGATTGGCTTGTAAGGCCCAACCGTTACGACTGCCTGCGGCTGGCTCTTCATGATTTCGAGCAACGCCGACTTGATGGCGGTGGTGTTGCGCTTGAAGGTGCCTTCGGCGACCAGCGACATGTTTCGCTTTTCCATCGCCTTCTTCACGCCGGCGAGACCGGCGAGACCGAACGCGTCGTCTTGGTACAGGATGGCGATCCTGGTGACGCCAAGATCATTGGTCAGGTGCTCGACCCAGGCTTCGGTCTCCTGAAAGTACGAGGCGCGAATATTGACTACGTAGCGGTTGAACGGATTGCGGAGAAATTCCGCCCCCGTGAAAGGCCCGATGAAGGGCACCTTGGCGGCTGTCGCAATCGGCTGGCCAGCCTTCGATGTCGGTGTCCCCACAGCGCCCACCAGCGCGAAGACCTTGTCTTCCTTGATCGCCTTGTTCGTGGCTTCGATGGTCTTTTCGGGCTCGTAGCTGTCGTCAATCGACTTGAGCTCGAGCTTGCGGCCGTTGATGCCGCCGGCCCGGTTGGCTTCCTCGAAAGCTGCAAGGATACCCTCGCGCATTCCCTGGCCCAGCGCCTGCGCCGGGCCGTTGAGCGCCGCGACCTGCCCGAAAAGAATGCTGTCTTTCGATACGCCGTCTTCCGCGTGGCCATAGGCACTCAAGGAACAGACGAACGCCGCTCCGAAAAAGCAGAGCCAGCTGCGATTGGTCCGCACGGAAATGTCCCACCAGAGGTTGCGCGTAAGGTAGGATGGTGCGCGTACATGGTTTACGAATGATTAAGGCAGAGGCGGATTGCGGCTATTCCGGCTCTTAGGCTGCCTGTGAGCCGTGACGCTGCCGGACGACAAGCGCCCTCAGATGTGAGAGGCCCTGGGCAATTTCGCGTTGCTCGGCATCGCGCGCCATGCGCTCGTAATCGGCGGCGACCCTCAACATCTGATCCCGTGCATTTTGCACGCGCAGACGGCCCGCGACGGTGCGGCACTCAAGTGCCCGCTCCCGGCACCTTCGGCTTTCGGGTATGGCAATTGATAACGTCACGACATTTGACCTACGACACCCTGAGAAACCCGCTTCGGCTTCGCCGGTTCCGCGTATGCGAAAGAATACCCTCGGGCCGGGCAGATGCCGTCAATCTTCGGGTGGGGCCGGGTGCCTGAGATTGTCCTTGTCGGCGAGCTCCCGGAACGTTTCGGCCATGTCCAGGAGTCGTGCCTTGTCGTCGGGGTCGGCGACTTGTTGTGCCAACCTCACGCATTCCGCGGCATATCGACGGTAATCGACAGCGGAAAAAAACTGCAAACAGCCCTCCCCGACACGCAGCGGTAGAAGTCGTGTCCGGGTCCATTGGTTCCCCGCAATTTCCCATCACAAAATTGTTGGAGAACAAAGTTCCAAAATTCGGCGTTGCCCTTCGCGGGGACTGAGGAGGCCAGGTTGCGGGAGTCGGAAAAATTCAGGAATTACGCGGCGGAGTGTATCCGCATCGCAAGCCAGATGAGCGGCAAGGACCGGCAAGCATTGCTGGACATTGCCGACGCCTGGGAAACGCGCGCGCAGGACGCGGAAAGAAAGGAAAAAGATCCCCGCAGCTGAGCAATTTGAGCCGGCGCCCCGCTCAACGGCTGATTTCTCACCGAGGTCTCATATCGATGCGCGCCCGCGGGGTCTGGCGCGGACCGCTTTTGGCTCGGACCGGTCGGCTGTCTGCAGGCGGTCCACGAGTTGCTGCAGCGCATGCGCCAGCCTTTCGGTCTGGTCAGGCGGCCTGATCGGCATGGGCGCGGGCGGTTTCGCGCGGTGCGGCGGTCGCGGCATCCCGCGATTACGCGGTGTGGGTGCGTTCAAGGCAACCACGCGCGCCCATGGTGGCGGCTGGAAATTGACGGCCTCGCGCCGGCGGCGTCGATCGACAAAGTGCAGGGCAGGGCCGGCAATCGCAAGCGCCGCGAACATAATCATCAGCAGAGCAAATGTGTGGTCGATGTCGGCAATCGCAGGGGTCGGCGGTTGCAGTCGGGCCTGTGCAGGTTGACGATGCTGCTGCTCTCTTGCGCGATGTGCCGAAGTTGCGTTGCTGTCCGTGCTTGGGGCAGGACGGTTCGGGACAGCGGTGGGAGGATCGACTCTCCCGGACGCTGCATTGCCTGATGTGGCGATCACGCCGTCCGATTGGGTCTGTGCTGCCGTTTTTTGCTGCGTCGCAGATTGAGCAAAGGGAATCGGGTCCGGCAATTTCTGTAGATTAAGCCAGGGAATGGGCGCTGCCACGGGAGCCGCAGTTTCCTCAGACGTATTTACGACAGGCGCTCGGCGCGGCGGCGCGTCCACTTTTTGCGCCATCGCTTGAGTCGCATCCGTTTCTGCTTGCCGCGGATTTTTCTGGACGCGGCCGCTCTCAGCTCGCAAGTACCAGCATTGGCGGCCGTCGTTCGCGTGGTCGATGCGGTAGTACCAGTGCTGGCCTTGCGGGGTCGGCCCGGCTGGCTTTGCCAAACATTCGTCAGCGGCACTGGACGCAGACGAACCGGTGATCAAGACGAGCGCAAGAAAACCCGATGCCAGAACCGTCCTGGTTCCTCGCATGCGTTCCCCTCCTCATTTTGCACAAAGAAACGCAAATGGGATTCAAAACGAGAGAGGCTGATTGGAAGTGGCGATTGGGGCCGCAATGCGTTGCAAATTCGGCAAGGCACGTTCAACGTCCGTTAATCGCTCCGCGAGTGGTAGCGTGGTGCGCTTGCACGAGCACCGGCGTCTTTTCACCGCGATGTTGCCGCCAACGTGCCGCGGTCGGTGCGCCCCTTATTGCGCGCGACCGACATATTCTACTTTGACCTTGCTCAGGCCATCGTCGTAGAAGCCAAGCGTTTTCGCTGTTTTTGCCGACACGTCGATGACGCGGCCGTCGACAAAAGGCCCGCGATCATTGACGCGCACGACGACCGAGCGGTGATTGGCGAGATTGGTTACTCGCACATTGCTTGGCAGCGGCAGCGACGGATGCGCCGCCGAAAACGAGTTCATGTCGAATGTCTCGCCATTGGCGGTTCGCCGCCCGTGAAAATCTTCGCCGTACCAGGAGGCCACGCCGACGGCGGCATAATTGGCCGTTTTTTCCGTGATCACCTTTTCAACGGCATGTTCGCGCGCGACTTTCACCGGGGGTTTGCGGACAATGCTCTCGGTCTTTGGCGCAATCTCGCCCGTTGCGGCGATCCGCGGCGATGTAGCGGCGTGCTTGCGATTGGCGCGGCTTGCGACATTGTCGTCGGTCGTACAGTTCGCAAGCATGAGGGAAGTGGCGGTCAATACGAGCAGGCGCGCGATCTGGCGATGATTTGGGTTAGCGCAGAATCTCATGAGACGCCCCCGCTGCGAAACGGTCGCAGAGCCGCCCCCGATCCCCGACGAGAAGCTACCGCTCCCCGTTGCGGGGCGGCGGTGCGCTGGTAGAGATCAACCCAGATTCACAGTATTTGTCGCGCGGTGAGGCTTTTGTGCATCACTCGCAAACGAGTTTGAATTAATTTGCGTTATCGGCCGAGAACCAGGCACCAGTAGTGCCCGGACGATGCCAATCCATATTTGCGTATATCGGCCAGCAGCATGTTTTGGCGGTGGCCGGACGATCCCGCCCATAAAGCAATGGCGCAGCTTTCGCTGGCGCATCCGCCCGCCACATTTTCCGCGCGCGCGCCGGCTTTGCCGCGTTCAGAATAAAAACCGGAGTGATCGATCGTTTGGCGCATAGCCATGCTTTGCGCATGGCGACGCGCCATCGCCTGCAATGAAGCGCTGCGCTGAAGCGCCGGCAGCCCGTGCGCGTGGCGGAATGAGTTGAGCGTCTCGGAAAACGCCGGCGAGCCGCAGCACGCAAGCGCGGCGAGCGTGAGCAGGATGCGCAACATGGCTTGTGGCTCGCCGGACGAAATTATTTCGCTGCGACGATCTTCTGCCGCTGCTCTCCGAGTTTCGCAATTCCGAGCGTGACGACGTCACCTGGCTTCAGGAACACCGGGGCAGGCTTCATGCCGAGCGCGACGCCAGGCGGCGTGCCTGTGATGATGATGTCGCCCGGTTCCATGACGAAGAACTGCGAGCAGTACCAGACCAGATGTTCGCAGCCGAAGATCATTGTACGCGTGTTGCCACGCTGACGTCGCTCGCCGTTCACGTCGAGCCACATGTCCAAGTTCTGCGGATCTTTTATTTCATCCCTGGTGACGAACCATGGTCCGATCGGGCCGAAGGTTTCGCAGCCTTTGCCCTTGTCCCATTGCCCGCCCGAACGCTCGATCTGGAAGACGCGCTCCGACACGTCGTTCGAAAGGAAATAGCCGGCGATCGCGTCCTTTGCCTTGTCCTTGGCGAGATAGCGCGCGCGCTTGCCGATGACGATGCCGAGCTCAACCTCGTAGTCGAGCTTGCCGGATTCACGCGGCGTTATCGTGTCGTCATTCGGGCCGCAGATGCAGCTCGTAACCTTGTTGAAGATGATCGGCTCCTTCGGGATCGGCATGCCGGCTTCTGCGGCGTGATCGGAATAGTTGAGACCGATGGCGATGAAGTTCTTTACATTGCCGATGCAGGGGCCGAGCCGCGGTTTGCCGGAGACAGGCTTCATCCGCTTCAGGTTCGCTTTCTTGATTTTGGCAAGGCCGCCCGAGGCCAGC
>JBKPRE010000211.1:0-9246 GCA_046734435.1 Pseudomonadota bacterium | reverse complement strand
CAGATCGACGAGCGTGGGTAGGGGATCAACTGATGGCTGCCAATGCCGGCACGCCGGTTATCGGAAAGCGAAAGCATCATCGCCAGCGGGTGATGAGCGAAATCAACGTCACGCCGATGGTCGACGTGATGCTTGTCCTCCTCATCATTTTCATGGTTTCGGCGCCGCTGCTCACGGTCGGAGTTCCTATTGATCTGCCGCAGAGCCAGGCCAAAAGCCTCGAGCAGGACAAAGAGCCGCTGACCGTCTCGGTCAACGATAAGGGCCAGATTTTCCTGCAAAATAGTGAAATCGCCGCTGATGATCTGGTCGCCAAGATGGAAGCAGTGGCCGAGGCGCGCGGTGGAAAAGAAGCACGAGTTTACGTCCGCGGTGACAAGAAAGTCGACTACGGCACCATGATGAAGGTGATGGGGCGGCTGTCGTCGGCCGGCTTTCATCGTGTAGCCTTGGTCACCGAATTTGAACAGGGCGCTAAAGCGCAGTGATGAGAAAGGCGACCGCGATATCGGCCGGCCTGCACGCGGCAGTGCTGCTGTGGGCGACGCTGTCATTTTCAGGCAAGAGTTTTAATGTCACGCCGGCAGAGTCGCTGCCGGTCGACTTCATCAGCGAGAAGGATTTTTCGGAGATGACCAAGGGCGTCAAGGACGCGCCCAAGGTCGAGACGCCGAAGCCGCTGGTGGAGAAAAAGGCTGAGGAGCCGCCCAAGCCGATCGAAGAGGCCAAGCCCAAAGTCACCGAGAAAAAAGAATTGCAGGCCGCGAAGGAAGCTGCGCCGCAGCCCGAGCCGCAGCCGCCGAAGCCCGACCCGATCGCCGAAAAACTCAAGCATCAGGACGAGCCCAAACAGGCCAAGACCGAGCCGCAACCTCTGCCGCCGAAGAAGCCACCAATGAAGCCGCAGCCGAAGTTCGAGCCCGACAAGATCGCGGCCTTGCTCGACAAGCGCGATCCGCACCGCAACGCGGCGACCGGCGCCGAGGCCAACGCAACGCCGTCGCTTGGCACGGCAGCCGGCACGGCAGCGCAACTCTCGCAGTCGGAAATTGATGCCCTGCGCGCGCGGTTGATGGCGCTGTGGAATCCGCCGGTCGGAATGCAGGACGCGAGCCAGACGCAGGTCACGATCCGGATCAGGTTCAGGAAAGACGGAACCCTTGCGGTCGGGCCGCAGGTCCTTACCAGCGGCAGCGGCGCCCAGTTCAACGCCATGCGTGACAGCGCCGTGCGCGCGGTGTTCGTCGGGCAGCCCTACACCATGCTGCGGCCGGAACATTACGACCAATGGAAGGAAATAGACTTCACTTTCGACACGCGGCAGATGTTTCACGATCTTCCCGCAAGGTAATGCAATCTCGTGACTGACAATTCTTCTCCCAAAATAAGCCGTCGCGGTCTTCTGGTTGGCGCTGGTGCGCTGGCGGCCGCCGGTTCACGTCCGGCTCGCGCCGTTCTCAACATCGATATCAACCAGGGCAACGTACGGCCGATGCCGATTGCGCTGCCGGATTTTCTGACCGGCGGACCGGCGGAAGGCGACACCGGCCGGAACGTCACCGCGGTCATCTCCAACAATCTCCAGCGCAGCGGCCTGTTCGCGCCGATCAATCCGGCGGCCTTCATCGAAAAGATCACCAGCAGTGACACTGTCCCGCGTTTTCCCGACTGGCGGACGATCAATGCGGAGGCGCTAGTGACCGGCCGCATCACACGCCAGAGCGACGGAAGACTGAAAGCCGAATTCCGCCTGTGGGACGTGGCTGCCGGCCAACAACTCGACGGCAAGCAGTATTTCACGACGCCCGACAACTGGCGCCGCATCGCGCACATTATTTCAGACGCGATCTATGAGCGGCTCACCGGCGAGAAGGGCTATTTCGACAGCCGAATCGTGTTCGTCGATGAAACTGGCTCGAAAGACCGGCGCGTGAAGCGGCTTGCCATCATGGATCAGGACGGCGCGGCCGTGCGCTATCTCACGCGCGGCGACGATCTGGTTCTCACGCCGCGCTTTAATCCGTCGACTCAAGAGATCACCTACATGTCATACGGCCAAGGTGATCCGCGCGTTTATCTTCTCAACATCGAAACCGGACAGCGCGAGATCGTCGGCAATTTTCCCGGCATGACCTTTGCGCCGCGCTTCTCGCCTGACGGGCAGCGGGTGATCATGAGCCTGCAGCAAGGCGGCAACGCGAATCTGTTCGTGATGGACTTGCGTTCGAAGCAGACCACGCGCCTCACCGATACCCCGGCGATCGACACTGCGCCCTGCTACTCGCCGGACGGCTCGCGCATCTGCTTTGAAAGCGACCGTGGCGGCAGCCAGCAGATCTACGTGATGTCTGCGAACGGCGGGGCGGCTCAGCGCATCAGCTTTGGCGAAGGCAATCACTCGACGCCGGTGTGGTCGCCGCGTGGGGACTATATCGCGTTCACAGGCCAGGCCCGCGGCAACTTCTCGATCGGCATTCTCAAGCCCGACGGTTCGGGCGAGCGCGTGCTCACGCAGGGCTTCCACAACGAAGGCCCGACGTTCGCGCCGAATGGACGGGTGCTGATGTTCTTCCGAGACGTGGGGCAGGGGCCGTCGCTCTATACCATCGACATCACCGGGCGGAACGAGCTGAAGGTTCCGACGCCTAGTTATGCTTCGGATCCGGCTTGGTCACCCCTTTTGTCGTGATGGTCGTGACCCGGCCTTATTTTCACTGTGTCTTAACCATCAGAAACGGTTTAAGGCGTTCGGGTAGTTTTAATGGGTCCATGCAAGGTTCCATCAAGGTTGATGGAACGTTCGTTTAACGAACAACCTGCTAGACCCTCACGCAAGCTCCGGTCGATACGCGTGAATGGAGGCACCGGATATGATCGATATGAGGAAGACGCTGCACGTTACTCGCTTCGCTGCCGTTCTTGTGGCGGCGTTGGCTATATCGGCCTGCGCCAAGAATGCAGAGGATGCGCAAGCCAATGCAGCGGGGCAGGCAACGCCCGGCAGTCAGCAGGACTTCGTGGTCAATGTCGGCGACCGCGTGTTCTTCGAAACCGACTCGTCTGAACTCACGACGCAGTCGCGCGCGACGCTCGACAAGCAGGCACAATGGCTCACGAACTATAGCCAGTACAGCCAGTTCACCATCGAGGGTCACGCCGACGAGCGCGGCACCCGCGAGTACAACATCGCGCTGGGCGCGCGGCGTGCGCAGGCGGTGCGAGACTATCTGGTGTCCCGCGGCATCCAGGCGCAGCGCATGCGCACGATCTCGTACGGGAAAGAGCGGCCGGTTGCCGTCTGCAACGACATCTCGTGCTGGTCGCAGAACCGGCGCGCGGTCACCGTGCTCGGTGTCAGCTCATAAGCTTTTAGGGGAACGGGTGGTGGCACGGCGGCCTTCGGGCCGCCGTCGCTTTTTTCCGTAATTTGATTTCAAGCTCAGCCCGTCGTCCACATTCACATTGGGCATCGGGAGTAAGAAACCGACATTTCAGGGACGCCCGGAAAGATCCTCGTTATCCTGTTATCGTCGTCGATCTTGATGCTGAATTGCATGGCCTGTAGCGCCACGTCGGTAGAGCACGATGTGATCAGATGTACGACGCCGGGTTCTTCCTTGCGCGACTTTATGTTGCAGGTCGCTATTTTCCCGCGAACCTGATTTCCGTCGACGACAAATCCGCTCCCGTAGGTGTCCGCGTCTGGCGTCATCACAAGCTTCGTGTCTTGTTTCACAAATATCTTGCCGCAGATCGATGGATCGCTCGCCCAGGCACCGTTGAGTTCGAAACTGTGGGCGGACGTGCCGAAAAGCGAAAAAACCGCGCAAGAAACAATAAGCACGCCGGCGTTGCTCAATAGTCTCATTACTTGTCTCCAAAGGCCCTGGATCCCAACCTTATCCGGTTAGTTTCGACGAAATACCAGCGTCTGTTTTGATGTAAATCAACGGCGGTCCGTAGAGTGATGTAAAGAGGAGCGGACCAGCGCGGGATGCCGTGACTGTGGCATGTCGCAGCTGTGCTTTTCGAGTATGCCCTTCTGGGATAGCTTGCTATCCGGGCAAACGTATTCGTGCGGAGGCGTTGTTGGCCGTGCATCGACTTCTGGCAGTCTTGCTGACGCTCGTTTCGGCACCGAGTTTTGCCGCAGATACGCCGGCCACTCGGTTGTTGCATCCCGCCGCGACCCAACACCTGCCGATGTTTATCACGCCACCCGGCCAGACAGACGTGCTCATGGTCGTTATGGCGATCACCCTTGCTGTCGCAGTGGTCGGCTTCGGCATTCTCTTCCTGCGCCTGCATACGCTGCCCGAGCGCGTCGCGCACAAAGGTCACAAAATTCAATTCGAGATTGTCGCGATCCTTGGCCTGATCGCGCTCTTTACCCACATGCATATCTTCTGGGTGATCGGCCTGCTGTTGGCATTCATCGACATTCCGGATTTTGGCGGCTTCCTTGGCCGCATCGCAGGCTCGGTTGAGAGGATGGCCGGTGTGAAGCCCGGGGCTGGCGCGGACGGTGTAGCGGAGCCCGGCGGACAGGTCCCCGTGGTAGAAGCGGACCACGCGCACGAAGTGCAGTCGGCGCCGCGAAAGCCTGCGCGCGTTGTCGGCGGCAGGAAGGAGCTCGATCATGCTTGAGATGCTCCTCTGCTCGCTGGTCACGCTTCTGCCGGACTATCTCTACCGCCGGTACGTGCAGGGAAAGCGTTTCGGCAAGGAGATCACACTCTATTCGGTCTGGTTTGAGCTGCGGTGGGGCATTACGGGCTGCCTCATTCTGACGGTGCTCCTGATCACGACCGTGTTTTACAATCATCCGTCCACGAGCAATGTCACGCTCTTCTTCCGCACCGTTCCGATCGTGCCTGAAACAATCGGACGGGTGGCCGAGGTCAATATCGATTACAATGAGGCCGTTAAGAAAGGCGCGCCGCTTTTCCGGCTCGACAGCTCGAAGCAGGAGGCCGCGGTCGAGTCGGCGCGGCGCAAGATCGCGGAGATCGACGCGCAAATGGTCGTGGCGCGGTCCGACGTTGTGAAAGCCGAGGGCCAGTTGCAGGAAGCGAGGAGCGCGCACAAGCAGACGACCGATGAGCTCGAGACCAAGCAGGAACTATACCGGCGTAATCCCGGCAACGTTCCATTCCGCGAGATCGAGCGTCTGCAGGAACGGGCGAAGGGGCAGCTCGGTTCAATCGATGCGGCAACCGCGTCGAAACAGGGCAGCGAGGAGCGTATCTCCACGCTGCTGCCCGCGGAGAAAGCCAGCGCCGAGGCAGCCCTCGCGCAGGCACAGGTGGACCTCGACAAGACGGTCATTCGTGCGGGCTTCGACGGCCGAGTTGAGCAGTTCGTGCTGCGTGTTGGCGATCTCGTCAATCCGATGATGCGTCCAGCCGGCATACTTATCCCCGACGGCGCAGGCCGGCTCCTGTCGGCAGGTTTCGGCCAGATCGAGGCGCAGATCATGAAGGTCGGGATGATTGCCGAGGTCACCTGTATCTCGAAGCCATTCACGGTCATCCCGATGGTGGTGACGGATGTGCAGGACTTCATTGCCGCCGGCCAGGTTCGGGGCGGCGAGCAGTTGGTGGAAGCGCAGCAGGTGACAAAACCCGGCACACTTCTCGCGTTTCTGCAGCCGCTGTACAAAGGCGGGCTCGACGGCGTGACGCCTGGCAGCAGCTGCATCGCCAATGCCTATTCCAATAATCACGATATTATCGTTGCCAAGGACACCGGAGCGCTGAAAGCCATCGCGCTTCACGTCGTCGATGCGCTCGGCCTTGTGCACGCCCTGATCCTGCGGCTGCAGGCGCTGGTGCTGCCGTTCCAGACACTGGTGTTCGGCGGACACTGAGTCGCGGACGGGCTCGGAAATCCCCTTGTTACGGGCGTTTCGGCAACACCGGCCACAATCTGGTCGTACTCGGCGTGCTATGCTACGCAGCCGCTGCGATCACAAAACCAGCGTAGCTTTCCGAAACCTGGGACGGTTTTCGGAACCGGACATGCAACAAAAAACATCAAACGGGTTTCGCCCTTGCCGATGACACGCACACGGCCCTGCACCTTTTTATCCTTTGCATCCGCAGCAACCATTCTTGCCTCCGCCTTGCTGATGCCGGCAGGGATGGCGCTCTCGCAGGAGCGTGGCTCGTCCGGAAATTTTCTCGATAACCTGTTCAACCGCGGCGAGCCGCAGGGGCAGCAGCGTCAGGCCCCATCGCAGCAGGCACCGACCGGCCGCGTGGCGCAGTCTGATCCTGGCGACCTTACGGTGCGTCTCGATCGTATGGAGAACGCGCTACGCCAACTGACCGGCACGATCGAGAATCTTCAGTACCGTAACCAGCAGCTCGAGATGCAGCTCAAGCGCATGCAGGACGATACCGAGTATCGCTTCCAGCAGCTTGGGTCGAAAGGCAATGCGCCGCCGCCCGCGCAGGCCGTGCCGATGAATCCGGGCAATGCGCCGGGCGGCCCGCCCGCCGGTCCCGGCCGCCGCTCCGACGTCTTCGACCCCTCGCAGCATCCAACCGCGCCGGGCGCCCCGCGGGTCCTCGGCAATCAGGGCGCGATCGCTGTACCGGAGCAAGGGCGCGACAGCGGCCCGGTCGGCGCTCCGGGCGGCCGCGCGGCCGGTGCCCCGCTCGATCTTGCGACCATGGCCGGGAACAATGACTCGCCGCCTCCGTCCCCGCCGCCTGGAGCCGTCGCATCGGCCGGTGGCGCGCCGGTGCCGGCCCAGCAGATGCCGCCGCCGCAGGTCCGCAATGTTGGGCCCGCCGCGGCCGGCCAGCAGCTTGCTACGCTACCGCCGTCGGCTTCGCCGAAGGACGAATACGACATGGCCTATGGCTACGTGTTGCATAAAGACTATTCGCTGGCCGAGCAGGCGTTTCGCGACTTCTTGAAGAAGCACCCGAACGAGCAGCTCGTGCCGGATGCGAACTATTGGCTCGGCGAAAGCCTGTTTCAGCAGCAACGCTATCGGGACGCCGCGGAATCATTCCTGAACGTTTCGACCAGATACGAGCAATCGGGCAAGGCGCCCGACGCGCTGTTGCGCCTTGGTCAATCGCTGGCCGCGATGAATCAGAAAGAGGCGGCATGCGCCACGCTCGCCGAGGTTGGGCGCAAATTCCCGCGCGCTTCTGCCGGCGTGAAGCGCGGGGTTGCCCAGGAACAGAAGCGTGCGCACTGCTGAGGCGAAAGCCGTCTCGGCGTCGGAAGTCACATCACTTTTTTCCGGGCTGCAGTCTTTGCCCGTCCTCGTGCTCGCGGTCTCAGGCGGGCCGGATTCCACCGCGCTCATGATCCTGGCCGCACGCTGGCGGGATTCACTCAAGACCAAACCGAAGCTTGTCGCCGTTACGGTCGATCACGGGCTGCGGAAGGAAAGCACGGCAGAGGCAGCCGCTGTCGCGCGTCTCGCGCACAGGCTCGATATCGCGCATCGCATTTTGCGCTGGACCGGCCGCAAGCCGAAGACCGGCCTGCAGGAAGCTGCCCGCCTGACGCGGTATCGCTTGCTGGCCAATGCCGCCCGCAAAGCAGGCGCCACACATATTCTTACGGCGCATACGCTCGACGACCAGGGCGAGACGGTCCTCATTCGCATGAGCCGCGGCAGCGGTCTCTCCGGCCTCGGAGCAATGCAAAGGATCGCCGCCGTCCCCCAGCACGAAGAACTTTTCATCGTTCGTCCGCTCCTGGAGATTGCAAAGTCACGGTTGATCGCAACGTTGCATGCAGCCGGAATTTCCTATGCCGACGATCCGTCCAACCGCGATCCACGTTTCGCCCGTGCGCGGTTGCGCGTGCTCATGAATTTGCTTGCAGAGGAAGGTCTTGATGCCCGTCAGCTGGCTCGGCTCGCGGGCCGGCTGAGACGGGCGGATATCGCGGTCGAGCGGGCCGTCGAGCGCGCGGTCGCGGAACTGTTCGTCGAATTGCCTGCTGCGCCCGCGATTGCAATTGAATCGCGGCGCTTTGCGGATTTGCCTGCGGAGGTCGCATTGCGTCTGCTCGGCCGGGCCATGGCGAGGGTCGGGGACGAGGGACCGGTAGAGCTAGGCAAGCTCGAGGCGCTCAAAACCGCGCTCGATGAGGCCCAAAACAGGGCAGAAAATCGTTTCCGGCGCACTTTGGCGGGCGCAATTGTGACGCTTAAAGATCCGCAAATTCTCGTTGAACGGGCACCGCGGCGTCGTCGCAAGGTCTTAACCAAGCGCCGACCTGACCGGCCGAGGGATGCCAAAAGACGCTAGAATATTAAGGCTTAAGGCCTTTTCATGGGGGCGGGCGCTGCCTACATTGGCTTGCGAGTCCGAAAGTCGCCACGAACCGGATGCATAGAACTTATGGCCGCGCAGCACGCGCGCGGCGGGGTCAGGACGGGTAATGAACGCCAATCTACGAAATTTCGCGCTCTGGGTAATCATCGTCCTGTTGCTGCTGGCGCTGTTCACGCTTTTCCAGAATCCCGGCCAGCGCACCACCGCGCAAGACATCTCGTTCTCGCAGCTGCTGTCGGAAGTCGATCAGGGCCGCGTCCGCGACGTCGTGATCCAGGGCCCGGACATCCACGGCACCTTCTCGAACGGCACCAGCTTCCAGACCTACGCACCGAACGATCCCGGCCTGGTGCAGAAGCTTTATTCGAAGGGCGTCGCGATCACCGCGCGGCCGCCATCTGACAACGTCCCGTGGTTTGTCTCGCTGCTTGTGTCGTGGCTGCCTTTCATCGCGCTGATCGGCGTGTGGATTTTCCTGTCGCGCCAGATGCAGGGCGCTGGCGGCAAGGCGCTCGGTTTCGGCAAGTCGCGCGCCAAGCTTCTTGCGGAAGCGCACGGCCGCGTCACGTTTGAGGACGTCGCCGGCGTCGACGAGGCGAAGCAGGATCTGCAGGAGATTGTCGAATTTTTGCGCGACCCCGGAAAATTCCAGCGCCTCGGCGGGCGCATTCCGCGCGGCGTGCTGCTCGTCGGTCCTCCGGGCACCGGCAAGACTCTGATCGCGCGTGCAGTCGCCGGGGAGGCGAACGTTCCGTTCTTCACCATTTCAGGCTCCGACTTCGTCGAAATGTTCGTTGGCGTCGGCGCCTCGCGCGTGCGCGACATGTTCGAGCAGGCGAAGAAGAACGCGCCGTGCATCATCTTCATCGACGAAATCGATGCGGTCGGACGTCACCGTGGCGCCGGCCTCGGCGGCGGCAATGACGAGCGCGAGCAG
>JBKPRE010000210.1:0-4713 GCA_046734435.1 Pseudomonadota bacterium | reverse complement strand
ACTGGTCCTTGAAACGCACGATCGTTGCTGGCTGGTTGCCAAGATCGATGACCGCAAAGCCGGTCGAATTCAAGCCCCGCGCGGCGCAGTCCTTGTGATCGGCCAGCTCGAAGCGGCCATCGCGCGTGCAAAGCGCGAGCGCTCCACCCCAGGAAAGCGCCGCGTCCCCTCGTTTGACGGCGCGGCCGCTGCCATCGACCGCTTCCGCATAGCTGTAGACCCGGCGCGGATCGCCGCGGAGGTCAGGGCGCACGCACTGGCCCGATTCCACACGATACCAGCCGCGCGTGACGATGGACCCCATCTCGGCAAAACCGAGCGACGCCATCACCGGAAATTTGGTGTCGTTGCACCACGAAAAGCCGACGCCTTCCGGATTGCGTACAGCTTCAATCAGCGCGTCGAAGAACGCAGGCGTTGCGACCGCCTCGGCTGCAAGCTTTCGTTCGTTCAGGAATTTTGCGATCGCGGCCTGTGTCTTCGCGCCCTGCACGCCGTCGATCGGATAAGCGTCGTAGCCGGCGATCACCAGCAGCCGCTGGATCCCGGCAAGCCGGGCCTGCACGTCGTCGTAGTCGGCCTCTTCCGCCAGGTTGACCAGAGGGCCCTTCGGCGACTCCGACGGCTTGGCCGCGCTGAACTGCGCTTGCTGGCTTGTCGGGCAACTGCGCGCATTGGGAATGTCGAAATCGCCGTTCTTTATACAGAAGTCAGCCTGGCCGTTGAGCGGCAACGGCGCGTTGCCGTAGACCGGCGGGGTACGCGCATGCACGTACACCATCTCTGCATCCAGCGTTCCGTCGATGGCTTGGCGGCACTGGCCCGGGTCAAGGCGGAACCAGCCGCGCGTCTCGACATTGGCACGCTTTTCAAGGCCAAGTGCCACATCCATCCGGTAGCTGGTGCGGTTGCACAAAGTAAGCTCGGCGCGGACCGATGTGGTCAGCGCGATTGACGCGGCGATCGTGAGCATGAACCCGCGAATCATGCCCGTCATGCTAGCGGAAGATGCGTGAACTCGTCATTCCGGGACGGCGCGCAGCACCGGACCCGGAATCCAGACGCGGGCACTGGGTTCAGTTCTGGATTCCGGGTTCGCCGCGGAGCCTGTCATCGGGCCGCGCTTTGCGCGGACCCATTGGCGGCGCCCCGGAATGACAATATCACCGGTGCATCAGGGTACCGACACCGTGATCGGTCAGTAGCTCGAGCAGCACGGCGTGCGGGACCTTGCCGTCCATGATGACAACGCCTTCGACGCCCTGATCGAGCGCATAGATGCAGGTTTCGACCTTCGGAATCATGCCGCCGGAGATCGTGCCGTCGGCGATCAGCTTGCGTGCGTCCGAGACCGACAGGTCCGCGATCAGGTTCTTTGACTTGTCGAGGACGCCGGGCACGTCGGTAAGAAGCAGCAGGCGCTTGGCTTTCAATGCGCCGGCGATTGCCCCGGCAAATGTATCGGCGTTGACATTGAACGTCCCGCCGTTGGCCGAGGTCGCCACCGGCGCAAGCACGGGGATCATTTCGCGGCCGATCACCTGGTTGAGCATGGTGATGTCGACTTTTTCCGGCTCGCCCACGAAGCCGAGGTCGATGACCTTTTCAATGTTGGAATCCGGATCGACCACCGTGCGGCTGACCTTGCGCGCCTGCACCATGTTGCCGTCCTTGCCGCACAGCCCGATGGCCTTGCCGCCGGCGGCGTTGATGTAGCCGACGATCTGCTTGTTGATCGAGCCGGCCAGCACCATTTCGACGATCTCGACCGTCTTTGCGTCGGTGATGCGCAGACCGGCAGCGAACTCGGACTTGATGCCGAGCTTCTTGAGCATGGCCTCGATCTGCGGACCGCCGCCGTGCACGACGACAGGATTGATCGCCGTCTGCTCGAGCAGAACGATGTCCTTCGCAAAGTCGCGCGCCGTCTGCTCCTGGCCCATGGCATGCCCGCCATATTTCACCACGACGATCTCCTCGTCGTAGCGCTGCATGTGGGGCAGCGCTTCGGACAGGATGCGGGCCTGTGTCTGCGGGTCGATCTTGGGGGCTTTGCTCATCGCTCCGGCCTTGTGCGGTTGCCGGCGGTTCTAGCCGATGCAGCCGTCCCTCGACAATGCATTAGCTCTTTCTTTCCGCGAGCAGACGGGCAATGGCCGCCCGCAGTTCGGGAATACCCTTGCCGTCGCGGGAGGAGGTCGCGAGGACCGTCGGAAATGCGGCCGGTCGCTTGGCGAGCATGGCTTCGACTGCGGCGATGCGGCCCGCAAGATCGGCGGGCTTTACCTCATCGCATTTGGTCAAGACGACCTGGTAGCTGACCGCAGCCTGGCTGAGGGCGCCGAGTGCCGGGTCGTCCGTCGGCTTGAGTCCATGCCTCGCATCCACCAGGACATAGACCCGGGCGAGGTTGCTCCGCCCGCGCAAAAAGGCATCGATCAGTGCCGTCCAGGCCGCGACTTTGGATTTTGCCGCGGCGGCATAGCCGTAACCCGGCATGTCCACCACGTTGAGACGGTCGCCGCCGTTGAAGAATATGAGCTCCTGCGTGCGGCCAGGCGTGCGCGAGATGCGTGCGAGGTTTTTGCGACCGGTGAGCGCGTTGATCAGGCTGGACTTGCCGACGTTCGAACGGCCCGCGAAGGCGATTTCGACGCCCTTCATGACCGGTAGTGAGGCAGGTGAGCCCGCCGCGGCAACGAATTGCCAATCGCCGGCAAAAAGTTTGCGGCCGGCCTCAATTTCCGCGCGGGTGAATTCAGCGGAAGACATGAAACTGGTCATGCCCGGGCTTGTCCCGGGCATCCCGGTAAGGAGAGCACAGTATCACTATAAGCGAGATCGCCGGGACAAGCCCGGCGATGACAGCAACGACAGTAGGAGCAGCAGTTTTATTGCTGCGGCGTCTTCTTAACGAACATCGTCTTGATATTGTCGAACAGCTCGATCTTGGCACCATGCTTGCGCATGATCACGCTCTGCTGCACGACCGACAGCAGATTGTTCCAGGCCCAGTAGATCACGAGCCCGGCAGGGAAATTTGCCAGCATGAACGTGAATATCAGCGGCATCCAGTTGAAGATCATCGCCTGCGTCGGATCGGGTGGCGCGGGGTTTAGCTTCATCTGAACCCACATCGTGATGCCCATGATGATGGGCCAGATACCCAGGTGTAAGAATGGTCCGATCAGCGGCAGCACCGTGGGGTCGACCGGAATGAGCCCGAATAAATTGAAGATGTTGGTCGGATCTTGCGCCGAAAGATCGTGGATCCAGCCGAAGAACGGCGCATGCCGCATCTCGATCGTGACAAACAGGACCTTGTATAGCGAGAAAAACACCGGGATCTGGATTGCGATCGGCAGGCAGCCGGCCAGCGGATTGATCTTTTCCCGCTTGTACAGCTCCATTAATTCCTGCTGCTGTTTGGCCTTATCGTCGGCATAACGCTCGCGCAAAGCCATCATTTGCGGCTGCACGGCTTTCATTTTCGCCATCGATGCGTACGACTTGTTGGCGAGCGGGAAGAAGACGATCTTGACCAGCACGGTGACCATCAGGATCGCGAGGCCGAAATTGCCGAGGAGACGGAAGAAGAAATCCATCACCAGGAACATCGGTTTGGTGATGAAGTAGAACCAGCCCCAATCGATCAGCAGGTCGAAGTGGTTGAGGCCGAGCGCTTTGTTGTAGCCGCCGATGCCGACGAGTGGAAAATTGATGCCGACAATCGACACTTCCTTGGCGCCGGCAAATAGCCGTGCGTTGGCGGAGCCGGTTGCGCCGGGTCCGATTGTCTGTGCATCGAGCAAATAATCGGTCTGAAATGTCCTGGCGGTGCCGAGCATGCTGGTCGAGAAGCGCGCCTTCAGGCGCGCGTTTGTGTCCGGCAACAAGGTGGCGGCCCAATATTTGTCGGTGATGCCGAGCCAGCCATTGGTGACATCCCAACTGACGGATTTTTTGTCCTCGATGTTCTTGTAGGTGAATTCCTGCAGGCCGGACTCACCGAGTACGCCGATGAGGCCTTCATGCAGAACGTAGTATCCGGCGGTCGGCGGGATCCCGTGACGCGAGATCAAAGCGTAAGGAAAAAGAGTAACCGGATTTTCGCCTTTGTTGCTGACGTCGTCCTTGATCGTGAACAGATACTTGTCGTCGACCGCAATGGTACGGCGGAATTCAAGTCCTTCGCCGTTGTCGTAGGTCAAAGTCACGGGGTGGCCGACGCCGAGCCCTCCGGAGCCCACCTGCTTCCAGACTGTTTCGGAGTTCGGCAGCTTGACGTTCGCTCCGGAGGCGCCGGTCCAGCCAAACTCCGCATAGAAAGGATCACCGGTACCCGAAGGCGACAGCAGAACGATCGGCGGCGACTTCGGATCAACCGTTTCGCGGAATTTGAGCAGAGCCAGGTCGTCGATGCGTCCGCCTTTCAGGGCAATCGTGCCCTGCAGCGTGTCGGTTGCAATGGGTATGCGAGGCGAAGCCGCCAGCGCTGCCCTACGATCGACGGGCGCGGCGGATGACGGTGCGGCCGCCTGGCCGGGCACTTGGGACTGGGCTTGCGACTGCGCTTGCGGCTGCGCCGACTTGGGCTGATCGGGCGTCGGCACATTCTGTTTCTGTTGCTGTGCCTGCAGCTGCTCCTGGCGCGCCTTTTCCTGCGGGACGGCAAAGAAATATTGCCAGCCAAGCAGCACCAGCGCGGACAGC
>JBKPRE010000209.1:0-13136 GCA_046734435.1 Pseudomonadota bacterium | reverse complement strand
GCGGACGCTTGGCCAATATATGGGCAAGGTCCGGCGCATGGCGTCCGAATTCCAGGGTCAATTCCAGGAGGCGATGCGCGAAGCGGAGTTGGTCGAACTGAAGAAGCAGGCAGAAGACCTGAAAAGTTCGGTCAGCGACCTTGGAAACTCGGTGAGCGATCTCGGCAACCTTGACCCGCTTGCCGACACCCAGAAACAGATCGAGAGCGCGTTCGACGACGCAGCCAAACCCGAACTGCCAAAGCCTGACTCGCCGGCTGCGGTGGAGACGACTGAAGCCGCTCCACCTCCGCCTATCGACGTGACGTTGCCTGAGGCGAGTGCTCCCGTCAGCGAGAAAGATTTTGCGACCGCGGAAGTGCCGCCACCCAAGCAGGCCGGGGGCAAGGCATGACGCACGAAGACATCGAAGCCACCAAAGCGCCGTTGATGGATCACTTGATCGAGCTGCGCTCGCGGCTGATCAAGGCGCTGCTCGCGTTCGGCGTGATGTTCGGGATTTGCTTCATATTCGCGAAGGACATCTACAATGTCCTGGTGTGGCCGTTCGTATGGGTCGCCGGGCCGGAAAATTCGAAATTCATCTACACTGCGCTTCTGGAATATTTCATTACCCAGTTGAAGCTCGCGATGTTCGGCGCGGCTTTTCTGTCATTCCCCGTGGTTGCGACGCAGATCTATATGTTCGTGGCGCCCGGCCTTTATCGCCATGAGCGCAAGGCGTTCCTGCCGTATCTGATCGCGACGCCGATTTTCTTCGCGCTGGGCGCGGCGGTCGTCTATTTCCTGGTGCTGCCCATGCTGGTGCGCTTCTCGCTTGGCATGCAGCAGACCGGCAGCACGACCGATGCCTCGATTGCGCTGATGCCGAAAGTCGGCGAATATCTGTCGCTGATGATGGCGCTGGTGCTCGCCTTCGGTGTTGCCTTTCAGCTGCCGGTCGTTCTCACGCTGCTCGGGCGCATCGGACTGATTACGGCTGAACAGCTCAAGGCCAAGCGGCGCTATTTCATTGTCGGCGCCTTTGTGCTGGCTGCCGTCCTGACCCCGCCCGACGTTCTGAGCCAGATGTCGCTCGCCATTCCGCTGCTCATTCTCTACGAGGGCTCGATCTGGTCGGTGCGCATGGTCGAGAAAAAGGCCCAGGCCGAGGCCGCAGCGAAAGCGGCTTCCGAGGCGGCCTCCGCAAGCGCGAAGCCTGCGGAGTAGGGCGTTGGTTCGGTATTGACTCCGTCATGCCCGGCTTTATGCCGGGCATCCACGTCTTCGCTCATGAGAAAGACGTGGATGGCCGGGACAAGCCCGGCCATGACAAGGTAAAAGCTGCCCCGCCATGTACGACATCAAGTGGATTCGCGAGCATCCTGACGCCTTCGACCGCGGCCTGAAACGTCGCGGGCTAAAGCCGCTGTCGAAGGAGCTCGTGGCGCTCGACGAAAAACGGCGGGCCGCGATCACAAAATTCGAGCAGGCGCAGGCCCGCCGCAATGCGGCGTCGAAGGAAATCGGCGACGCGAAAAAAGTGAAGGACGAGGCCAAAGCGGGCAAGCTGATGGCCGAAGTCGCCGAGCTCAAGACCGCGCTGCCGGCGATGGAGGACGAGCAAAATGCTCTCGCCAGCGCGCTCGACAAGGAACTCGCGCAAATCCCGAACACGCCGCTCGACGACGTGCCGGACGGCGCCGACGCAAGCGGCAATGTCGAGCACCATGCGTTCGGCAAGAAGCGTGACTACGCATTCAAGTTGAAGCAGCACTTCGATCTGGGCGAAGCGCTCGGACAAATGGATTTCGAGCTTGCCGCGAAACTGTCCGGCGCGCGCTTTGTTGTATTGCAGAAGGGTTTGGCGCGGCTCGAGCGTGCGCTCGGCCAGTTCATGCTCGATCTGCACACAGGCAAGGAGCATGGATACACGGAGGTGAATCCGCCGATCCTTGTTCGCGACGACGTCATGTTTGGGACGGCGCAGCTACCGAAGTTCGCCGAAGATCAGTTCCGGACAACAAATGACTTCTGGCTTATCCCAACCGCCGAAGTTCCGCTCACCAATCTTGTGCGTGGGTCGATTATCGAGGAAGCGCAGCTGCCGATGCGTCTCACCGCCTGCACGCCATGCTTCCGCGCGGAAGCGGGGGCCGCCGGCAAGGACACGCGCGGGATGATCCGCCAGCATCAGTTCACCAAGGTCGAACTCGTTTCCATCACAACGCCGGACAAGTCGAAGGATGAGCATGAGCGGATGCTCGCCTGTGCCGAGGAGGTACTCAAAAGGCTCGACCTGCACTATCGCGTGGTCACGCTCTGCACCGGCGACATGGGCTTCGCCGCGCAGAAGACCTACGACATCGAGGTCTGGTTGCCGGGGCAGAACGCCTATCGCGAGATCTCGTCCTGCTCGAACTGCGGCGAATTCCAGGCCCGCCGCATGAATGCGCGCTACCGTGCCAAGGACGGTGTAAAGCATGTGCACACGCTCAACGGCTCCGGCGTGGCTGTCGGCCGCGCGCTCATTGCGGTGATGGAAACCTACCAGCAGGACAACGGCTCGATCGCGGTGCCGTCCGCGCTGACGCAATATATGGGCGGTCTGAAAACGATTGAGCGGACGTAATGCGAATTCTCATCACGAATGACGACGGCATTCATTCGCCGGGGCTGGCGGCCTGCCTGGAAATAGCACGCACTCTTTCCGACCAAGTGTGGATTGTCGCGCCGGAGATCGATCAGTCCGGCGTGTCACATTCTCTCTCGTTGAATGATCCGCTGCGCATGCGGGAAGTCGGCGAGCGCCATTTCGCCGTCAAAGGCACGCCCACCGATTGCGTCATCATGGGCGTACGCCATCTCATGAAAGAGAAGCCCGACCTCGTCCTGTCGGGCGTCAATCGCGGCCGCAACTGCGCGGAAGATGTCACTTATTCCGGCACTGTCGCAGGAGCGATGGAAGGCACAGTCCTTGGCATACCGTCTTTCGCGCTGTCACAAGCTTATGCATTCACTACGAAGCACCACCCTTATTGGGACACCGCGATCAAGCATGCACCCGATCTGATCAGGCGGGTGCTGAAGGCCGGAATGCCTCGCGATGTCCTCGTCAATGTCAACTTTCCGGATTGCCAACCCGATGAGGTCGCGGGCGTTGCCGTCACGGTGCAGGGCAAGCGCGACCAGGAGCTTTTACGTATCGATGCGCGCCACGACGGGCGCGGCAATCCCTATTACTGGATCGCCTTCGCGCGTGGTGGCGTCCCGGGCGCGGCGCCAGGCAGCGACCTCGCGGCGCTGACTGAAAACCGCATCTCGGTCACGGCGTTACGGCTCGACCTCACGGACGAGCCGTTCATGACAAGACTGGCGGAGGTTTTCGACTAGGCCAGCAATCCGGCGAGCGTTGTTTTGAGCTGCTCCGCCTGAAATGGTTTCTGCAGGGCAGGGCGGCCGCGATAGGGCTCCGGCAGGCTGCGCTCGCCATACCCGGTGACGAACACGAAGGGCAGCCCGCGCTTGGCCAGGATGTCCGCGACCGGATAAATTTCCTGGCCATCGAGATTCACGTCGAGGATCGCGGCGCTGAAGTCACCGTCGGCCGCGATTTGCCGCGCCTCCGATAGCGTGCCGACGGCCGCGGCAATCCCGTAGCCGAGGTCGTCCAGCATGTCTTCCAGCAACATGCGGATCAAATATTCGTCCTCGACCACGAGAAGGCGTGGCGTCGCCGAGGAATTGGTCATGGCTGATCTCCCGCCTTGCAACTCGGTCGCGGGCCGCTGGGTTCCATCGGCTGTGCAACGCGAGCGTCAAGCTTAGCTCAGTTTCAAGCAAACATGGTAATAGTGCCGTCAAAGGGGCTTAAACGTGTCGAAAAGACCGCGCGGTCAGCAGGGCGATGATCATATGGAGTTCCTGCTGACCCTGCGTCGGCGGGGGATTTCCGATCAAGCCGTGCTGCGGGCGATGGACGAGGTGCCGCGCGAATATTTTGTCGAGACCTCTTTTGCGCGCAGCGCCTACGCGGACCAGGCTCTGCCGATCGCGTGCGGCCAGACCATCAGCCAGCCCTATGTGGTCGCCTACATGACCGAGCAACTCAATGTGGGCCCGACCCATCGTGTCCTGGAGATCGGCACGGGCTCAGGGTATCAGGCGGCTGTCCTGTCGCGCCTGGCTCGCGAAGTGGTGACGATCGAGCGCTATCGCACGCTCGCCGACCAAGCGCGCGAACGGCTCAAGGCGCTTGGCTACGACAACGTCGAGATCGTGGCCGGAGACGGGTTCGCCGGAATGCCGGAGCGGGCCCCCTTTGATCGGATCATCGTCACGGCCGCGGCAGAGACGATTCCGGAAACACTCATGGCCCAGCTTGCGGATGACGGCATCATGATCCTGCCGCTCGGCTCGCACCAGGGATCGCAACACATTATCAAGCTTACCAAGTTGCAAACGGGAACTCAGCGGGAAGACCTCATTCCGGTCCGTTTTGTGCCAATGCTCCCAGGACAGGCGCAGGAATTGTAGCTGTCCGGTCGGGCTTGCGGGGGATCGACCGTGACATTTTTGTCCGCCCGAATTTCATCGGTAGCGACGCGTTAATTCTTAAACGCTTGTTTACTCGCGGCTGGTTTATTCGAATTCTACGTTTTCTGCGTACGAGTGAGTAACCACATGCCGCGTTCAATGGTGGAGTCTCGCCCGCTTGCATGGCCGCGCGTTGCAGTTCTCGCGCTGGTCGGTATAGCCGCCGCCGGTTGTTCGAACTCCGCGCGCTTCGACTCCAGTTCCTACACGACTGATCGTCCGCCACAGAGCGTGGCCGCCGCGACGCCGACGTACTCACCGGCCGGCCGTGTCGAGTCTCAACCTCTGCCGGCGCCGCCAGCGACCGTCGCAGCGGCGCCCGCGCCGACCTATACGCCGGCGGCATATACGCCGAGCTCCGGCGGCTACCCTTCGAATGCTCAATATTCCGACGTAACGGGGTCGGCTTCCGGTCATTGGACCTGGAACGGCGGGGCGCCTGTGACGGTGGGTCACGGCGAGACGGTCGAGAGCATTGCACGCAAACACGGCGTACCGGTCGCTGCGCTCATGCAGACCAATGGCATTCGTGAACCTGGCCAGATCAGGCCGGGTCAGCGGCTGGTCATCCCGCGCTACGTGTCGACTTCGCCAAAAAGCGCGCCGACATACGCCGCGCAGCCCAAGGCGGGCAGCAAGGTTCACGTGGTCAAGTCCGGCGAGACGCTCATGAGCATCTCCCGCGGCACCGGTGTATCCGTGGCCGCGCTGGCCAAAACCAATCACATTGACTCTTCCAAGAAGCTGAGCGTCGGTGACCGGCTGACCATTCCACAGGGCGGTCATCAGGTCGCAGCCGCGCATCCGCCTGCGGCTCCCAAGGTCGCGGAACCTCGCGCCGTCCCGGCCGAGAAAATCAAGGTTGCGAGCGCGGCGCCTGTGCAGACCGCGAATGTCGCCAAGGAAGAGCCGCGGACAACCGAGACCGTCGTCAAGACTGCGGAACCGAGCGGGGCCATGCCCTCGTTCCGCTGGCCCGTTCGCGGCCGCGTCATCGCTGGTTTTGGCAGCAAGCCGAACGGTGCGCAGAACGACGGGATCAATCTCGCCGTTCCCGAAGGGACGCCCGTCAAGGCGGCCGATGACGGCGTTGTTGCTTATGCCGGCAACGAGCTGAAGGGCTACGGAAATCTCGTTCTGATCCGTCACTCGAATGGATATGTGTCCGCCTATGCGCATGCGAGCGAGCTGCTCGTCAAACGCGGCGACACGATCAGGCGGGGACAGGTGATTGCGCATGCCGGGCAGACCGGCAACGTCACGTCGCCGCAGCTGCACTTCGAGATCCGGAAAGGTTCGACCCCGGTCGATCCGACGCAGTTCCTCGGCGGCGCCTAATTTTTCAGCGCGACGCCGAGGCGTCCGGCGAGATCCTGCACGAATTGCCATGCCACGCGACCTGAGCGCGAGCCGCGCGTCGTCGACCATTCCAAAGCCTCACGATGCAGGGCCTCGCCGCGAGCGGGGATCTTGTAGTGCGTGACATAGCCGTCGACCATCGCGAGATATTCATCCTGGCTGCAGCGATGGAAGCCGAGCCATAGGCCGAACCGGTCCGACAATGAAACCTTCTCTTCAACGGTTTCGCCGGGATTGATCGCCGTCGAGCGCTCATTCTCCATCATGTCACGCGACATGAGGTGTCTGCGGTTCGACGTGGCGTAAAAAATCACGTTGTCCGGCCGCCCTTCGATGCCGCCTTCAAGTACCGCTTTAAGAGACTTGTAGGTCGTGTCCTCGGCATCGAAAGAAAGATCATCGCAAAATACAATGAAACGGTTCGGGGAGCCTCTTGTAAGCGCCATCAGGGCTGGGAGACTGTCGATGTCTTCCCGGTGGATCTCGATCAGTTTGAGTGGCCGCGAGCTTTTTCCGCCGCCCAAGTCGGCATTCACGCCCGCGTGGGTAGCTTTTACGAGCGATGACTTCCCCATGCCGCGGGCACCCCACAGCAGGGCATTGTTGGCCGGAAGGCCCTTGGCAAACCGCTCGGTATTTTCGACCAGCACGTCGCGAACGCGGTCGATGCCTTTGAGAAGTGACATCTCGACGCGATTGACGCGGGCAACCGGGGCGAGGCGCCCGTCGGGGTGCCAGATGAAGGCGTCGGCGGCGTTGAAGTCAGCGGCAGCCGCCCGCCGTGGTGCCAAGCGCTCAAGCGCAGTCGCGATACGTTCGATGACGTCGCCCCGGGCCCCTTTGTTCGCGGCGCGTTTCGATTTCGGTGCCGACCTGTGCTGCGATTTTGACTTCGATTTGGCCATTAGCTTGCTTCCGGAAATTCGGGCTGCTCTTAGCGGGGCGGCGTTGGCCAAGCAAGCGGCCCTGGGACAAAATGGCCACAAATGGCCGATTTTTACGGGCTAACCATCGTTGCAATTGGACGGGCGGCCGCTATAGTCCGCGCGAAAATCGAGCGCCGCCGGGCGCCGGGAAACCACGCAAGGAACACGCTTCAATGTTCATAACGCCTGCGTTTGCGCAAGGCTCGCTGTTCGGCGGAGCAGGTGGCGAGGGTGGCATGCTGGTATCGCTGCTCCCGTTCGCTCTGATTTTCGTCATCATGTATTTCCTGATCCTTCGCCCGCAGCAGAAGCGGGTGAAGCAGCATCAGGAAATGGTCAAGAATGTGCGGCGGGGGGACACTGTCGTCACCAATGGCGGCCTGATCGGCAAGGTCACCAAAGTGATCGACGACGATCAGATCGAAATCGAAATTGCGGACGACGTGCGCATCCGTCAGATGCGGCAGATGGTCACTGACGTCCGCGCCAAAGGTGAGCCTGTCAAGGAAGGGGCCGCAGCCAGCTGAAGCCGGCGGCCGTGGCCTTTAAGCCGCAAGTCGGGACGTCATGCTTTATTTCACGCGGTGGAAGGCGACGGCGATTGTCCTGACGGCGCTGATCGTCTGTCTGTTTGCCGTTCCCAATTTTCTGCCAGAGAAGATGGTGCAGAGCTGGCCCAAATGGGCTCAGCGTCATGTGGTCCTTGGTCTGGATCTCCAGGGCGGTTCGCATATCTTGCTTGAAGTCGACACTGCCGCGGTCCGCAAGGAAAAGCTCGAAGCCCTGCGCGATGATGTCCGCCGTGTGCTGCTCGATGCGCGCCCCCGCATCGGCTATACGGGACTTGTCGTCCGCGGCAACAGCGTCGAGGTTCGTATTCGCGAAGGCAGTAGTTTCGATCAGGCTGTCGAAAAGCTTCGCGAACTGTCCCAGCCGCTCGGCGGGATACTCAATACCACCGGCCAGCGGAGCCTCGATATAAGAACCGAACCCGGCAATCTGGTTCGGCTGACGGTCACCGAACCTGCTCTTGTCGAGCGGGTCCGGCAGTCGGTCGAACAATCGATTCAAATCATCGAACGACGCGTCAACGAGCTCGGAACCGTCGAACCGCTTATCCAGCGCCAAGGGATTGATCGAATTCTCGTACAGGTCCCGGGCCTGCAGGATCCGACCAGGCTGAAGGAAATTCTTGGCAAGACCGCAAAGCTCGATTTCCGCATGGTGGACGTATCAATGCCGGCCGAGCAGGCGCTGCAAGGACGGGTGCCCCCGGAAGACGAAGTTCTTTACAGTTCGACGCAGCCACGGACACCTTATTTGGTCGAAAAACGGATCCTTGTGTCTGGCGGCGACCTGACCGATGCCCAACCCGGATTCGATCAACGCACCAGCGAGCCGGTCGTCAATTTCCGATTCAACACGTCCGGCGCGCGCAAGTTCGCGCAAGTGACGCAGGAGAACGTCGGCAAGCCGTTCGCGATCATCCTCGACAATCAGGTGATCTCCGCGCCTGTTATTCGTGAGCCCATTCTTGGCGGTTCCGGCCAGATTTCCGGCAGCTTCACGGTCGAGAGCGCCAATGACCTCGCCATTCTGCTGCGCGCCGGCGCGTTGCCGGCTCCGCTCACAATCATCGAAGAACGCACGGTCGGCCCCGGGCTCGGGCAGGATTCGATCGCCAAGGGCAAGCTCTCGTCTTATGTCGGCGCGGCCATGGTGATTATCTTCATGCTTCTCACATATGGGCTGTTCGGCCTGTTTGCGAATATCGCGGTGGCGATCAACGTCGCCATGATCTTCGGCATCCTGTCGATGCTCAATGCGACGCTGACGCTTCCCGGCATTGCCGGCATCGTGCTCACGGTCGGCATCGCCGTCGATTCAAACGTGCTGATCTACGAGCGCATCCGCGAGGAAGTGCGGGGTGGACGGACTCCAATCAACGCAATAGACGCCGGATTTACGCGCGCGCTTGCGACCATTCTCGACTCGAACATCACGACCTTTATTGCCGCCGCAGTTCTGTTCTATATCGGCACCGGCCCGGTGCGCGGTTTCGCGGTGACCCTCGGCATCGGCATCATCACAACGGTCTTCACGGCATTCACCCTGACGCGATTGATCGTTGCCTATTGGGTGCGCTGGCGGCGCCCGCAACGCGTACCCATCTGAGGACCCGCGCCGTGCGCCTGCTTCGCATCGTCCCCGACGACACCAAATTCGACTTCATGCGCTTCCGGCGCATCAGTTTTCCAATGTCGGCGCTGCTGTCGATCATTGCCATCTCGCTTTATTTCTTCCACGGATTGAATTTCGGTATCGACTTCAAGGGCGGCACCTTGATGGAGGTGCAGTCGAAGGCCGGCGATGCCGACCTCGCGAAAATGCGCGCTGCGCTCGGCACGCTCGGTCTCGGTGAGGTTCAGCTGCAGCAGTTCGGCGCGCCGAACGACGTTCTCATCAGGATTGCGGAGCAGCCCGGCGGAGAAGCCGCGCAGCAGGAGGCCGTCCGCAAAGTGCGTGGTGCTCTCGGCGACGAAGTCGAGTACCGGCGCGTCGAGGTTGTCGGGCCTCGCGTGTCGGGCGAGCTTCTGTCTTATGGCGTGGTCGGCCTGATGCTCGCGATTGTGGGAATCCTGATCTACCTGTGGTTCCGGTTCGAATGGCAGTTCGCGCTCGGTGCGATGATCGCCAACGTGCATGACATCGTGCTCACAATCGGTTTCATGTCGGTCACCCAGATCGATTTCGACCTCACCAGCATCGCCGCGCTGCTGACGATTCTCGGCTATTCGCTCAACGACACGGTCGTCATCTATGACCGTATCCGCGAAATGCTGCGCCGGTATCGTAAGATGCCGATGCCCGACCTGCTCAACGCCTCGGTCAACCAGACCCTCTCGCGGTCCGTCATCACGCACGTCACCGTGTCACTGGCCTTGCTTGCGCTGCTTCTCTTCGGCGGGCAGGCGATCCACAGTTTCACCGCCACCATGATGTTCGGCGTGGTGCTGGTCGGCACCTACACCTCGGTGTTTATCGCATCGCCGATCCTGATCTACCTCGGCGTCGGTACCGGCCGGGATTCCCTCACCGCTCCCGACCGGGACAAGTAATGCCATCCGGCGGCAGCGCCGATGCGCCGCATTTGCCGCAGCCCGCGCCGATCGACGCCTATGGCGATGGCGGATTCCGCTTTGGCGGCATGTCGCATCGCGGTTCGCTCCTTTGCTTTCCCGATGGCATTTGGGCCTGGCCGGTCGGCGATGCAAAAGAATTGAATGAGGACGCGCTCGCCGGGGTGTTCGACCGGGCGAGGACCCTCGATTTCTTCCTGATCGGGGCCGGACGTGATCCGTGGCTACTGCCCGATGCCTTGCGGCAACGTTTTCGCGATCTGTCGCTGTCGGTCGATACCATGCCGACCGGCGCAGCCGTGCGCACTTACAACATCCTTTTGGCTGAAAACCGCCGTGTCGGCGCGGGGCTGATCGCCGTCGCATAACTCACGCGCTAGACTCTTTCGGATGAACGACAACGACAAATATTGCGCCGCGTTGGTGCGAGAGGTCGACCGCGACAGGTATCTCGCGGCGTTGTTTGCACCCGCCGACAGGCGCGGGGCGCTGTTCTCGCTTTATGCATTTGACATCGAAATTTCTCGCATCAGGGATCTCGCGCGTGAGCCGATGCCTGGCGAGATCAGGCTGCAATGGTGGCGCGAGGTGCTGGAGGGCGGACGCGCGGGCGAGGCGGCGGCAAATCCGGCTGCGGCGTCCCTGCTGGCGACGCTGGCGCGGTATCGCCTCGCGACGGAAAAGCTCGTCGAGGCGGTCGAAGCACACCGTTTTGATGTCTACGATGAGCCAATGCCGACATTGGCAGCCTTTCAATCCTATGCGTCAAACACCGCTGGCGCGATTTTCGATCTTGCGACGAGGATTCTTGGTGTGACGTCGGAGGAAAATGCGATCGAGGCAGGGCAGGCTCGAACAATCGCAAATGTCATCGCTTTGCTGCCGCGCCACGCTGCGCGCCGGCAGCTTTTTTTGCCTCTGGATATGCTCCGGCAGTACGGCGTCGAACCAGACGATGTCTTTGCGATGCGTGCAACCCCCGAATTGCGTGCGGTTCTCGCTGAATTCCGTCTGCGCGCACGCCGCCATCTCACGCGGCTTGCAGAGGTGAGTGCCGAAATCCCGCAGAAAGTATGGCCAGCCTTTCTGCCCTTGGCACCGCTCCGCCCATGGTTGAACGCAATGGAGCGCACCAAGTACCAACCGTTTCAGGCACCAGAGCTTCCGGCCTGGAGGGCGCAGTGGCGCATCTGGCGGGCGGCGAAGTCACTCGAACGGATCAGCCGCTAGTCACTCGGCGGCAACCGCCGCGCCGTTGCGGATCCAGCGATCGAGATCGGCCAGCGCGCGGGCGGTGAGTGCGCTCTTGCGTGCCAGAGCTTTGGCCGTCGAGCGGCCAAGCTTGCTCTTGCGGTCGAAGGCGGGCGCCTCCGCCAAAGGCGGGAACAGGCCGAAATTCACATTCATCGGCTGGAACGACGATGGGCCGGTATCGATGGTTTCAATATGACCCCCCGTAATATGCATGAGCAGCGCACCGTGTGCGGTTGTCGGAGGCGGAAACGCGATCGCTTCTCCGCGCCGCTCAGCCGCGGCAAAGCGGCCGGCGAGCAGGCCGATGGCTGCAGATTCCACGTACCCTTCGCAGCCCGTAATCTGACCGGCAAAACGCCAGCGTCTGTTGGCCTTTAGCCGTAATGCCTCATCAAGCAGTTTCGGTGAGTTGAGA
Source organism: Pseudomonadota bacterium (assembly GCA_046734435.1). GTDB lineage: Bacteria > Pseudomonadota > Alphaproteobacteria > Rhizobiales > Xanthobacteraceae > Pseudolabrys. The sequence goes on along the minus strand of JBKPRE010000209.1, from coordinate 1,467 downwards.
AACGTGTTCCGGTGCAGGCCGCCGAGGCGTGCGAATTCGGCATTCTGCAGGCCCGGAATGGTGCGGAACACGCGCACCTGCTCCCCATGTTTGAGCTTGGTCTGGAAGCCGACCATGTTGAACAAGGTGCCAAGTTTGTTGTCCTGACGCAGCTGAACCACGGCGTAAGGCTTTTCACCCGGACGGTGGGGGTTGGTGAGGCCGAACGGCTTCATCGGCCCGTGCCGCAGCGTTTCGGGACCGCGCTCGGCCATCACTTCAATCGGCAGGCAACCGTCGAAATAGGGCGTCGACGATTCCCATTCGTGAAAGCCCGTTTTGTCCGCAGCCAGCAAAGCTGCAACGAATACTTCATACTGTTCGCGCGAGAGCGGGCAATTGATGTAGTCGGCACCGGATCCGCCGGGACCAGCTTTGTCGTAGCGCGACTGGAACCAAGCCTGATCGAGATCGATGCTGTCGCGATGGACGATCGGCGCGATCGCGTCGAAGAACGCGAGTTGCTGTTCGCCGGTCAACCGCCCGATTTCTTGTGCCAAGTCGGGTGAGGTCAGAGGGCCAGTCGCGATGATGACGCTATCCCAGTCGTCTGGAGGTGAGGTGATTTCTCCGCGCTGGAGCTCAATCAATGGATGAGCCGCGATTGCGGCAGACACAGCCTCGGAAAATCCGTCACGATCGACCGCCAGAGCACCGCCGGCCGGCACCTGGTTTGCATCGGCGGCGCGCATGATGAGGGAGCCGAGCCGGCGCATTTCCTCGTGCAGCAGGCCGACGGCGTTGTGCTCAGCGTCGTCGGAACGAAACGAATTCGAGCAGACGAGCTCGGCGCAGCGATCGGTCTTGTGGACCGGCGTGTTTCGTTCCGGCCGCATTTCGTGCAGCACGACCGCAACACCTGCCTGCGCGAGTTGCCAGGCTGCTTCCGAGCCCGCGAGGCCGCTGCCGATAACCTGAGCGCCTTTTACTTGAGGCGATTTCATTCGGTGATGCATAGGCTCATGAGCGGCAAGCTGCAAACGAAACGCCCGCGGAAATCCGCGGGCGTTTTCCGATGAAATGAGCGGTTGGCTCGGTTAGCCGCGATGTGCGGCGTTCCAGGCAACGCGCGGAATGTCCGAGCGGCTGATACCGATATCGGCCAGCTCGCGGTCGCCCAGGCGCGACAGCTCGTTCAGGCTTCGGTTGTAACGCTTCCACTCCTGGATGAAGCGGACGAGTGCGGCAATCATGGCAGTCCTTCTTTCCTTGGGTCCGGCTCTGCGCCGGTCGATTGTTCGAAAGGAACATAGGCATGTTGGCGCGCATGAAAAGCAATATTGTTGCGCCGCAGCTACTCCGAAAATGCATAGCTTAAGTTACAGTTTTTAAAGGAGTAATTCATTTTTTACCGTCGCAAACTGGGTAAAAGTACCAGAAACTGTGTTGCATCGCAGCAAAAGCCCACAAAAGCGGGCATTTGTGTAG
>JBKPRE010000208.1:0-18161 GCA_046734435.1 Pseudomonadota bacterium | reverse complement strand
CCCGGCCATCGCCGCGGCGGTCGGCAAGAAGGCGACCATTCTTCTCGACAGCGGCATCCGCAGCGGCCAGGACGTGATGCGGGCTCTGGCGCTTGGAGCGAACGCCGCTTTTGCTGGCAAGTCGTTCCTCTGGGCGGTTGCCGCGCTCGGCGACGAGGGGCCGGATTATCTGATCGACCTCTATATCGACGAGTTGCGGGCATCGCTCGGCCAAATCGGCGCACGGTCGATTGCGGAAGCGCGGGAGGCAACTATCCGCCACCCCGGCGTTTTTGAGTTTCCGGTCAAAAGGACCCCGAAAGCGACCCGCAAGCGCTAGGCCAGCGGCAAGCATCAGCGCCCGAAATCAGGATTTCAATAAAAATCATCCCTGATCTGCGGCACCGGCAGTGGCGATTCACGGCCACCGTCGATACAAAGAGCGGCTTTTTTCCCGAGGACATACATGTCCGCTGCTGCTGAGCCGCTCGAGCACATCGTGCCAGACGACAATCTGGCAAGGCGGAATGCCATGGTGCTGTCGGCCGCACAGGCGCTCGCCGGCGGCAACAACACCGTCATCGTGAGCACCGCGAGTATCGTTGGTGCCGTGCTGGCGCCCGACAAGGGCCTGGCGACGTTGCCGGTGACGGCGATGGTTTTCGGCATGTGGCTCGGCACGTTGCCGCTCGGTGTGCTGGCGCGCAAATTCGGCCGCCGCTTTGCCCTTCAATGCGGGTCGGCCTTTGGCATTCTCTCCGGTCTGATCTCTTATTCGGCTGTGATGAACGGCAGTTTCTGGCTGCTGCTCTTCGGCACATTTTGCGGGGGCCTCTATGCGGCCGCGCATCAGTCGTACCGGTTCGCCGCTGCCGATACCGCGAGCGATGCCTATCGACCGAAAGTCGTTTCATGGGTGCTTGCGGGCGGCGTTTTTGCTGCCGTGCTGGGTCCACAGCTCGTAATCTTCACCAAAGATCTGCTGACGCCCCATCTGTTTGCAGCAAGCTATCTAGGCCAATCGGTTTGTGCCGTAGCGGCGGCCTGCGTGCTTCAATTCGTCAAAGTGCCGCCGCTTGCCGCCCCCCGCCATGGGAGCGTGAGGCCACTGGGCGAGATCGTCCGGAGTGCACGTTTCATCGTTGCGGTCGCCTGCGGGATCGCAAGTTACGCGATGATGAACATGCTTATGACGTCAGCGCCACTGGCGATGGTCGGCTGCGGCCATTCGGTGACGGATGCCGCGCTGGGAATCCAGTGGCATGTGCTTGCAATGTACGCGCCGAGCTTCGTGACCGGCTCGCTGATCGCGCGCTTCGGGGTCGAGCGCATCACGGGTATTGGCCTTCTGCTGATCGCCGCGACAGCCGTCGTGGGTATTTCCGGCCTGTCGGTGGCTCACTTCTGGACTGCGTTGGTATTGCTGGGCGCCGGCTGGAACCTGTCGTTTATAGGCGCGACCACGATGGTGACGCAGTGCCACCGTCCGCATGAGCGCAACAAGGTTCAGGCCTTCAATGATTTCCTGATTTTCGGCAGCATGGCGCTGAGTTCCTTTTCGTCGGGGCAGTTACTCGACAAGTTCGGCTGGGCAACGATCAACGAAGTGATTTTCCCCACGATTTTTGTAACGGGTGCCCTGCTCATCTGGTTGGCATTGCGGCCGCGGCCGGCGGAGGTTTAGCGGCGCACCGGGCGGTGGCGTCGGTCAGCCGAAGCGGGCGCGGTAATGGGCCGGGCGCCATCCGCAAATTCTGCGTTGCGCAATCCACAAGTTTTTGGCTATATCCGCGCGCTTACCGGTCGGGGTGAAGCGCCCTTACAAGCGGCCATCCTCGACGCTCCTGGCGCCGGCGGGAGCGTTCGTCCCGCCAGCACCAATCAAATTGAGGAATATGGCCACCATGTCTACCTTGTGGTTGATCGTCGGCTGTGGGGTGCTCGCGATCGTCTATGGCATCTGGGCGACTCAATCGGTGCTGAGCGCCGATCCCGGCAGCAAGCGGATGCAGGAAATTTCAGAGGCCGTGCGCGAGGGCGCGCAGGCGTACCTCAAACGTCAATACGCCACCATCGGGATCGTCGGGGTGGTAATCTTCGTCATCATAGGGTTCACCCTCGGCTGGCTGGTCGCGGTCGGCTTTGCGATTGGGGCCGTGCTTTCCGGTGCGACCGGCTTCATCGGCATGAACGTCTCGGTGCGCGCCAACGTACGGGTGGCGCAGGCCGCCACGAAGTCCTTGGCCGGCGGCCTTGAACTCGCCTTCAAGTCGGGCGCCATCACGGGAATGTTGGTTGCGGGTCTCGCGCTGCTTGGCGTGACACTCTATTTCGGCTTCCTGACAGGCACGATGCACAAGGCGCCCAATGACCGAACGGTCATCGACGCTCTCGTCGCGCTCGGATTCGGCGCATCGCTGATTTCGATCTTCGCGCGTCTCGGCGGCGGCATCTTCACCAAGGGTGCGGACGTCGGTGGTGACCTGGTTGGCAAGGTGGAAGCAGGCATTCCCGAAGACGACCCGCGCAATCCGGCTACCATAGCGGACAATGTTGGCGACAATGTTGGCGATTGCGCCGGCATGGCCGCCGACCTGTTCGAGACCTATGCGGTCACGACTGTCGCCACCATGGTGCTGGCTTCGATCTTCTTTGCTGGCACGCCGTTGCTGCTCAGCATGATGACCTATCCGCTCGCTATCGGCGGTGCCTGCATCATCACGTCGATCATTGGCACGTTCTTCGTGCGGCTTGGGCGTAAGCGGTCGATAATGGGTGCTCTTTACAAGGGCTTTATCGCGTCGGCGTTGCTCTCACTGGTTGCGATCTGGTTTGTTACTGACTCCCTGATCGGCTTTGGCCGCATTCAGGGTGTCAACTTCACCGGGCAGGCGCTGTACATTTGCGCGATTGTTGGCCTCGCGGTGACCGGCCTGATCATCTGGATCACCGAATACTACACCGGCACGAACTTCCGGCCGGTCCGGTCGATCGCCTCGGCCTCGGTCACTGGCCACGGCACCAACATTATTCAGGGTCTCGCAGTATCGCTGGAGGCGACCGCGCTGCCCGCGCTGGTGATCATCGCCGGAATTCTGGTTTCGTACGCGCAGGCCGGATTGTTCGGCATCGCCATCGCGGTGACCTCGATGCTCGCGCTCGCAGGCATGGTGGTCGCGCTCGATGCGTTTGGCCCGGTCACCGACAACGCCGGCGGCATTGCGGAAATGGCTGGTCTGCCGAAAAACGTGCGCAAGTCGACCGACGCTCTCGATGCGGTCGGCAACACCACGAAGGCGATCACCAAGGGCTATGCTATCGGCTCGGCCGGACTCGGCGCGCTGGTCCTGTTTGCCGCCTATAACCAGGACCTGCAGTTCTTCACGAGGACTGCGGCACAGCATCCGTACTTCCAAGGCATCCAACTCGATTTCTCGCTGAACAATCCCTACGTCGTTGTCGGGCTACTGTTTGGCGGATTGCTGCCTTATCTGTTCGGCGCGCTCGGCATGACGGCTGTCGGCCGTGCCGCGGGCGCAATTGTAGAAGAAGTGCGGCGGCAATTCCGCCACAAGCCCGGTATCATGAAGGGCAAGGACAAGCCGGACTACGGTCGCGCCGTCGACATGCTCACCAAGGCAGCGATCAAGGAGATGATCGTGCCATCGCTGTTGCCGGTGCTTTCGCCGATCGTCTGCTATTTCGCCATCTACTTCATTGCGGGCGGTGGACCAGCAGGCAAGTCGGCGGCGTTTTCAGCGCTCGGAGCCATGCTTCTCGGCGTGATCGTCACTGGCCTGTTTGTGGCAATCTCCATGACGTCGGGCGGTGGCGCCTGGGATAACGCCAAGAAATATATCGAAGACGGCCATTACGGCGGCAAGGGTTCTGATGCCCACAAAGCTGCGGTCACCGGCGACACCGTCGGCGATCCCTACAAGGACACCGCGGGACCCGCCGTGAACCCGATGATCAAGATTACGAACATCGTGGCGTTGCTGCTGCTGGCGGTTCTCGCCCACTGATCGTGAGCGCAAAAAGGGAAGGGCCCGCGTGTCGCGCGGGCCCTTTTTTGTCGAGCTTACAGATGGAAGCCGACGTTCTTGAAGATATTTCGGAGATAACTCAGCTCCTGGCCGCCGGTCGGTGTCGTTTGGGAATAGAAGTCGAAGATCTTTCCGTCCTTGACCCCGTAATTGGCGAGTCTTGTAACCCGTCGTTCTTTATCGAAATAAACCGCGATGACGCGTTGGTCGGAGACCTCGTATGGCATGAACGCCGCGGAGCGGTGAGCCTTCTGCGAAATGTAATAGAACGCATCGCCACTCACGGTTGCCACAGTGGATGGCGTGCCAAGCACAATGAGCACCTGCTCCTGCGTTGCGCCCACGGGGATTTGCTCGAGTGCGCCTTCCGGCAGCACGTAACCGCGTTGCAGCGTTTCGCCCGTGTTGCCGCAGGCAGAGAGCACCAGCGCGCTGGCAAGCGCGACCGTCAAATGAAAGCCTGTCATGGTAAGACGCACCGCTCTCGACCCCAGTCAGTCCCGCTCAAATCTTGCACCGCCGGCGGCGTTCACGTAACGCGACTAGCGGGCAGCACCTGAACGGATCCGATGAAATTCCCCTTGTTTCGCCGCCGCGCGCGGTCGGACACCATTTCTACCCTGTATGGCACGATCGTGGCGCAGGCGCGATTGCCCTGCTTTTATCGCCAATATGGCGTGCCTGACACTGTGGATGGACGTTTTGATCTGCTGGTTCTGCATTTGGTCCTGGTTCTCGACCGGTTGGCCGAAGAACCGCAATTGCGGGAACTCGGGCAAGCGCTCTTCGATCATTTCTGTACAGATATGGACCGTAATCTGCGCGAAATGGGGGTCGGAGATCTTTCCGTGCCCAAACACATGCAGCGCATCGGGGAGGCGTTTTATGGGCGTGCGCAGGCATACCGGACGGCTCTGGCGCGTGGTGGTGAACAGGCGCTCGTGGAGGCTCTCGAGCGGAATATCTTCGGTCAGGAAGCCGCCAACCGGGCTGCGGCGCGACGTCTTGCGGCCTATATCAGGGAAACGGTAGGTGACTTGAGGGTGCAATCAGCCTCACAAGTCCTTGTCGGCAAGCTTAAAATGCCGGATCCCGCTGCTACCGTTCTTGTTGAAGATGAGGCTTTTGGCGCAAAAGATTGATACTGATGGAAAACGCCCAAACCTCTTGGAGTCTGCCGGTCGCCGTGGACGATATCGCGGACACCGGGCTCCACATCGAAGCGGAAGCGCCTGCCGAAGTGCGCGCGCAGCTGGTTAAACTCGCGAACCTGCGCGATCTGCCGCACTTCTCGGCGGTCTTTGACCTCACACGCCAGGGGGGCGGCGTGCATGTGATCGGCCAGGTAAAGGCCCGGATCGGGCAGACCTGTGTGGTGACGCTCGAGCCTCTCGAAAATGATATCGATGAGCCGATCGACCTTCTTTTCGCGCCGCCGCTCCATCCCGCTGCGAAGGATGAAGGGGCAGACCACAAGGCTGGCGACGGAGAACCACCGGAGCCGCTGATCGATGGCAAGATCGATCTCGGTGCGATCGCAACGGAATTTTTGCTGCTTGGGATCGACCCCTATCCTCGCAAGCCGGGCGCTGAATTTGCCGCGGTTAAAACCGCCGATGATAGTGCGAGGCCGTTCGCAGCCCTGGAAGCGCTGAAAAAGCGGCTCGGCGGATAACCTTCGAGGAAGCGGGCAACGGGCATGGGCGTGGCAGATAATCGGTTTCTGAGGGATGGCCGAGCGGCTATGGTCCCATCCACGTACCGGCTTCACCTGAGCGTGTGGCCGGCGCCGCAGTCTACGGGGTCGAGAGCGGTCCATGCCGGATAAGGTTCGTATCGCGCTCGATGCCATGGGCGGCGATCACGGTGCACCCGTGATTTTGCCGGGAGCCGACATTTCGCTCACGCGCCACCCCGACATCGAATTTCTCCTATTTGGTAACAGCGCCGCGGTTCAACCGGTTCTCGATAAATTGCCGCGCTTACAAGCGCATTCGAAGGTCGTGCATACGGAAGTCGCAATCCGAATGGACGACAAGCCGAGCCAGGCCCTGCGCTACGGTCGCTGGAAATCGTCGATGTGGCTTGCGATCGACGCGGTCAAAAAAGGCGATGCCGATGTTGCCGTTTCTGCCGGCAATACCGGCGCCTTGATGGCGATGGCGCGGTTCAATCTCAAGATGATCGAAGGAATTGAGCGCCCGGCCATTGCGGCGCTCTGGCCGACGCTGAAGGGCGAATCCGTGGTGCTGGATGTCGGGGCTTCGATTGGCGCCGATGAAGTGCACCTCGTCAATCTTGCGGCCATGGGCAGTGCGATGGCGCGGGTACTGTTCGACATTGAGCGGCCGACCGTTGGTCTGCTGAATATCGGCGTCGAGGAGGTTAAAGGACTGGAGCAGGTGCGCGAAGCCGGGCGCATTCTGCGCGAAGGCCAGTTTCCGCATTTCGACTACCATGGCTTTGTCGAGGGTGACGACATCGGCAAGGGTGCGGTGGACGTCGTGGTCACTGAAGGGTTTGCCGGCAACATTGCGCTGAAAACCGCGGAGGGTACGGCGCATCAGCTCGCATCTTATTTGCGCGCCGCAATGAATCGCACCTGGGCGGCGCGTCTCGGTTATCTGCTTGCGCGCCAAGCCTTCCGCACGCTCCGTGACAAGATGGATCCGCGCAAATCGAACGGTGGAGTATTTCTTGGCCTCAATGGCGTTGTGATCAAAAGCCACGGCGGCGCGGATGCCGAAGGCACCGCCGCAGCGATCGACATGGGTTACGATATGGTGCGCTATGCGTTGCTCGAGAAGATCGGGCAATCGATGGCGCGCGACCTGCAGGCAGGAACGACGGCGCGACTCGCGGGCGGAGCAGGCTCGTGACAGTTTTGCGTTCGGTTGTGCTCGGCTGCGGCATCTATCTGCCAGCTCGGATCGTCAGTAACGACGAACTCGCGCGTTCCGTTGAGACCACCGACGAGTGGATCGTTCAGCGCACCGGGATTCGCGAGCGCCATATCGCGGCGCCGGGCGAGATGACGTCCGATCTCGCGCTCAATGCAGCGCGGGCCGCGCTCACGAATGCCCATGCCGAAGCAAGCTCGATCGATTTGATCGTGCTCGCGACGTCAACGCCCGACCAGACCTTCCCGGCTACTGCGGTGTCGGTGCAGGCAGGGTTGGGCATCACGCATGGCGCAGCCTTTGATCTCCAGGCAGTCTGCTCGGGTTTTGTCTATGCGCTGCAGGTAACCGACGCGTTGCTGCGCAACGGCACCTACAAGCGCGCGCTGGTCATCGGCGCCGAAACGTTTTCGCGTATTCTGGACTGGAGCGATCGCACGACCTGCGTGCTGTTCGGTGACGGTGCCGGCGCCCTGGTGCTCGAGGCGCAACCGCAGCCCGGGACTCGCGATGACCGCGGGATCCTGACGACCCATTTGCGTGCAGACGGGCGCCACAAGGCGAAGCTTTATGTCGATGGGGGGCCGTCATCGACGCAGTCGGTGGGCCACCTGCGCATGGAAGGGCGCGAAGTCTTCAAGCATGCCGTTGCCATGATCGCCGATGTCATCGAGGACGCCTTCAAGGCCACAGGTTATAGCGCGGCTGACATCGACTGGTTCGTGCCGCACCAGGCCAATAAGCGGATTATCGACGGCTCCGCCCACAAGCTGGGTATCGCGCCGGAAAAGGTGGTGATTACCGTGGACCGTCACGGCAATACGTCCGCCGCATCGATTCCATTAGCGCTGTTCGATGCGGTTTCCGACCGCCGCATCAAGCGAGGGAACCTGATCCTGCTCGAAGCAATGGGTGGCGGGTTCACGTGGGGGTCGGCCCTGCTGCGGTGGTGAGGGTTCGAGACCCCTGACAATCCTCATCAAATTCCTTACCGGCCCGGTTGACCCCTTTCACCCATGCTAATATCCTCGATAATTCAGCGGGATACCTTCGCCGGGGGCTAGGGCAGGCGATGACCGGAAAAACTGTGACGCGGGCCGACTTGTGCGAGGCGGTCTATCAAAAAGTCGGTCTTTCACGCACGGAATCGGCAGCTTTGGTGGAGTTGGTGCTTAAGGAAATCACCGACTGCCTGGAGCGTGGCGAAACCGTGAAATTATCGTCTTTTGGCTCTTTTGTTGTGCGTAAAAAGGGCCAACGGATTGGCCGAAACCCGAAAACCGGGAAAGAAGTGCCAATCTCGCCGCGACGCGTTATGGTGTTCAAACCGTCGGCGATTCTCAAGCAGCGCATCAACAACAATGGCGCCGCGGAACCAAGCTGAGCCGACAGCGTCAGTCGCGTAGAGCCGCGTTCGATAAATAACCAGAGGTGAGGTCGCTTTGGACAACAAGGCGCCGGATGCTTTTCGCACCATCAGTGAAGTGGCGGACGATCTCGACTTGCCGCAGCATGTGCTGCGCTTTTGGGAAAGCCGTTTTCACGAAATCAAGCCGATGAAGCGCGGCGGTGGACGCCGCTATTATCGGCCCGACGACATCGACTTGTTGCGCGGCATACGCCACCTGCTCTACGGCGAGGGCTACACCATTCGCGGTGTGCAGCGAATTCTGCGCGAGCAAGGCTCGAAGTTCGTGCAAGCCGTATGGGAGGATGGTGCGCCGCAGCCGCCCCATGGCGTCGTCGAGCCCGAAGAACAATTCGCCGAAGGGAGCGAGTCGGTCGAAGGCCTTCTCGAGGAAGAGAGCGGCATTCGTGGTCGGCTTTCGTCGTTGATCGGCCGCGACCTGGGCGACAGCCAGGACGATGCCGCGGCGCGGGTTGAGCCGCCGATGGTGGGCGCACCCATGCCGCGCATCGAGCCCGCTGACCGTGCGCTCCACGGCGGCAGTGCAATCGATCAGTCGGTCCAGCAACTGCAGGACGCCGTGCCGGCAGCGTCGCGCCAACCTTCGCCAGCCGTCACCGGCGGGTTGGACGGCGAGGATTTGCATAAATTGCGTGCGGTCTTGCATGACCTCGTCGAGTGCCGCAAACTGATTGATGCGGTTGTGACACGGCCGCATTAGGCCACTTTCTCACTTCAGTCTTTGAACCCGACGGGCATGGTGCGCGACCAATGGCCGTGTAGAATGCTTTCGGCCGTTCGGAGGGGAGGCATGGGGAAGCTCGCAAGGGCCGTGTTGCTTACGATTGCGACCGTCGCGGGCGCCTTGGCGCCGGCGTATGCGCAGTCAACGCTTCCCAACAATCCCCCGCCACCAACGACGATCATTAACCGTGGGACGCCGGTCACGCCGCTCGGCTGGTTCGTCATAGGCTCGGTCGGGTGCGCGGCCGTGTCGCCGATGATCGCCACGGTAATACTGGGCCGAGAGCTCACGCTCAACGAAGCCTACCGCTCGACCTTCGGGTGCTTCCTCGGGCCGATCGGCTGGCTATTGGCGGATGCTCTGACGCCGCCCGCGATCACAACTCAAATCCAGACCCAGAGCCAAACGCAGACTTCGAAGCCGCCGCCGCGGCAACAGCGCACGGGGCGCGGGCGCAATTTCAAGATACCGCCGCAGGGTGAGACGCGATTTATAGGGAATGAAATCCTGCTCGAATTCGGACCTGGCGCCACTGCGCAGATGCGTAATGCGCTCGCCACCACGCTTCAATTGACCGAACTGGAGACACAGACGTTCGCATTGACCGGTCGCCGGCTCAGCCGCATGCGCATCGACGGCCCACAATCAGTGCAGACGACGCTGAACCGGATTTTCCGCGGTTATCCTGACGTGTCGGGTGGCTGGGCCAACATGGTCTATGTGGGCGCGCAGACACAAGCCCCGGCAGTTCAGTCGCCGCCGGCGACCGCCAGCCCGGCGCAATACGTCGTAAACAAGCTACACCTCCTGGAGGCGCATCGCATCACCAGTGGCGACGACGTGCTGGTCGCGGTGATTGATTCAAAAATCGACACGAAACATCCTGACCTTACCGGCGTGGTTGCCGACGAATATGATGTCGTCGGCTCGCCGGCCATTGCTCATTCGCACGGCACGGCTATGGCCGGAGCAATTGCCGCCCAGAGCAAGTTGACCGGTGTGGCACCGAAAGTGAAGTTGCTCGCGGTGCGCGCCTTTTCCGGTTCGGGAGAAAGTGCGGAAAGCACCACATTCAATATTCTCAAGAGTGTCGATTGGGCTGCGAGCAAGAACGCACGCATCATCAATATGAGCTTTGCCGGACCTCCTGACGACCTGTTGCGTGAGATGCTGGCCAAGGCAAATGCACGTGGCATCGTACTGATTGCCGCCGTCGGCAATGCCGGTCCAAGGTCACCGCCGCTCTATCCGGCTGCCGACGCGGGCGTCATAGGCGTGACGGCAACGGATGTCGACGACAAGTTGATGCCGCAGGCCAACCGGGGTCCGCAGGTTGCGGTGGCGGCGCCCGGTGTCGAGATTCTCGCTGTCGCACCGGATGGGAAGTATCAGGTGACTTCGGGCACTTCCATCGCAGCTGCCCATGCCAGCGGGGTCGCGGCCCTCCTGCTCGCATCGAAACCAAACCTCACGCCCGCCCAGGTACGCGCCAGCCTCACCCGTGCCGCGACCCGAATTCCGGGCAAGCGCAATGAGATCGGAGCCGGGGTCGTCGACGCGCTGGCCGTGATCAATCCGGCTGCAAATAGCCTTCCGGCCCCGCGATCTGCTAGGTAAAGCCCCGACGTCATTCCTTTGGGTCGATCGCCATGGCCGCGCCGGATTCTCTCATCGTCGAACGTCCGTCCAGCGACATTACTGTCCTGAAGATCAACCGCCCGCAGGTGCGGAATGCGCTCAATCTGGATCTGCGCACGCGCCTTGCTGACGAAGTGACGCGTTGCGGCGCCGACAGCGCCGTGCGCTGTGTCATTGTCACTGGTTCGGATGTCGCTTTTGCAGCCGGCGCCGACATCGGCGAGATGGCCGAGGCGGGCCCAGTCGAGGTCATGTCGCGCAATGTGCAGAAATACTGGCGCGCGCTCATGGACTGTCCAAAGCCACTTATTGCCGCGGTAGAGGGCTTTGCGCTCGGCGGCGGGCTTGAGCTGGCATTATGTGCGGACATCATTATTGCGGGTGAGGGGGCAAAGCTTGGCCTGCCGGAGGTCAAAGTCGGCATTCTCCCCGGCGGCGGCGGCACCCAAAAACTGGCCCGGCTTGTCGGACGCCACCGCGCCATGTTGCTGATCATGACGGGAAAAATGTTCACCGCCGCGGAAGCCTTGGGCATGGGTGTCGTCAGCGAAGTCGCGCCGTCCGGTCAGGCGCTGTCACGCGCGCTGGAAATTGCCAGCGATATTGCCGCGATGCCCGCAGTATCGATCATGCAGATCAAGGAAATCATCAACGCCGGGCTCAATGCGCCGCTCGATACGGCGTTGATGCTGGAGCGCAAGGCGTTCCAACTGCAATTCGCCACGCGCGATCAGAAAGAAGGCATGCGCGCCTTCATGGAAAAAAGAAAACCCAAGTTTGAGGGGCAGTAGCGCGTGGCGTTTGACCTCTCCCGGCCCGATCTTGTCGCCGCGGTGTTCGGCACCGGCACCATGGGTCGCGGCATCGCTCAATTGTGCGCGCAGGCCGGGCTCACGACCTTGTTGTTCGATTCAAACAGCGGCGCGGTGGCGCAAGCCATCGCAGCGATTGACAAAGGTCTCGAAGGGCTGGTGTCGAAAGGGCGCATGACCGCCGAGACAAAGAAGGACGTTCTCGCCCGCCTGAAACCGATCAGCAGCTACGATGAGTGTGCAAGAGCGGGGATTGTGATCGAGGCAATCGTCGAGGACATCGCGGCCAAGCGTTCCCTTTTTCGCGAACTGGAGCAGCGGGTGGCTGGCGATGCCGTGCTGGCGACGAATACATCGTCCCTGTCGGTCACCGAAGTTGCCGCCGGATGTGCGCAGCCGCAGCGCGTTGCCGGGCTGCATTTTTTCAATCCACCGCCATTGATGAAGCTGGTCGAGGTTATCGGTGGCCTCCGCACCGGGCCCGGGGTCGTGAAGTCGCTGGTCGGTTTTGCGAGGCGTATCGGCAAGCATCCGATTGTCGCCGCAGACTCCCCCGGCTTCGTGGTCAATCACGCAGGCCGGGCCTATGGTCCCGAAGCGCTCCGTATCGTCGCGCAGGGAATTGCAAACCCGCAGGAGGTCGACGCCCTTATGAAAGAGGCGGCCGGGTTCCGGATGGGACCCTTCGAGCTGCTCGATCTTGTCGGTGGCGATGTCACGCACGCGGTGATGGTGAGTATCTTTGAGCAATTTTTCGATGAGCCGATGTACCAGCCATCGGCGCAAATGGCTGTGCGCGTTGCGGGTGGTCTGCTCGGTCGGAAGTCGAAGCAGGGTTTCTACAATTACGACGGCGCGCCTGCGAAAGACAAACCGACCGTGCCGGTCCCGCCGGGGGCGAAGCCCGCCGCGGCCTGGGTCGCGAGCGAGGACGGCGGGGCCGAGCTTGCCGACTGGCTGAAAGACGCAGGCGTCAAAGTCCAGTTCGGCGGCCCGCCGGCGGCGGGAATTCCGTGCTTCGTCGCGCCGCTTGGGGAGGATGCCTCGGGCGCGGCCGTGCGGTTGCAACTCGATCCGGCGCGGACCGTTGCTGTCGACATGTTCGGGCGTTTTTCTGGACGGCGGACGCTGATGAAGACGCCGCTCACCAAGTCGGACATCCTGGCCGCCGCGGTGGTAGCGCTGTCGACGGAAAAAACACCGGTCACCGTGATCAATGACAGTCCAGGCTTTGTCGTGCAGCGTCTGCTCGCAATGGTCGTCAATATCGGCACGCGCATCGCCGAACTGCGCATTGCAACGCCGGCCGACATCGATACGGCCGTGGAGCTTGGCCTCAACTATCCGAAAGGGCCGCTCGCTCTTGGAGATGCGCTCGGCCCGGGGCGCGTCCTTGCCGTGCTCGACGGAATGCAGGCCGTCACGCACGACCCGAAGTATCGCGCTACCACTTGGCTGCGTCGGCGTGCACGGCTCGGGGCGTCGCTCCATACGCCGGATTGAGGCGGCCAAAAAACGCGTGAACAGTTATATTTGTAAGTGGAAAACCGCTTTTCGCGCCGCGCGAGCCGGTTACGATCAGGGCCATGCTGAAAGCCCCGACCGACGCCGATCTCGTCCGACTGCGGCAGTTTTTGCGCAGGCTTGAAGCCGACGCGAATGAAGCCCTCGAGGACGCGGAATTTTGCCGCCGCGAGATCGATAGATTGAAACGCGAGATTGCCTACCTCGAGGCCGCCCGCTCGAAGGCCTTCCTGGCGCAGATTGGAATTGATTTCGGCGCCACCGAATCAGGGCGGTGGAATTATTCCGTTCAACGCGGCAAGCCGAGCTGACCAAATTTTGGTCGCGGAAGGCCTGCCTTGTCGCGCATCATCAATTCGAAAAACCCTGCGAACATTGCCAGGTTCGGAAGCCCGAACATCCAGAATTCGGTCGTGCGCAACAGATGGTTGAACGAATCCGTATGGCTCTGCGTGTGAAGCAGATACTCGGCAGAATAAACCAGGGCAGCGATCCAAAGCAGCCACCGGGCGTAGCGGAAGAACAAATAAGCCTGAGATGCAGTCATACGGAACTCCTGAAACGACAAGCGTAGTCGCGAAAGCGCTGCCGTTCAACTGGTTCTGGCGTGCTCAGCCCCATAGATGCTTGCTGGCGATGTCTGCGCCCTTACGCATCGCCTTGAACTTTTCCCAAACAACCGTCGGGTGGACCTCGGTCTTGTAAAGCGCCTGCGAAGAGAATCCGCAGTCGGCGCCGGCCATGACATTTTCACGGCCCACGAGCTTCGCAAAACGGATCAGCCGCTCAGCGATCCATTCCGGATGTTCAACAATGTTGCTGGCGTGGGTGATTACCCCAGGGCAAATGACTTTTCCGTCCGGCAGCTTTACGCGCTCGAACAGGTGGTACTCGTGCTCATGGCGGGGGTTTGCCGCCTCGAAACTGTACGAACCAGCATTGATCTTGAGGACATACTCGATGATCTGGGACAAGTTTGCTTCGTAGATCCGAGGTCCCTCGTTGATGCCGTAACAGGTGTGAAACCGGACACGTTCGGCGGGTATCCCATCGAGCGCGGCATTCGTCGCTTCCACATAAATTTCAGCACGTCGCCTCTTTTGGTTTTCATCAAGACCCGGCTCAACAAAAATATCCGGCAGGAACGGATCGTCGACCTGAAGCAAAAGGCCCGCCGCTACGATTGCGCGATATTCCTTGCTGATCTCGCCAGCGAGAGCGTGAAAGTAATCTTCTTCGGTCCTGTAATATTCGTTGATGCCCACACCTGACGGCGCCGTCGCCGGCAGAAAGATGCGGCTGTCCGGAATACCTGCTGCTTTCGCTGCAGCTCTAACATTCGCAATGTCGATGTTGAGTTTGGGTTCGCCTTTATATTTTACCGGCCCCGCGCAAATAACGGGAACGATCGGCAGAATTGCGCCTCCCATCATCGCTTCCTTGAAATACTGGGCATAGTATTCTGGAAAAGCCGATACTTCCTGCTCAAACGCGTTCATTTTCTGACCAGGTCGCGATTCGAATCCGTCGAAACGCTCGCGGACGTAGGTGAAGAAACCAGGCTTGGAGTATTCGCCATCCGTGACGATCTCGATCCCGCACTCGACCTGTTTGCGTACGCAGTCGACGACCGATTGCGTCAGAACGGAAGCGAGCTTGCTCTCATCATAGGGCTGACCGGAATATTTGGCCTTCAGGAGATCAAGCAGATTGTGCGGTCGTGGCAGGCTGCCGATATGCGTTGTCTGAATGTGGTCGGTATTTTGCTGCAAGGCCATCGGCTTCACCCCGGACGCGGATCGTCCGGCGAGAATACAGCCGAAAACATGCTCGGCGAAAACGGTGAATGGCGTAGGAGCTTTTTTGGGCTTTCTGGTCGGGGCGGCGGGATTTGAACCCACGACCCCCAGTCCCCCAGACTGGTGCGCTAACCGGGCTGCGCCACGCCCCGACCGAGAACGGGCGGACTATAGGGATGAGTGCGGGTGTGTCAAACGAAGGGTGCGCGCCTATGTCTTCGCCGTATCCCGCAGCGGGCCGCGGACAGCAAGGGTGACATAAAGCGCCGCCACAACGACGAACGTGCCGGCATAAAGTGCCAGAAATCCGACCACGTCGGAATGCAGGAGCAATCCCGTGACTACAGCCGCGGTCATCAGCGCAACATTAAAGATCGAGAGCCTCGCAATGGCCCGGAAATAGCCGGTGTGCTGGAGTAGGAAATTCGGTGCCGACTTAATCGCGGCCGTTGCCAGCAGAACAAGCAGGATTGGCGCTGCCGCAGGCGGCATGGTGGCGGAGCGGCCAAGTAAAATTGCGAACAGACCTTTGGCATCGAACAACAGCAGCGCCGATACAATCAGTGCCGGCACCGCGCAGAGTGCGACTGCCGTCAGCGTCGTCCGCCAAAGCAGACGGGCGTTGCGCGCCGCGAAGGCGGCCGTTTGCCGCGGGACCAGCAGGTCGCAGGCCGCCGAGCAGAGGTTGAGTGTGCCGAGGAAAATTTTCAATGCCGTGTCAACAATAATTGTGGGCGCACCGAGCCCGGCTGCGACCGGTACCACCAGATAAAGAACATTGTGGATGTAAATCTCTCCGCCGGCGTGCGTTCCGGTGCGCAAAGCCGATTGCCAGTTTTCGCGGAAGAACTCGCCCAGGCGCCACGCGAGGCCGCGCAGGTGCAGGGTCAGGGCGCCGCGCCGTACGAGGTGACGGACGGCGAGACCGAAAAGCACCACCCAACCGAGATTGATCACGATCACGAATACGGAAAAAGGCAGACCCGCGAGCATCGAGAGCAGCAACACAATGTATCCGATGCGGCGGACCGCTTCGAGTGTCTCAAAATAGATGTATTGATCGACTGCGACGCTGACGTTGCGCAGAACGAACCATGCAAGGTTGATGGCGGAGAAAAAGAAAAACAACGCAAACTCGGCCGCGCCCCAGGCTGTTTCATTGGGCCGCGCCAGCATCGTGGCAAAACAGATGGCCGCGAACACGACGATGGCCAGCGCGTAGAACAGCGCGACGGCGTTTGCCTGCGCACCCACCCCAAGCGTGCTTTCACCGGCAAGGTAGTGTTTGCGCATCCTTACGAACAGGATCTTCGACAGGCCGAGGTCGAACAGCCACATCGATACGCCGACGGCGCCGACCAGAATAAATAATGAAAAACGGTCCGGACTGAGCACCCGGGCGAAGACGAATGTCTGGACCAGACCGGCGATGAGGGCGCTGCCTGCTGTCCAACCGCGCAACAGCGCGTAGCGGACCGACAGGACTTCGGCGATACGCGCCTGCCAGCCTGCAACCGCCTTGGGAACCTCGTTCATCGCAGGTGCAAGCATCGGGCGCCGTATCAATCGAGGAGGGCCAGATATTTCGTCGACATCGTCTCGAAAGCATAGCGTGGCGACAGCCGCCGTAGTTCTGTGACGATCTGCGCGCGGAGCGTCTCGTCACCCACGATGGTGCGGATGCGTTCTAGCCAAGCATCACGATCGCCGAGAGGAACGATGAGGTGTCCGGTCAGGAACGGCGAGTCGCGAAACATTTCGCGGAACGAGGGAATATCGGAGCAGATCAGGGGCACGCCAGCATGGATCGCTTCGATGGCAGCAAGGCTCAGGCCTTCGAAGCTCGACGGAAACAGCACAGCGTCGATTGCGGAATAGAATTCGCCAATCCTGGTGTGATCGATGTGCAGATGCAGGCGCACGCGATCTTCATCACCGCGCGACGCGATCTCTGCGCGGACCAGGTCTTCATCCGGGCCGCTGCCGATTATCAGCATCGAAGTATTAGGAAGGTCACGCAGCAGGCCAATACTGAAACGCTGGTTTTTCTGGTGATAGAGGCGCCCGAGTTGGCCGAGCACCGCGCCGGTCCGAGGCAGCCCGAATGCGGCGCGGGCTGCGGCGCGATCGACCGCAATCGGCTTACGGTGGCCGTTCGGAATGACCTTCAGGCGCCGCATGTAGGTTTCGCCGTTGCGCCGGTAGGTGTCGGCAACGCTCTGCCCGCAGGTGACCAACTCACTGTATAGCCCGAGCCGACCGGCGGCGCCGTCGAGCTTCATCAGGACCGGATTGAACTGATCGTAGGGAAGGTGATGCGTGCCGACCCGGTGACGAACGCCGGCCAGTGTCCCGGCGACGGCTGCCAGCAGATTAGACAGGGGTTGCAGCCCGAAGACCGCATCGGGTCTGAGCTCGCGCAATGCTTTTACGACGCGTGCAAACAGAACAGCGAGCGTGATCGGTGAGCGCGAGCGCCGCTGGTTGAGAAACACGCGTGCACTAGGCGGAGCGTCGGCGTAGGAGCCGAACAGATACCATTCCTCCACGTGGTGACCTTCGGTGCGCATTGCTGAAGCAAGCGTCGACGCCAGAACCGAGCTGCCGCCGCCGTCATGGGCGGTGCCGAGAAAAACAATCGTACGTCGATGCAAGGGCGTCGCCACGATTCCGCTGGCTTCGCGACGGGGTTGCCAAAGCTCGTTCATGACCGATCCGGAAAGGCGACGGTGCGGCCCCCCAATGCGAAGGCCTGCCCGCAGTGCGCGTAACATAATCTTAAGCGGTAAAGACTAGATAAACCGCATCATTCCGACATTTTTGCCGCGTTGAGGCGTGACACCGATGACCGATACCTCAGCCAACTTCGTCAAGACGACCGATGCGAAGGCTTCGACGCTCGATCGCGCCGTCCGGAAAATGTTCCCCTCAACGTCTCTTCTGACCTTTAACCCTTTGTTTCGCACGATCATCAATGCCTTCGACATTGTTCCGCGACTGATCTGGTCCGAGTTTCGCGATCTGCCACCGAACCATCTCCGCGTGCGGATTGGAGTTGGCAATCGCATCATCAACAATCAGGTGCATTTCCTCACGCACGCGCGTGACTTCTGGATGTTCGTGTTCACTCAGAAGCTCGCGGGCGCGAACTCCAACATTCTCGATATCGGCTCCGGATGCGGGCGCTGGGCACATTGGCTGCGTGATTACAATTTTCGCGGACGCCGGTTCACGGGCACCTATGTCGGTATCGACATTGACGGTGAAGCCATCGCCTGGTGCGAGAAGCACTACGACGCGGAGCGATTCC
>JBKPRE010000207.1:0-3616 GCA_046734435.1 Pseudomonadota bacterium | reverse complement strand
AATGCGCGCGAGGCGGGCCTGCACCGCCTCGATCTTCGCGGTGCCAAGATGCTCGCACATGAGGATTGCGAGACCCGCCAGCAATTCGGCGCGAACGGCTTGGCGGAACAGCGCGTAATAATGTCCCCAGTCGAAGACGCGCTGCGGATACAGCTTGGCGTGGTCGGGGTTGCCGATGTGGAAGACGTATTTCCAGGGGATCAGCACATTGTCGAACATTACGGTCGCATCGAGCTCGTCGCCCTGCGACGCGAGGGGATGCTCGACGGGGTCAGTCGCAACGACGCTTTCGCGGCAGACGATGGTAATGCCTTTCAAATTTGCCGGACACACGCCGTAGATAATCTGATCACCCTTGGCGCCGGGACGGAAGAAGACACCGAGGTGCAGGTAGTCGCCGAAGGCGGAAGCGGTGCCGATGGCCTTGACTCCATTGACTACGATGCCTTCGTCATTCGTCGACACGATGCGCAATGCGGGCGACGTAGCGTGCGCGTTCGGGTCCGAGCGGTCAGCCTGCGGATCGACGAAGTGCGGGGCCACGACCAGGTCGTGGTCCATCGCGTATTGCCAGAAATTGCGGATATTGTCGGCGAGCCCACGGCCTTCCGCGCCGATCGAGGCCTTCTCCCACGGATCGGGATCGTCGATGTATGTCACCAACATGTAATTCTGCGAGTCCGGCGTTCTCGGCATCGACGCCGCCACAAAGTGCCGCATGATGAATTCGTGATAGCGGCGCTTGCGGACCAGCTCTTCCTTGCTGCGATGCAGGAACCACATCATCGAGCGGCGTTCGTCGTTTTTGTCCAGGAACGTCAGCTGGTCCTGCAGATCCGGACGTAAATGCAAATCGAAAAATTCCGCTGTACGCTGCGCGTACTCGCGCGTGAGCGGATGCGTCGCGACATTGTCGATCTTCGTGTTGCCGACCCATACGGTACGCCCGTCGTTCAGCGACTTGAGATAGTGCTCGCCCGTTCGCAGCATGACGATCTCCGGATCAGGGTCTCAGCTCATTACAAAGCGCACGTCGTCACGTAGGCGCGCCGCTGGTAGAGCAGGGGCTCGCCTCGTTCAGCTTCCGACGTTGCCAGAACTTTTGCGACAAACACGCTGTGTGTCCCGATGTCGCGCACTTCGGCGACTTTGCAGTCGAGCGCAATCAGGGCGTCCTTGCAGTGCGGTGCGCCGGTCACCAGCGCGTCCCACGTGCCCAGCGCGAAGCGCTCACGCATCGGGATCGCGCCGATTCCGGCGAAAGCCTGTGACAGCTCGCTTTGGCCTGCTTGCAGGCAATTCACGCACAGGATTCCGTTTTTCTTGATGGCGGCGTTGGTCGCACTCTTGCCGTGTACGCAGACAAGCACCATTGCCGGGTCGTCACTCAACGCGCAAACAGCTGAGCAGGTCACTCCCGCCGCGCCCGCGGGGCCGGCGGTCGTGATAACGGATACAGCGGTCGCGAGTTTCGAAAGCGCGTTGCGAAATTCGGTCGAAGGGACGCAATGCGTCGATCGGTCGAGCCCACGATCCTGCAGCGCGGTCGGCAGCATGGCAGCGTTTCCCCTGCGGGCGGGTCCGACGCCTTGCGCGGGCCTGCCCATCGTTGCCGCTAGCCTAGGGCCGTGCTCGCACGTATACTATCAATCGATGGATATAAATTACATTCCAAATAGTTATTCCGTTGAGCTGGATATTCAGCATTTACGCGTGCTGGACGTGCTTTTGCGCGAGCGCAGCCTGACCCGCGCCGCCAAGGTCCTCGACGTGACGCAGCCCGCGTTGAGCAAGACGCTCGCCCGCCTGCGCCGCTATTTCGACGACCCGCTGTTCGTGCGCGTGTCGCACCGGATGGAGCCGACGCCGAAGGCGCTTGCGCTGACCGAGCCGATCGGCGACGTTCTGGAAAAAATGCGCGCGCTGCGCGGCGAGCACGTGGTCTTCGATCCGCACGTGTCCACACGGACGTTCCAGTTCTGCGTCGTCGATGCCGGGGTGATCAAGCTGCTGCCGCCATTGCTCAATCGCGTGATGGTCGAAGCGCCGAACGTGCGCCTGCGCGTCGTTCAGCTCGACGGCGAGCATCTCGAGTCGTGGCTCGAGAGCGGCACAATCGACTTTGCAATGGGATCCTTCCCGACCCTCGTGAAAGGAATCCGGCGGCAGTTCTTGTGGGTCGAGGAATATGTCAGCGTCGTCAATCGCGGCCACCCGCGGGTGTCGAGCAACCCGTCGCTGCGCGAGTTCGCCGCCGAGAACCATGTGCTGGTGTCGACCCTCGGCACCGGCCATGCGCACAAGCTCGCCGAGCGCGCGGTTGAGGCAGCTATCCCGCCACAGAACATTATCTGCCGCGTCCCGATCTTTATCGCTGCGGCGGTGATCGCCAAGCACACCAATGCGATCGCGACGCTGCCGATGTCCATTGCGACCGTGCTTGCCGAGGATCTCAATCTCGAAATCGTCAGGCCGCCGATCAAGCTGCCGAAGATCGAGATCTACCAGTACTGGCACAACCGGTTTCACCGTGAGCCGGGCAATAAATGGATTCGCTCGGTCTTCTCCAACCTGTTTCGCGTCCCGGGAGCGCGCTCGCGCAACTGACCGGGGAAAACGACATAGAGAAGGGCCCGGAGGCCATTCTGGCTCAGATTTTGGGAGCCGGATTTAGACGCCTCACGGCGACATCTTTGTGATCCGGCATGAAATTGCCTATATGACGGTCAAACGGAGTGCCCGCTTCAATGCCAACCCCCAGCAATACCGAGAAAATCCCCGTTACGGTGCTGACCGGCTACCTCGGCGCCGGCAAGACGACGCTGCTCAATCGTATTTTGTCCGAGCCGCACGGCAAGAAATTCGCGGTCATCGTCAACGAGTTCGGCGAAATCGGCATCGATAACGAGCTGGTGGTCAATGCCGACGAGGAAGTGTTCGAGATGAACAACGGGTGCATCTGCTGCACAGTGCGCGGCGACCTCGTGCGGATTATCGACGGCCTGATGCGGCGCAAGGGGAAATTCGACGCGATCATCGTGGAGACGACCGGGCTCGCGGATCCGGCGCCGGTCGCGCAGACATTCTTCATGGACGAAGCCGTCGGTTCGCGGACCAAACTGGATGCGGTTGTAACGGTCGCCGACGCAAAGTGGCTGACGGATCGCCTCAAGGACGCACCGGAAGCAAAGAACCAGATCGCCTTCGCCGACGTCATCCTGATCAACAAGACCGATCTGGTGGCGCCGGAAGAGTTGAGCGAGCTTGAGGCGCGAATTCGCGGGCTCAATCCTTATGCGCGGCTGCATCGCACCGAGCGCGCCAAGATCGATATTGGCGAAGTCCTTGGCCGCAATGCTTTCGATCTCGATCGTATTCTCGAGATTGAGCCTTCGTTCCTCGATGCCGATGATCACCAGCACGATCACCACCATGATCATGATCATCACGAACACGGCCATGATCACCACCACCATCATCACGGCAATGGCCTGAAGCACTACCACGACGAGGAAATGCAGTCGGTTTCGCTCAAGACCGACAAGCCGCTCAATCCCGACAAGTTCTTTCCGTGGATTCAGGATCTCGTCGCGAAGGACGGCCCGAACATTCTACG
>JBKPRE010000206.1:0-6813 GCA_046734435.1 Pseudomonadota bacterium | reverse complement strand
CCCAATGCGCGTGTCCGACCGCCAGCCATAGGCCGGACAGCCGGGGCGCGCGGCCAATCACCGGCCGCGAGTCCGGCAGACACGGCCGGTTGCCCATCCACGTTGTGTCGTCGGCCCGCTCGCCGAATGGAAACAGTTCGCGCGCCCGCGGCATGATGCGGTCAAACTGCACGGGCGAAGGCTGAGCATCGCGTGCGGCGAATTCGGCACCGGTCGTCATGCGGATACCCTGCTCCATCGGTGTGATCAGGTAGCCGACGTCGGCGTCGAGCACCGGACGCGCAAGTCCCGCATTGCCCTGCGCACGGAAATGACGGTGATAGCCCCGTTTGACCGCGAGCGGCAGCGCGATGCCCAGCTGCTTGAGCAGGTCGGAAGCCCAGGGGCCGAGCGCGATCACACACTGGCTCGCATCGAGCGCACCCTGGTCTGTTTCTACCCGCCAATTGCTGCCGGAACGGTGCAGCGTCCGCGCATTACCGGTCAGGAAGACGCCACCGAGCCCGGCAAAACGCGCTGCATAGGCCCGTGTCACACCGAGCGGGTTGCTGATGCTGGCAGCCTGCGGCCAGAACACCCCATGCCCGAATACCGGATTGAGAGACGGCTCGAGCGCTAGCGCCCCTTTTGTATCGAGGGATTGCAGCGGCAGCCCGAACTTGGCGGCCAGTTCGAACTCGGGCGCGAGCGACTTGAAACTCTTTTCCGCGCGGTAAACCTTGAGCCACCCGGTCTTACGCAGATATTTCATGGCGCCGGCCTCGGCCAGCAGCGCCTCGTGCTCGGCGACCGCACGAGAGAAAAGCGGGCGGATCAGCCGAGCCGTCTCGGCCAGCTTTTCCGGCCGGGAAGCCGCACGGAATGCCCACAGCCAGGGGGCGATCTTCGGCAGAAACGAAACGTGATAGTTGGCCTCGCTCGCGCGCTTGAATGCGACGCGCAACAGGGCGCTGAAGCTGGACGGAAATGCCGGCGGAAATATCGTGTTGCCTTCGATGATCCCGGCATTGCCAAAGGACGTCTGCTCGCCGATGCCGGCGCGATCAACCAGCGCGACGCTGAGCCCGCGTCTGGCAAGATGAAGCGCGATCGACGTGCCGACGATGCCGGCACCGAGGACCATTGCGTCGGTACGTGCCATGTCACCTATCCGTAGGGCGCCTACCCGCGCCGCTGCCCTTTATATGGATCGTCGAGCCCGAAGGCGCTATCAAGGCAGCCCACCTGCCGGAGTTTTCCGCAATGAACTGGTTGAGGCTGCCTGCGGCCGCGCTGGGCTTGGCTGGCCGCCACGGCACGTTGGTAGCGGCAGCGTCGATCTTCGTTGGCCTGTCCGTGCCGCCGCTCTCGAAGGCCTTCAAACCTCATCTCGGCGAAGCGATCATCGTGATGCTGACGCTCGCATTCCTGCGGGTGAATCCGAAGGAGCTATGGGCCCATTGGAGCAGGCCCGGGCTGATCGCCGCCGCCACCGTTTGGGTGATGCTGGTTGTGCCACTGATGCTTGGCGCCGTGTTCCTCCTGTTCGGCGTGGACCATCTCGCGCCCGGTCTCTATTTCATGCTCGTGCTGCAAATTTCGGCGCCGGGCCTGACGTCATCGCCGGCGCTCGCCGCCGTGCTGGGACTCGATGTTGCGCTGACCCTCGCCAGCCTGATCGTGTCGACAGCAATCACGCCGCTGACCGCGAGCCTGTTTACCCAAATCTACCTCGGCACTGCGCTCGCCTCGCCTGTCACCTTCGGATTGAGGCTATTGGCGATCATCGCCGGCTGCGCCCTTGGCGCGGCTGTCATCCGCCGCATTGCCGGCGACGCCTTTATCGAGGCCCAGCGTGAACGCATCGACGGCTTGAGCATGATTGCCATGTCGACATTTGCCATCGCCGCGATGGACGGCGTCGTCGACCATTTTCGCGCCGATCCGTTGCTTGTCCTGGGTTTAACCGCTTTGGCGTTTGCTCTCGCAATCGCCATGATCGCACTTACCGCGCTTGTCTTCCTGCGTGCGGGCCCCGCCCGCGCCTTCGCCATCGGCCTGATCGCCAGCAACCGCAACATCGGCCTGATGCTGGCGGCCACGGGTTTCGTTGTCCCCGACCTTGCCTGGCTCTATTTCGCGCTGGTCCAATTTCCGATCTACCTTCTGCCGCACTTGCTGAAACCGTTGGCACGGCGCGTATCCGCAAAACGTTAAACAAGCCGGTGCATTGGGCGGTGTGCGGCGTTGCCCGTTTGTCCGGCGCGTGTTACCCGAACCTTTCCGGAGACCGTTATGCGTCCGCTCATCATCGCGCCGTCCATTCTTTCGGCCGATTTCGCCAAACTGGGCGAGGAAATTCGTGCGGTCGAATCCGCCGGCGCGGATTGGATCCACGTCGACGTCATGGATGGCCATTTTGTGCCGAATATCTCAATCGGCCCGGCCGTTGTTCAGGCGATCCGTCCGCTGACAAAGAAGACGCTCGACGTCCATCTGATGATCGCACCATGCGATCCTTATCTCGAGGCATTCGCAAAGGCGGGCTCCGACATCATAGCGGTGCACATCGAAGCCGGGCCTCATGTGCACCGCTCCCTGCAGGCGATCCGTGCGCTCGGCAAAAAAGCGGGCGTGACGATGAACCCCGCAACCCCGGTATCGAGCATTGAGCACGTCATCGACCTGGTCGATCTCATTCTCATCATGTCGGTCAATCCCGGATTTGGCGGCCAGGCTTTCATTCCGGCAGCACTCGACAAGCTGCGCGATGTGCGCACACTCGTCGGCGCCCGCCCAATCGACATCGAAGTTGACGGCGGCGTGACGGCGCAGAACGCCGCCGACGTCGTGCGCGCGGGTGCCAACGTCCTCGTCGCCGGGTCCGCCGTGTTCAAGGGCGGCAACTACAAGGCTAACATCGCGGCCATTCGTCAGGCCGCAGCGCTCGCGCGCGGGGAAGCGGCGTGAAGTTCGCGACCATCCTGGCCCTGGCAGTCTTGATATTTACGGGTTGGCTTTATCTCGGCGAAAAAGACGCAGTCAGATTGACCAAGGCGGACGTCGTCGCAGCGGCGGACCGGACGGCAGTTGCGCTGTCTCAATCGGCCGACCCTGAACGCAACACCGACGCCGATGCCGAAGGCATTTTCAAAAAGCATGTTCAGACGCCGTCCGCGCTTGAGGACCTCGTCGTCAAACAAAGCGTAGAATCCATTTCAGCGGGTCACCTCCGGCAATCGGTCAAGGTCTCGGCGCGCGCGCGCACCACGCTGAGCGAATTCTTCAGCATGCAAGGAGCGGAGATCGAAATCACCGCAACGCATGATTTCGATAGGAAAAAGTAGCATGGCGCCGGCCGCGGGACGGTTTGCCGAAGACCCGCATCGTGCTAGTTCCTATTCGGAGGTTCCGATCGCCCGATGATCCCACGCTATTCACGCCCCGAGATGACCGCGATCTGGTCGCCGGAAACCAAGTTTCGCATCTGGTTTGAAATCGAGGCGCACGCCGCAGACGCTATGGCGGAGCTGGGCACCATTCCCAAGGACGCCGCCAAGAAGATCTGGGACAAAGGAAAGTCGGCAAAATTCGACGTTGCGCGGATCGACGCCATCGAGGCCGAGGTCAAACACGACGTCATCGCATTCCTCACTCACCTGTCCGAGATCGTCGGCCCGGAGGCGCGCTTCGTGCATTCGGGCATGACGTCATCCGACGTGCTCGACACCTGCCTGAACGTCCAGCTGGTTCGGGCCGCCGACATCTTGATCGCCGATATCGACACGTTACTGGCAGCTCTCAAGCGCCGCGCCTTCGAATACAAGCTCACGCCAACGGTCGGGCGCTCGCATGGCATACACGCGGAGCCGACCACTTTCGGCCTCAAACTTGCATACGCGTACGCCGAATTCGCGCGCGCCCGCGACCGGCTGACAGCCGCCCGCAAGGAAGTCGCAACCTGCGCGATATCCGGCGCGGTCGGCACCTTCGCGCAGGTGGACCCGCGCGTCGAAGCGCATGTCGCCAGGGCAATGGGCCTTTCGGTCGAACCGGTGTCTACGCAGATCATCCCGCGCGACCGGCACGCGATGTATTTTGCCACGCTCGGCGTTGTCGCCTCCTCGATCGAGCGTCTGGCGACCGAAATCCGCCACCTGCAGCGAACCGAGGTGCTCGAGGCAGAGGAATATTTCTCCGAGAAACAAAAAGGCTCCTCTGCGATGCCGCACAAGCGCAACCCGGTCCTGTCGGAAAACGTGACCGGTCTTGCCCGGATGGTTCGCGCTTATGCACTACCGGCCATGGAAAATGTGGCCCTCTGGCACGAGCGAGATATCTCGCACTCCTCTGTCGAGCGCATGATCGGTCCCGACGCCACCATTACGCTTGATTTTGCGCTCGCGCGTCTTGCATCGGTCGTCGACAAGCTCATTGTCTACCCGACCGCAATGCAGAAAAACCTCGATCGGCTTGGCGGGCTGATCCACTCGCAGCGCGTGCTGATCGCGCTGACCCAAAAAGGCGTGGCGCGTGAAGACGCTTATCGTCTCGTGCAGCGCAACGCCATGAAGGTGTGGGCCGGCGAAGGCGATTTCCTGTCCTTTCTAAAGACGGACAAGGACGTGCGCGCCAAGCTCACGGACAAGGAGCTCGAGGCCAATTTCAACCTCGATCACCATTTCAAGCACGTCGACACCATCTTCAAGCGGGTGTTCGGATCCGCCTGATTTCGTCCGAGATGCCCAAAGCACCCACGATATTGCTGTTCGACTCCGGTCTCGGCGGCCTGACGGTTTTCCAGGAGGTGCGGTCGGCGCGGCCTGATGCAAATTTCATCTATGTCGCAGATGATGCGGGCTTCCCTTATGGAAATCTCGACGAGGACAGGTTGATAGAGCGCGTCATCGACGTCGCCGGGCGCGCCATCTCGGACAGCAGTCCCGATCTTGTGGTGGTAGCCTGCAATACTGCGTCGACGCTTGCGCTTGGTGAATTACGTGCGCACTTTCGCGTGCCTTTCGTCGGCACGGTCCCCGCGATCAAGCCGGCTTGTGCACAATCGACGACAAAACGCGTGGCTGTGCTTGGGACGCAGGCGACCGTCGGGCGCGAATATACCCATGCGCTCATCCGCGAATTCGGCTCCGGGTGTGACGTGCACTTGGTCGGCTCGGCGCGGCTCGCCGCATGCGCGGAAGCCGAGCTCGCCGGTGCCCCCGTCGCCGACACGGCCATCGCCGGCGAAATAGCGCGCTGCTTCATCGACAAGGACGGCAGACGCACCGACACGATTGTGCTCGCCTGCACGCATTATCCACTTCTGCTCGCGCGCTTCCGGGCAAACGCGCGCTGGCCGGTCATCTGGCTCGACCCCGCACCAGCCATTGCGCGCCGGGTGGCAGACCTGATGCGCACGCGCCCGAACGGGAAATTGCCGGCTTCACCGCGTATCGTTTTTACGTCGGGACGCGCGCCCTCGCCCACGCTCGCTGCCTCGCTTGCGCGTTACGGATTCTAGCCGAGAACGTGCGGCTGGATTTCCCAAAA
Organism: Pseudomonadota bacterium; assembly: GCA_046734435.1. Classification (GTDB taxonomy): domain Bacteria; phylum Pseudomonadota; class Alphaproteobacteria; order Rhizobiales; family Xanthobacteraceae; genus Pseudolabrys. Next base: position 1,284 of record JBKPRE010000206.1, on the reverse strand, counting down.
TCCGCGCCAGATCATCTCGATCGCAACATAGAGAATGATTGCGAGTCCTAAATAGGCGATCCATCGGTGCTTGTTCAGCAACCGGGCGATAAAGGTTGCGGCAACGCCCATCAGGACAATCGAGAGGCCAAGCCCGAATATCAACGCATAAGGATGGTCACGCGCCGCGCCCGCCACTGCGAGCACGTTGTCGAGTGACATCGACACGTCGGCAATCACGATCTGCCAGGCCGCCTGCGCGAAAGTTTTGCGGGGCACATGTGCATTGTGCTTCAGGAGCGCCGCCTCGGTATCCTCGGCGCTCGGCCCGCGCAACTCGCGCCACATCTTCCAGCATACCCACAACAGCAGAATTCCGCCGGCCAGCAGGAGACCAACAATCGCGAGCAATTCCACTGCAATGGCGGCGAATGCCAGACGCAGCACTGTTGCAGCAATGATACCGACCAGGATCGCCCTGTTTCTTTGTGCAGGCGCCAAACCGGCGGCCGCAAGGCCGATGACCACCGCATTGTCGCCGGCGAGCACCAGGTCGATCATGATCACTTGCAGAACCGCGGTGATCGCGCCCTGCGGCAGCATGGAGAGATCAATCATTCATTTTGCTCCGGGGCCCCGATGGGCGGATGATTTCAATAATCGGCTCGAGCTCCCCGAGGATAGCCGCTGCACAGCCGACCAGAGTAAACGCGCCGGCCATGTCCCACGCGGCACCCGCATAGGAGGGTTTCGTGCGAAGCGGAAAGATGGCGAGAAGAGCGGCGCAGACCGCCGCCGAAAGTGCCCACAGGCTGAACACCGGCAGCACGACGGAGTGCGGCAACACCAGAACGAATACGGCAAGCGCCACCACGAGGACAGACACAAACGCAAGGACAGGCGAGCGTGGGCCGCTACCCGGCGGCCGGGGTCGGAAGCGTGGAGACTGAGGGGAACCTGTCAGATGCATCGGGCCCACCGAATGTCGTCATCAGTCCGACATCGCAGCCACATGGCTGCCAGAGGGGCCCGGCCTGACGGGGTGAACATGATCATCGGAGCCCCGAAATGCAAGAAAATCCGGCTGCGGCGAGATGGCCCAGCTTTTTGGCGCGTTTGACAGGCCGTCCCGATGCCCCTAAAACCCGCGCGCCCGGCGATCCCTGAGGTCTGCCGGGCGTTTCGCGACCCGTGGCAAGACCTTGCGCTTTCGAGGCCCTGCCTGTCGGTTCCGGCCCTGCCGGGACAGAGGAGGGCGCGATCCTCAAGCCAACAGCAATGATAATCGAGGACGCGAATGACCAA
>JBKPRE010000205.1:0-12256 GCA_046734435.1 Pseudomonadota bacterium | reverse complement strand
CAATGAAGCAGCCGATCTTGCGGCATACATTAAAAATCAAAAGTAGCTTTTGTGACTGACGGCCGCCCGGTTACGGGGTCCCCCATCGAGTTCCAGCTGCGTGCCTTGACGCGTCTACTTTGAAGCGTCTCGATGCCATGCAGCAGGCGACCAGGACCGTGCGCCCGGCCTTTGATGCTTTTTATGCAACGCTTAACGATGAGCAAAAAGCTCGCGTCAATACCAGCGGCCCGCGCCATTGGGGCTGGCACGGCTGGTCACGCGGCGGCTGAACCGCAGATTTGACATGCATCAAGGAAAGCGGAAGGCCCCCCGGCCATAAATCGCCGGCGGGCCTCCGAATTTTTCACTTCAGCCCAAAAACGGACCGAACAGCATGGCGAACGCACTTGCCCACCGGAAAACGATGACGATCGGGGAGGGCGGGTCAGCGCTGACGTTTACAGCCCTCGCCGGTTTGTCGATTGTTGTCGCAGCCAAAGCATACACGCCGGAGTTTGCGTTCCATGCCTACCTGTTCGGTGCGGCCAGCGTCGCGGCGGTATTTGCCATCATCAATCGCTATTACGAACGTCCGGTTGAAGCGCCTCCACTGACGATCGATGGCAAGCCAAATTACAATATGGGGCCGGTCAAGCTTTCGGCGGTCGCCGCCGTAATCTGGGGCATTGCGGGATTCACGGTCGGCCTGATCATCGCGCTGCAACTTGCGTTCCCCGCCCTCAACTTCGATCTACCCTGGACGACCTTCGGCCGATTGCGCCCGTTGCATACATCGGCTGTCATCTTCGCATTCGGCGGCAACGTGCTCATCGGGACGTCGCTTTATGTCGTGCAGCGTACCTGCCGCGCGCGGCTCGCGGGTGACATCGCGCCGTGGTTCGTCGTGCTTGGCTACAACTTCTTCATTGTCATTGCCGGCACCGGCTATCTCCTTGGCATTACGCAGTCCAAGGAATATGCCGAGCCAGAATGGTACGCCGATCTGTTCCTGACGATCGTGTGGGTTGTCTACTTTTTAATTTACCTTGGTACGATCATGCGGCGGACCGAGCCGCACATCTATGTGGCGAACTGGTTTTATCTCGCCTTCATAATCACGATCGCGGTTTTGCATCTCGGCAACAATGCCGCGGTGCCGATCTCACTTTTTTCGCCGAAGTCCTACATCGTCTGGTCGGGCGTGCAGGACGCGATGGTGCAGTGGTGGTACGGCCACAACGCGGTCGGTTTCTTCCTCACCGCCGGCTTTCTCGGCATCATGTATTACTTCATACCGAAGCGCTGCGATCGGCCGGTCTACTCCTATCGGCTTTCGATCATTCACTTCTGGTCGCTTATTTTCCTCTACATCTGGGCCGGGCCCCATCATCTGCACTACACGGCGCTGCCTGACTGGGCGCAGACGCTTGGCATGACATTTTCGGTGATGCTGTGGATGCCGTCCTGGGGCGGCATGATCAACGGCATCATGACGCTGTCCGGCGCGTGGGACAAACTTCGTACCGATCCTGTGCTGCGCATGATGGTGGTCTCCGTCGCCTTCTACGGCATGTCGACCTTCGAAGGTCCGATGATGTCGGTGAAGATCGTCAACTCGCTGTCGCACTATACCGACTGGACAATCGGTCACGTGCACTCCGGCGCCCTGGGTTGGGTTGGCTACATCTCTTTCGGTGCGCTCTACTGCCTTGTCCCGTGGCTTTGGAATCGGCCGCTCTATTCGCTCAAGCTCGTCAACTGGCACTTCTGGATCTCGACGATTGGCATCGTGCTCTACATCAGCGCGATGTGGGTGTCGGGAATTCTCCAGGGACTGATGTGGCGCGCCTACACTGGTCTTGGATTTCTCGAATATTCATTCGTCGAGACCGTGGAAGCGATGCATCCCTTCTACGTCATCCGCGCCCTTGGCGGTGCGCTGTTCCTCATTGGCGCCCTGCTGATGGCCTTCAATCTCTGGAAAACCGTGAATACGGCGGTTTCCGCGGCGCCTGCCGATCTCACGCTGGCTCCGGCGGAATAGACGGGGGCATTCATGTCACTGTGGTCGAGACACGCGATCTTCGAGAAGAATTCGATCGTCCTGGTCATTGGTATCCTGATCGTTATCGCGATCGGCGGCCTGGTCGAGATTGTGCCGTTGTTCTACCTGAAGAATACGATCGAAAAGGTCGATGGCGTGCGGCCCTACACGCCGCTCGAGCTCGCCGGACGCAACATCTACGTGCGAGAGGGCTGCTACCTCTGCCACTCGCAGATGATCCGCCCGCTGCGCGACGAGGTCGAGCGTTACGGTCATTACTCGCTCGCCGCCGAGAGCATGTATGACAAGCCGTTTCAGTGGGGATCGAAGCGCACCGGTCCGGATCTCGCGCGCATCGGCGGCAAGTATTCGGATGATTGGCACCGCGATCATCTGAAAGCGCCACGTTCGGTCGTTCCCGGCTCGGTCATGCCGGATTATTCCTGGCTGGCCGAGACCAACCTCGACTTCAGCCATATTGCAGACGATCTGAAAGCGCAGGCGCTTCTTGGCGTTCCCTATACGTCGGCGATGATCGCCAGCGCTGCCGCTGACGTCGTTACGCAGACGACCAACGACAGCCCCGATGCCGTCGACCTGGCCAAGCGCTACCCGAGGGTGAACGCGCGCGATTTCGACGGCGATCCGGCACGTATCACCGAAGCCGACGCGCTGATCGCCTATCTGCAGATGCTTGGAACGCAGGTCGACTTCAAGCTTTACGACGACAAAGCCAACATCAGGTGAGCGCCATGGATCCAACGTATCGTGCTGTCGCCGAGTTCGCTCAGACCTGGGGTCTTGCTTATTTCGTGGTCGTATTCTTGCTGGTGCTCGCTTACGCACTCTGGCCTTCGCGCAAGAAGCAATTTGATGAAGCGGCGCGCATTCCGCTGCGGGAGGACTGAGCGTGGCCGAAGAACACAAAGAAGTCGATGCGCTGACTGGCACCCCGACGACCGGACACGAATGGGACGGGCTGCGCGAACTGAACACGCCACTGCCGCGCTGGTGGCTGTGGTTGTTCTACATCACGATTGTCTGGTCGGTCGGCTACTGGATCGTCTATCCAGCCTGGCCGCTGTTGACCAATTCGACACAGGGCGTGTTCGGCTACCACACCCGGACCGCGCTTCTTGAAGATCTCGACGCGCTCAAGCAGCAGCGCGGTCCTATGATGGACAGGCTCGCTGGCGCGTCGCTCGCTGAGATCGCCGGCGACCCGCAATTGCTCGACTTTGCCCGTGCGCAGGGCCGGGTCGCCTTTGCGGACAACTGCGCGCCCTGCCATGGCGCGGGCGGCGGCGGCGCCAAGGGCTACCCCAATCTCAACGACGACGAGTGGCTGTGGGGCGGCAAGCTTTCGGATATCGAGCAGACGATACGATTCGGCGCGCGTGCCGCCGACAACAAAGGCCGCGCCGGCGCCATGCCCGCTTTCGGCCGCGACAATATCCTGAAGCCCAACGAGATCTCGGCCGTGGCGGATTTTGCCCGTTCGCTGTCCGGCCTGTCGACCGAACCCAAAGCCGATCTCGCCCTCGGCAAGAAAGTCTACGCGGACAATTGCGCGGTCTGCCATGGCGATGATGGCAAAGGTAACCGCGAGATGGGCGCTCCCAATCTGACCGACAAAATCTGGTTGTACGGGTCCGACAAGGCCACCATCGTTCAGGGTATTGAGAACGGGCGCGGCGCGGTGATGCCGAACTGGGGCGGCCGCCTGAGCGAGCCCACCATTAAAGCCTTGACGGTCTATGTGCATACGTTCGGCGGCGGAGAAAAATGACCGCGCATGTCACCATGTCGCTTGATCAGCCGGCGCCCGGTGCGCCGGCTCTTGCGCATTTGGTGAAGGAAGCGGAAGTCGGCGGGGCGCCGCCCGAAGACGATGTCCCGCTCTACGCGGCCCGCCGCAATATCTACCCGCAGAGCGTCCATGGCACGTTCCGCAATATCAAATGGGCAGTTCTGGCCGTCACGCTCGGCATCTATTACCTGCTTCCGTTCGTGCGCTGGGATCGCGGCCCGAACGCGCCGTCGCAGGCGGTTCTGATCGATTTCCCAAACCGGCGTTTCTATTTCTTCTTCATCGAGATCTGGCCGCAGGAGGTTTACTACCTCACTGGCCTGCTCATTCTCGCTGCGATAGTGCTGTTCCTGATGAACGCCGTCGCCGGTCGTATCTGGTGCGGCTATCTCTGTCCGCAAACGGTATGGACCGACCTGTTCTTTGCCATCGAGCGGTTCGTTGAAGGCGACCGCCGCGAGCACATGCAGCGCGACGCGCGCAAGTGGACGGCCGGCACTTATGCCCGCAAGGGCGTAAAGCATTTCCTCTGGCTGATGGTTGCCTGGTGGACCGGCGGCGCGTGGGTTCTTTATTTCTCGGATGCGCCGACGCTGGTGAGAGACCTTGCCACGGGGGCAGCGCCGCTCATTGCCTATATCTGGATAGGCATCCTCACGATAACGACTTATTCGCTCGCCGGTCACATGCGCGAGCAGGTCTGCCTTTACATGTGCCCGTGGCCGCGCATTCAGGCGGCGCTGACCGACGAATACGCGCTCAATGTGACCTACCGCTACGATCGCGGGGAGCCGCGCTGTTCGGTTAAGAAGGCCGAGCAGCTGCGTTCGCAGGGTCAGCCGGCCGGCGATTGCATCGATTGCCTGCAATGCGTCCATGTCTGCCCGACCGGGGTCGATATCCGCGGCGGCGCCAATCTCGGCTGCATCCAGTGCGGCCTGTGCATCGATGCGTGCGATGCGATCATGAGCAAGCTCGGGCGCCCGACCGGCCTGATTGCCTACGACACCGACCTCAACATCAAGCAGCGGCTCGAGGGAAAAAAGCCTTTCTACAAGCTCGTGCGCATGCGCACCGCTCTCTACGCGGGCATAATCGCCGTGGTCGGTGGAATTATGATCTACACCCTTGCAACGCGCGACAGCGAGGGCATCAGCATCATCCACGACCGCAACCCGATGTATGTGCGCCTCTCCGACGGCGCGATCCGTAACGCCTATACAATTCGCATCGTCAACAAGCGCCTGAAGTACCGCGACTTCATCATGAGCGTTGACGGCTTGCCTTCGACCCTCATTGATTTCGTGGGGCTGCCGCCCCGCGCGGACGGCCGGCAACTCATCACGGTCGGCCCCGATCAAACCAAGGAAGTGCGGGTGGTGGTGACGGACTACGGCGCCACGCCGCCGGCGCCCTCGACCACAATTCTGTTCAAGCTGATCGATATCGATTCCGGTGAGACCGCTGAAATGCGTGATCATTTCTTTGGGCCAGGATGAGGGTCAAAGATGCGCGCTCCTTACAAGCCACGCGAATTGACCGGCAAGCATGTCCTGATCTGCTTCGTCGGATTTTTTGGAATCGTTTTCGCCGTCAATGCGGTGATGGTGAAAGCAGCGATGTCCACGTTCGGAGGCGTGCAGACCACGAGTTCCTATAAAGCCGGGTTGATGTTCGGGCAGGACATCGCCCGGGCAGAACAGCAGGATGCGCTGCATTGGCAGGTCAATGGCAAGCTTTCGCGTGATGGCGCCGGCAATGCTGTCCTCGATATTTCAGTGCGTGATCCCAAAGGTATTGCCGTGAATGGTCTGGCGGCGCAGGCACGTCTTGCGCACCCGGCGGATGAACGGCGCGACCATGTGATCGCACTCAACGATGCATCGGGCGGCCGCTTCCGCGGCGTGGCACGGGCGGAGCCGGGTCAATGGGAGCTGATCGTTGACCTTTACAAGGATGACGCGCGCGTTTTCCGCTCGCGCAGCCGGGTGATGTTGGATTCGCCATGAGCAAGCTATGACCGAGAGCCTCGACCTTTCGCTCTATGCCAAGCCGATGGCCGACGGCACGCTCGGCATGGAACTGGCCGTTGAAGGCATTGCGTGCGGCGGATGCATCGGCCGCATCGAGCGGGCGGTCAGAAACGTTCCGGGCGTGACCGAGGCGCGGTTGAACTTCACGAACCGCAGGCTGCACGTCGCTTGGTCGCCGGGACTCGCAGAGCCGGCCGCAATCCTGCGCGCGCTCGAAGATGGTGGCTATCACGGTCATCCGTTCGCGCCGATGCGCGCCGAGCAGCAAGAGGCTGCCGAGGCCCGTCGTCTCACGCGCTGCCTGGCGGTCGCAGGGTTCGCGGCCATGAACATCATGCTGCTGTCGGTGTCGGTGTGGTCGGGAAATGTCACCGATATCACGCCCGAAACGCGCGACTTTTTTCACTGGGCCTCGGCGTTGATCGCGTTGCCCGCGGCGGCCTATGCCGGCCGGCCATTCTTTGCGAGTGCCTGGCGCGCTCTCAGGGCGCGGTCGCTCAATATGGACGTGCCGATCTCGCTCGGCGTGATCCTTGCGCTCGGCATGTCGCTGGTGGAAACGGCCAGTCATGCCGAGCATGCCTATTTCGATTCCGCCATCATGCTGCTGTTTTTCCTGCTGGTTGGGCGCGCCCTGGACCATGCCATGCGCCGCAAGACCAGGGCGGTGGCAGGCAATCTGGCCGCTCTGAAAGCAGAGAATGCGCACCGGCTTATCGGCGACGAACTGGTCAGCGTGCCGTCGGCGGCGCTGAAGGCCGGCGATCGCGTGCTCGTGAAACCCGGCGAACGTGTTCCGGCCGACGGCATCGTGCTTGGCGGCAAATCTGATCTCGACGAAAGCCTGATCACCGGCGAAACGATGCGCCGCAACGTCGCGTCGGGTGCCACCGTCTACGCCGGCAGCATGAACTATTCCGGCGCCCTCACGCTGAGGGTAACCGCCGCGGGCGGTGCGGCCCTGATCGACGAGATTGAGAAGCTCCTGGAAAAGACGGCGAGCGCTAAATCGCGCGCCATGCGGCTCGCCGACCGCGCCTCCCGCGTCTATGCGCCCGTCGTGCACCTGACCGCCGCGCTGACCTTGGCCGGCTGGCTGATCGCAGGGGCAAGCGTGCATGATGCTGTCATCACCGCAATTGCCGTTCTTATCATCACTTGTCCCTGCGCGCTCGCATTGGCAATTCCCGCCGTGCAGGTCGTCGCCTCTGGCGCGCTATTCCGGGCGAACGTCATTCTCAACGCCGGCGACGCCATCGAACGCCTGGCGGAGGTCGATACGGTTGTTTTTGACAAGACCGGCACTTTGACGTTGCCGGAACCGCGCGTCGTCAACGCGGCCGCGCTTGATCCGGAGGCGCTGCAAATGGCGGCGCGGCTTGCTTTGTCGAGCCGGCATCCGCTTGCAGTTGCGTTGTCGCGTGAGGCCACGACACGCGTGCCTTTCGACGATGCCGTGGAGGAGCCCGGACAGGGCGTGCGTGCGCGCATCAACGGCATCGAGGCGCAGCTCGGCAGTCCGCAGTTCTGCGATGTCATCACGTCAAATGCCTCGCAGGCATCAACGGTCTGCTTCCGGCACGGCAAGCGCTTTGCGGTCATTGCGATCGCCCAGAAGCTCCGCCCTGACGCAGTCGATGTGGTCAATGCGCTGCGCGGGCGTGGGCTCGACTTGCATATTCTCTCCGGCGACCATGCCGAGGCGGTGGCGCCGGTCGCGCGCGCTCTTGATATCGAGAATTGGCAGGCTGGCCTGAAGCCTGCGCAGAAGATTGCCTGCATCGAAATGCTCAAGGCCAGCGGCCGCCGCGTGCTGATGGTTGGCGACGGCCTCAATGATGCGCCGTCCCTTGCCGCCGCGCATGTGTCCTTGTCGCCGATTTCCGCCGCCGACGTAACCCAGGCTCAGGCCGACGCGGTATTTTTGGGCGAGAAGCTCAAGCCGGTGCTCGATGCGATCGTTGCTGCCCGGCGGGCCCGCAAGCTGATGACGCAAAATCTGTGGCTGGCTGCGATCTACAACGCTGTTGCAGTGCCCGTCGCGATCGCTGGCGCGGTGACGCCTTTAGTCGCCGCTCTCGCGATGTCCGGCTCGTCGCTGCTGGTGACACTCAATGCCATGCGTGCCAATGGAGGCGCCCGATGAACGTCCTGGTCTACCTCGTGCCGCTCGCCCTTGGACTTGGCCTCACGGGCCTGTTCGCGTTTTTATGGGCTCTTCGCAGCGGGCAATACAGCGACGTCGATGGCGCAGCCTTGCGCGTGTTGTCGGATGATGATCTTCAGGACGCGCGTACGACAGAGAACTAGACGCGCAGCGTGCAAAGACAAAACGGGCCGCCGGTGAGGCGGCCCGCTTGTTTGCATATTCCTCACTGACCCGGACGGTTCTTTATCATTTCCTCGACTCTTTTCTTCACCGCCTCGAGGTTGAACGAAGCCGGATCCTGCATTGGCGGGTAGTTGATCGCAGTCTGCGCCAGCTTCCCAACATACTGCTGCACCAATACGAAACGCCAGAACTCGCGGGCGAAGAAGTCATTGCCGTAGCCGAAGGCGCCGGTGTTAGACGACTCGCCGCGAATCATAGGCGTGCGCTCGAACGGATCCTGGCGGATGTTGACCATCCCGGGCATGTCGGTGGTGGTCTTTTCGCCCGGCCAGCCATAAGGCTGCTGGTAGAACGTGAACTTGAAGTCATCGAGGCGAAGCGCTCCGAGGGTCGCGCCGCCGAAATAAAAGATTTCGTGGCGCTTCGACGGGCCTTTCCCGGTGAGAAGATCCATCTGGTTGTAGCCATCGAGATGGTTCTTGTAGCTCCGGTCGCCAAGCTGGACGCCCCTGAGGAGCTGGTCGGTAATGTTCGGATTACCGGCGGCAGCCACCAGGGTGGGGAACCAGTCGAGACCCGATATAAGACCGTTCTCGACGGTGCCCGGCTTGACCTGCCCCGGCCAGCGGATGATGGCTGGCACGCGGAAGCCACCTTCGCCAACCGTGCCCTTGGTGTTCTTGAACGGCGTCATGCCGCCATCCGGCCAAGTGAACACCTCGGCGCCGTTGTCGGTGGTGAAGATCACGATCGTGTTGCTGGTTTCGCCCATGTCGTCGATGTGCTTGAGCAATGCGCCGACGCTGTCGTCGAGCTGCGCCATGCCGGCTTCCTCGAGACCATAGTTGGTCTGGCTGTTCTGCATGGCTTTGTATTTGTCTGACAGGAACGTCCAGACGTGCATGCGCGTGGTGTTGTGCCACACGAAGAACGGCTTGCCGTCGCGCTTGGCCTTGTCCATGAAGTCGCTCGACGCCTTGACCAGCACTTCGTCGAAGGTCGTCATGTCATACTTTGCCTTCAGGAAAGGCAAATCGTGCATGTTCTGAACATTGGACATGTTCGGGAACGGCGGCAGCGGGCCTTCATCGACGATCCTCTGTTTGCCGACCTTGCCCCAACGCGGCATTTCGGTCGGATCGTCCCGGTCGGTTGCGTAGCTGTGGATCAGGCTGCGTGGGCCGTACGTATTGTAATACTTCTCGTCGACCGGGAAAGAATACCAGTACGGATCGGACATTGCGTCGAGGTGATACAGGTATCCGAAAAATTCATCAAAGCCGTGCAGCGTCGGAAGAAATTTGTTCAGGTCGCCGAGATGGTTCTTGCCGAACTGCCCAGTGGCATAGCCTTGCGCCTTGAGGGCAGTGGCCAGCGTCACGGCCTGCGCCGGAATCCCGACGTCGGCACCGGCCTGGCCAACCGTCGTCAGGCCGGTACGGATGGGCAACTCACCGGTGATGAAATTCGCCCGACCGGCCGTGCAGCTTGCTTCGGCATAGTAGTCGGTGAACCGCATTCCTTCGGAGGCGAGCCTGTCGAGGTTTGGTGTCTTCCCCGACATGATGCCCTGGTGATAGGCGCTGATATTGAACCAACCTACGTCGTCACCCATGATGACGAGGATGTTGGGTCTTCTCTGCTGTTGCTGCTGCGCGGCGGCTGGAATGGCCGCCATGACCATCGCCGCGGTGAACAGCCCAATTAAACCTAACAAGAGTTTTCTGAGGCCTGTCATGATCGAATTCCCTCAGGGTTACTGGGTTGGGGGCACCGCATTGCTGGCGGTAAGCCCTTCGGAAATTTTGAGCCATGAACACGGGGAATAATATTGCCCTTTGGGGCAATGGACAGGAATTGCTCAAATTGGGTCCGAGCAAAAGCACCGAAGGCAAAGCGCCAAGCGCTATTGGCTTTCGTGAGGCCCCATCAGCTCACGGATTGGCACGGATATGACGTTGGGCGTGCCCCAGGCTGTCGAAATGCGTTGTTTGCCGAATGGCGTGTGGAAAATCTGGGTGATGACGGTGCTGATGACGGCCGCAATCCGGCCTTCGCAATCGAACACCGGCGCTCCTGAAGCGCCGTGATCGATGACGAGGCGGTCATCCCCTTCATATATTTCAAGAAGACCGGTGCCCGCGAGTCCGCCATCGGTTGCGTACTGCACAAACCGGCCAGTTACTGCGCGTCGTTCGCGATTGGGATAGGCCATCGTCACGATGCGGTCGTCCGGTAAGAGCGGCGACATCCGGATCTCAACGCTGCGCGCGCTCGAGATGGCGGTTTGCAATTCAAGCACGGCCAGTTTTTCCGGCCCCGCGCCCAACACGCGCTGAATGCGGACAGGAATCGAATGAGTCTCGGCAGCATCCTGGATAGTGAGAATCTTCCAGTCTCCGTTGGATAGCCCCATGGCGGCGACGACATGTTCGACGGTTACAATACTGGTGGAGGACTGGAACCAGCCGGTGCCCTGGATGCCGAGCAAGTCGGGTGCGGTGCGTTCCGCCTCGTCGAAATATCGCGTAATCCCGACTGTCGAATGCGCCAGCCGCGCAAAATCAATACAAGACGTTTCGGCGCGGGATTGAACAGAAGCCGACAGCGCCAAAATTAGCGCATAGCAGGCGTGTCTGAGCATTACGACAATTGCCCCTTCCCCTGCACAAAAGGAAACTAGAATCGCAAATGCGACAACAACGATTTGCCGCTTATCCGGACAATCCACCGTTGTTCGCGAGTTTGTCGTCCGGAGTCGCTTTTCTGCGGCGCGATCACTGTTTTTTCGCTGTCCACCGCATAACGCCGTCAAATTCGAACCGTTCCTGGGCCCGGGCGCAGACTCCGGGGCTTGATCGGGCCCAAAAAATCGGGGTATCGGCGCAAAAAGAAAAGGCCGCCCCTGAAGGCGGCCTTTCTCGCAAATTGAGGCTTTGTCAGGCTGCGCCGAGTTTCTTCACGACGCCCTGAGTGAAGAACTGCCGGATCTCGCCGGCCGGGCGGGCCTTGCTGAAGAGATAGCCCTGCATCTCGGTGCAGCCGATCGCTTGCAGGGTCTCCATTTGCTCGCGAGTTTCCACGCCTTCGGCGGTCGACGTCATGTTCAGGCATTTTGCAAGACCGGCCACCGCATTCACGATCGCGAGCGGCTCGGCGCCGTTTGACAAGTCCTGAATGAACGAGCGGTCGATCTTGATCTTGTCGAAGGGGAAGCTGCGCAGATAGCTGAGCGAGGAATAGCCGGTCCCGAAATCGTCGAGGGCGATTTGAACGCCCATCTTGCGTAGCTCGTGCAGGGTCGCAAGGGTCGTAAAGGTGTTCTGAAGCAGCACGCTTTCGGTGATTTCGAGCTGCAGCTTGTGCGGCGACATTCCCGATTGATCGAGTGCCGCCTTGACCATATTGACCAGGTTGCGGTTGTTGAGCTGGGCCGGCGACAGGTTGACGGCGACCTTGATGTGCTCCGGCCACTCAACTGCCTCGGCGCAAGCCGCTTTGAGCACCCATTCGCCGAGCGGCACGATCAGGCCGGTCTCTTCTGCGATCGGGATGAAGTCGGCGGGAGAAATCAAGCCGCGGGTCGGGTGGTTCCAGCGCAGCAACGCCTCGAACGCGTTAACGTCGTTGGTCTGCAGGACGACGAGCGGTTGATAGTAGAGCTCGAATTGCTCGGTCGCGAGCGCCTTGCGCAAATCCATTTCGAGCTCGCGGCGCACCTTCATGCGGGTGTTCATCTCTGGCTCGAAGAAGCGGAAAGTGCCGCGGCCGTCGGCCTTGGCGTCGTACATCGCCATGTCGGCATTCCGCATCAGCTCGCTCGACTCAACGGCATCCATCGGCGCAACCGAGATGCCGATGCTGATGTCGGTGACGATCTGATGGCCCTCGATCTGGTACGGCTTGACCACCGAGTCGCGGATGCGCTTCGAGAGCGCAGCGGCGTCGGTAGCCTGCTCCATCTGCGTCATGATGATGGCGAATTCGTCGCCGCCCATGCGTGCGACCACGTCGAGTTCGCGCGTGCAGCCGCGCAGACGCTCGCCGACAAGCTT
>JBKPRE010000204.1:0-4571 GCA_046734435.1 Pseudomonadota bacterium | reverse complement strand
GTTGATCTGGTCGATGGTGACATAGCCGCGCTTCTTGGCGGCCTTGATCATCTTCTTGACGCCGGCATCGGAGAGATCGAGAAGCGGCAGCGGCTGATCGGGCGCGCCTTCTTCCTTTTCCGGGGCTTCTTCTTTTTCTTTCGCCTGCGTCGCCTTCGCCGCTTTTGCCATTCCGCCTCTCCTGACCGTCAAGGTCATTCCTTGGCCCGACTTCAGTCTGGCGCGTCGCCCCTCGGTCGACGGCCAAAAAGGGCCGCGCCCATAAGGCGTAGCCCCGAATCAGGTCCCTAGTCTCACCGGAACCCGCTAAGCTCCGATTAACCACAAACAATACCGCTGGAATTGACCTTTATTCCAAGCCGGTTCCGGAACTTCCGCGCCGCCCGGACTCGATGAGCCCCCGGCGGCCAGACCTCATAAGCTACGAACGCCCCGACCGGAAGAGGCTCCGAAGCCTTCAATAAGCGCCTCGGTGCCTTCGACCCGAGACAGCCGGCTTTTGACGTCGCGCAACCGTAAGTAATTGGCTTCGCTTGCGTCCTGGCCCAGCGCCTGCTCGGCGTCCTTGAGCTCCTTAGTTAGTGAGTGCCATTGCCGATGCAAGGCGACCAGCTGCTGCCAGGTCACCAAAACATCGTCGGGGGCGGCCTCCGGGCCCGAGCCCCAGACCGCCGGGGTGGTGATGGCGCCGGCGATCCGGTCCATCACCGCGGCCAGGTTGCGGGAGGCGAGCTCGGCCTTGAGGGCCTCGGGATCGAGCGCCGCGGCATGGCCCGCATTATGGGCGGCGATGTCGATCAGTGCCGCCTTCAGCTTCTCGGCGTCGGCGTGGCGGAATTCGAGCGAGGCGAGCTCCTCGAGGTGATCGTGCAGCAGCCAGGGATGGTTGAGCGCCGCCTGTAATATGAGTGCCTCGCGCCGCGGCACCATCGTGCGGTGCCCGCGGTGCACCGGGCTCGCCGCGAGATCGCGGCTCACCACCACGTAAGGCTGCGCCCTGCCCCCGGTGCGCGGCGCATCGCGGCGCGGCCATTCGTTGTTGCGCCGCTCGCGCCAGTTTCCGCCTGAGCGCGGCTCGCGCCAGCCCGCTTCGCGCGCGCCGCGTTGCACCGGCGCCGGCGCGAAGAACTGCGACAGCCGCGCACTGAAATCCTGCCGGTAATAGCGCCGCACGGCCTCGTCGGCGATCGTCGCGGTGACGTCGTTGATGCGCGCTTCGAGCGCGGCGCGCCGCTCCGGCGTATCGAATGAATGTCCCTCGGTCTCGCGCGCCCACAACATGTCCGCGAGCGGGCGCGATGCGCCGATGACATCTGCAATAGCGTCGCGTCCGCCCGAGCGCGCGAGGTCGTCCGGGTCCTGGCCCTGCGGCAGCAAAGCGAACTTGAGACTCTTGCCGGGCTTCAGCCGCGGCATCGCCAGATCGACGGCGCGGTAGGCGGCGCGCAGGCCGGCGCTGTCGCCGTCGAAGCAGAGAATCGGCTCGTCGGCCATCTTCCAGAGCAAACCGAGCTGATCCTCGGTGAGCGCGGTGCCGAGCGGCGCGACAGTTGCGGGATAACCGGCGTTCACCATCGCGATGACATCGACATAGCCCTCGACCGCGACGATCGGCGCGCCGTCATGCGCGGCCTGCCGCGCGGCGGCGATGTTGTAGAGCGTGCCACCTTTGTGGAAGAGCGGCGTCTCCGGCGAGTTGAGATATTTCGCCTGCGCATCCTTCTCGAGCGCGCGGCCGCCGAAGGCGATGACGCGCCCGCGCAGATCGGTGATCGGGAACATCACGCGGTCGCGGAAGCGGTCGAACGGCACCGGGATGTCGTCGCCGGAGATCAGCAGGCCGGTCTCGACCATGTCCTCAACCGGAATGCCGTGCGAGCCGAGATGCTCCTTGAGCGCGAAGCGCTCGGGTAGCGCGTAGCCGAGGCGGAACTTGAGCTGTGTCGCGGAGTCGAGCCCGCGGTCGGCGAGATAGCCGCGCGCCTTGGCGCCGTTTCTCGACGCAAGTGTGTCCTGAAAAAATTTCGCGGCCAGCTCCATCACGTCGTGCAGCGTCTTGCGCCGCGCATCGCGCGCCTCGTCCTCGCGCGAGACCTGCGGCAGCGGCACGCCGGCCATCTGCGCCAGGCGCTCGACGGCTTCCGGAAAGCTCACGCCCTCCGATTCCATCACGAAATCGAAGATGCTGCCGTTCTTGCCGGAGGAGAAATCGAACCAGGCCTGCTTCTGGTCGTTCACGAAGAACGACGGCGTCTTCTCCTTGTTGAACGGCGACAGGCCCTTGAACTCGCGGCCCGCGCGCACGAGCTTCACGCGCCGGCCGACGACCTCCGACACCGGAAGGCGGGCCTTCAGCTCGTCGAGAAACTGGGACGTGAAGCGCATGGGGGGCGGGGTTTGAGCCGATTCGGGGTCCGCCGTCGACTCTTCCCCATATCGCCCCATGGGGGCGGGTTCGGGGGCATCTTGTCCCCACTAGTCACAGGCGGCAGCCATTTTGTACCCGCTCATTCCCGCGAAAGCGGGAATCCAGGGCCACCGGCACGTCCCATAATTTGACCCTGGACCCCGCTTTCGCGGGGGTGAGCGGAATTGGATAATGGGCTAGAAACCCTGCCCGCATCGAGGCCTGCGAAACGTGACCAAAACCTTCCTCCTCGGCTTCGCCATCGCATTGTCGTCAAGCGCCGCCGGCATCGGCCTGTCGCATGCCGATTGCTCGGCGCTCTACGCGGCTGCCCAGCAGCACGCCCACGACATGGCCCGCCGCAACAGCCTCGATCATGCGGGCTTCAGGCGGCATCGCGGGCCCGCGGGCGCCGTCGCCGAGAACGTCGCGGTCGGCTGCGAGACCGAGGAATGCGCAAGGCGGATGTGGATGCAATCGCCACGGCACCGCGCCAACATGATGCTCGGCGGCTGCCAGGCCGTCGCCTCCGCGGTCTCCGCCAGCGGCCGCCGCTACTGGGCCATGGCGATCGGCGGCGGCCGCGGCGGAGCTGCAGGTCGCGATTTTTCCATCGAAGGCGATCGAGCGCCGTAAGGGTGACTGCGGTGACCGCAACCACCTTCCTTCTCGTCCACGGCGCCTGGGGCGGCGGCTGGCACTGGCGCCGCGTCGCCGACCGGCTGCGCTCGCGCGGCCACGCCGTGTTCGCGCCGACGCTCACCGGCCTCGGCGAGCGCGCGCACCAGCTGCATCCGGGCATCGATCTGTCGCTGCATATCGCCGACGTGCTCGGCGTCCTGAGATATGAGAGCCTCGACGACATCGTGCTGGTCGGCCACTCCTATGGCGGCTTCGTCATTTCCGGTGTCGCGGAAGCATTCCCCGGCCGGATCCGCTCCATCGTCTTTCTCGACGCCTTCGTGCCCAACGACGGCGAGGCCCTGGTCGATATCGTGCAGCCGCCGGTGCAGGAGGTCATCCGCGGCGCGCAGAGCCGCGGTGAGATGACGGTGCCGGTGCGCGACGCGGCCGCCTTCCGCATGAACGAGAAGGACCGCGCCTGGGCGGATTCGCTCGCCAACCCGCAGCCGATCGGCACGTTTATCCAGAAGATCAGGCTCACCGGCGCGCGCGAGCGCATCGCCAGGAAGACCTATATCCGCGCGACCGGCTATCCGAACGTGTCATTCGACAAGTTTTACGAACGCGCGAAGGCCGATCCGTCGTGGCGCACCTATGAAGTGAATTGCGGCCACCACATCATGATCGACGCGCCCGACCGGCTGACGGAGATTTTGCTGGAAATCGGCTGAGACGATTGCTTTCGGCAAGCCGGCATCAGTTGGCGCTAATACCACCGCCGATTACCGGGATGCCACGGCCCAACAGCCGTCCGTGGGATCCTGAAGCAGACACTCAATGCTGTGATCAATAGGTAATCGCGGTCAGTGTGAGGACGCAAACAAGCACGACCGTCAGGCCCAAACCAAATATTTGAGCCGATGCGCGCTCGGCGGCGGCGTTATCAATCAGCACCGGTGCGGATTTCATTGCAGCCTCCGTCGATGATTGGGTCTCAATCGATGGTGAATGTGGCGAGCAGCCAGACCGCGGCCAAAGTCCACAGAGCGACCGTCCAAAGGCCGACGAATTCGTCGCTTCGTAGGCGCAAAGTACAAGCAACCTGTTTTCTCATTGGCATTAACAGCCTCCTTGCTTGGAATCATTCTTGTCACCCTCCGGTTTCGGCAATTGACACAGATCAAACCCTCGCTTCCGGAAAATTACCTAGCGCCACGCGTCTTTATCGGAGCGTGAGAGGGCGATTTATTTCGATTCTGCAGGATTTGACCCGAATCAATGGCGCGGGCCGTGGTTCGCACTATGTATTTTCAAAATCAGTGTAGGGAGTCATGAACAAGCCCGCGGCACTCGAACCGGTGCGTACCGAGAGACCGGCGTCAGTTGCGCCGGTTGCACCCCTGACATCGCCCAGCCATTTCCACGTCCCAAAGTCATGGGTGATCGGTGGCTTATTGGCGCTGGCGATTGTTGCCGGCGTGGGCGCCGTCTGGTGGGGGACGGCCAGCAGTGCAGCCGTGCACTACACAATGTCCCCGGT
>JBKPRE010000203.1:0-37811 GCA_046734435.1 Pseudomonadota bacterium | reverse complement strand
GGCGCAATCATGTTGCACCTGCATGGGTGCGCCCCTATCCTTGCGGGGGGCGAGCGGGCTCAAGTCGCTCGAGTGGGACGGTTAATATGATGTACCGAGTTCTTGTAATTGCCGGCGGTGCCCTTGCACTCGCGGCATGTTCTTCCTCACCTGATTGGATGAGCTTTGGCTCGATGAAATCCGGTCCCATGCTGGACACGGTCAGCTTCGAGTCGGAGCCGCCGGGCGCCGAAGCCAAAACGTCCAACGGTCAGACGTGCCGTACGCCCTGCTCGCTTGCCTTGCCAGTCGAATCGCCTCTCACCGTGACGTTCACACTAAACGGCTACGCGCCTGAATCTGAAAAACTGGAAATGATCCAAGCGACGGGGGAACCTCCCCGTTTTGGCCCCAACCCGGTCGTCGTAGAGCTCACGCCCGCTGCGCAGCAGCCTCGACCTGCCGCCAAAAAGCCGCCTGCTAAGAAACCTGCAACGAAAAGACCGGCCGCAGCAGCTGCGCCACCTCCTGCACCCATGACGGCAGCGCCGGCGCAACCCGCGTCACCCTGGCCGACAAGCGCCCCGCCCGTCCGGCAATAGCCGGCCGAATATCCTGAATTGATGGCCCGACCGCGGGCGATCATAGTGGCAGCGATTCCTGGACGGCATGGCCAATATCGGCCAGACTTCCTATATCGTGGCGTAGCGGCTGCAAACATATTGCGTAGAGACCATGACGTTGGCGAACGACACATCAGTTATCGAGTTTGACCGCGGAGAGTCCGGTCCGCCGCAGTTGGTCGACCCGTTCCAGCGCGCCATCACTTACCTGCGGGTCTCGGTGACCGACCGTTGTGACTTTCGCTGCGTCTACTGCATGTCGGAGCACATGACATTCCTGCCGAAGGCAGATCTTCTCAGTCTTGAGGAACTGGATCGGCTCTGCAGCGCATTCGTGGCAAAAGGCGTCAACAAGTTGCGCCTGACCGGCGGGGAACCGCTTGTCCGCCGTGGCATCATAACGTTGGTGTCCTCCCTCTCTCGCCACCTTGCGAGCGGCGCGCTCAAGGAATTGACGCTGACCACCAATGGTTCGCAGCTGCAGAAATATGCTGCAGAGCTGAAAGCAAATGGCGTCAGACGGATCAATGTTTCGCTCGACACGCTCAATGCTGATAAATTTCGCGCCATCACACGTTGGGGCGATCTTGAGAATGTCATGGCTGGTATCGACTCGGCACAAGCCCAAGGTCTCGAAATCAAGATCAATGCGGTCGCCCTGAAGGGCGTAAACGAAGATGAGATCGTCAATCTGCTCGAGTGGGCTCACGGACGAGGTATGGATCTCACCGTGATCGAAGTCATGCCTCTGGGCGACGTTGATGAATCGCGTCTCGATCAGTATCTGCCGCTGTCGATTGTAAGAGCAAGACTGTCAGAGCGATTTACGCTCGAAGACATCGACTACCGCACGGGAGGTCCTGCCCGCTACGTGCGTGTAAAGGAAACCGGTGGGCGCCTCGGTTTTATCACTCCGCTCACGCATAACTTCTGTGAATCGTGTAACCGGGTTCGCATCACTTGCACCGGTACGCTCTATATGTGTCTCGGTCAGAACGACGCGGCCGATTTACGCAAGCCCTTGCGTGCGTCCGAGAGCAACGAATTCCTCTATTCTGCGATCGAAGAGGCAATCGCCCGCAAGCCAAAAGGGCATGATTTCGTGATCGACCGCAGGCACCTGAAGCCGGCATTGCCGCGCCACATGAGCATGACCGGCGGTTAGTGCGGACCGCGCCACGCCTTTGGAAATAGGATTTAGGTCTATCCCCGGGGTTTTTTACGCATCCAAGAGGGGCCCTCGCGGTGCGCGGGTCTACGACCAACTTCGCCATTGACGGAGAGGCTGAGGCATTGGATTAAAGTAAGGGGCAAGGCTGCAAAGGCACGCCTTGGGGAATAAAAACAAAACAAGAAATGCTGGCCGACAACAGGCCGGTTTAGAGGGGAGTGGTCAAGTGGGCGTTCTGGATGCTTTGCTAAAGGCATTGCTGCCGCTGACGCGCGTCATCGACGCCGTCAATACATGGCTTGGCAAGCGGTTGGCGTGGTTGATTTTGGCCGCTGTCATCGTCTCCGCGGCCAATGCTACCATCCGCAAAGTTTTCGATACATCCTCAAATTCCTGGCTTGAGCTGCAATGGGTGCTGTTCAGCATCGTCTTTCTGCTTTGCTCGCCGTGGACGCTGCTCGCAAACGAACACATACGCATTGATATCGTGAACAATCTTTTGCCGAAGAGATTGCGCGACTCCATTGACGTTGTTGGGCATGCTTTTTTTCTTCTGCCGCTCTGTTTCATTATGATCGTGACGGGAATTCCGTTCTTTATCCGATCCTACGAAATAAACGAGCAATCCGGGAACGCTGGCGGGCTGCCGCAGTGGCCGTCCAAAGCACTCATCATGATCGCATTCACGTTTTTGCTCCTGCAAGGCGTGTCCGAACTCATCAAACGCATTGCGATCATGCGTCAACTCATCCCCGATCCACACGCGACGCAAATGCACGCTCTCGAGGCCGAGGTCGAGCACATCGTCGAGGCCATCGAAAAACGCTGAGCAGCGATTAGCGGATCGGAAGCATCAAATGGAAGCCTTCATCATCGAAAACATGGCGCCGATTATGTTCGTGGCGCTGGTGGTCTTTCTGCTGCTCGGCTATCCGGCCGCTTTTTCTCTCGGCGCAGTTGGCCTGATCTTCGCTTTGATTGGTATCGAGCTCGGTCAGTTCGCGCCGGACTTCCTGCAGGCCCTTCCCGAGCGCATCTACGGCGTAATGAGCAACGATACCCTCCTCGCAATTCCATTTTTTACATTCATGGGCTTGGTGCTGGAAAGGTCCGGCATGGCCGAGGACCTGCTCGACACAATTGGTCAATTGTTCGGAACAGTCCGTGGAGGTCTCGCCTACGCCGTTATCTTTGTTGGCGCCCTGCTCGCCGCTACAACGGGCGTCGTCGCCGCCTCTGTCATTTCGATGGGCCTGATTTCGCTGCCCATTATGCTGCGCTACGGTTACGATCGACGAGTCGCCAGCGGCGTGATTGCAGCCTCGGGCACCCTGGCGCAGATCATTCCGCCCTCGTTGGTGCTGATCGTCATGGCCGATCAGCTCGGCCGCTCGGTCGGGGATATGTATGAGGGTGCTTTTATTCCTGGCATCGTGCTCGCCGGCCTTTATGCCCTCTACGTGTTTATTGTCACTGTGCTTTATCCCAAGGCGACGCCGGGTCTGCCGGCGGAAGCAGTAGGCTTCCGAGAGCCGGGCGGCAGCCGCGGGCTCACGTCCCTTGCTGTGCTGACAGTTGTCAGCGGCGTGTTCGGTTGGCTCATGATGCGAAATTCGACCTCCCGCGGCGCCGATTTCGTCGTGCTGTCCATGTTTTTCGGGATCATGTTCGCTTTCGGTGTCGCCGTGATCAATTGGCTTACCAACAAATTCCTAGGCTATCGCTTTCTCTCGCACATAGCGCAGCAGACAACTTTCGTAATGGTCCCGCCGCTGTTCCTCATATTTCTCGTGCTCGGCACGATCTTCATCGGCGTCGCAACACCGACCGAAGGCGGCGCCATGGGCGCCAGCGGTGCATTGATCCTTGGCGCACTTAAGCGGCGCTTGAACTGGGACCTAATTCGCCAAGCAACGGAATCGACCGCCAAACTGTCGGCCTTTGTTGTTTTCATCCTGATCGGCGCACGCGTGTTCTCGCTTACTTTTTACGGTGTAAGCGGACATCTTTGGGTCGAGCATTTGCTCGTGTCACTTCCGGGCGGTCAGGTCGGCTTCCTGCTTTTCGTCAACGCCTTCGTATTTGTGCTTGCCTTCTTTCTCGACTTTTTTGAATTGGCCTTCATCGTCATTCCGCTGCTCGGCCCGGCTGCTGAGCACCTTGGGATCGACCTGATCTGGTTTGGTGTCATTCTCGGCGTAAACATGCAAACATCCTTCATGCATCCGCCATTCGGATTTGCTCTTTTCTATCTGCGATCGGTGGCTCCCAAGGAAACCTTTGTCGACCGTGTCACGGGAAAGCGCACAGAGGGGGTCACGACCGGGCAGATTTATTGGGGAGCGGTACCCTTTGTCGTGATCCAGGTGATCATGGTGGTTTTGGTGATCCTGTTTCCGGCGATGGTTATGCACTACAAGGGAGCAGCATCGACTATCGATCCCGACAAGGTGAAAATCGAGATACCGCAAATAGACTTGCCGCCGCTCGATCTAAATATCAGATAGCTGTTCGACCCTGCCTGAGGGCACAAAAAAAATGTCCGGAGTTTTTGCTCCGGACATTTTGTTTCTGACTAGTCAATCAGGCGCGCGTATGACGCACCATGAACGAGTCATACGCCAATTCGGCGACCTGGAACCATTGGTAGCCGTTTCGCGTGTAGTCCATCATTGAGTCATTCACCTTTTTGAAGCTGGCATTCTCTTTCGAGATTTCGCCGTGCAGCTCCATCGCAGCCTTGAAACTTGCCTCCAGGATCGGCTGCGTAAAAACGTGCAGCTTTGTGCCGCCGGCAAGCAGTCGCTTGAGAGCCGCCGGATTCAGCTGGTCATATTTCGCAACCATCCACGTGTTGGCGTAGTGGCCGGCCTGCTCGAGCACTTGCTGGTATGCCTTCGGCAGTGAGTTCCACTTATCCAGGTTTACGAAGGTGAACAGCATCGATCCGCCTTCCCACCACCCGGGCGCATAGTAATGCGGCGCCACCTTGTAGAAGCCGAGCTTCTCATCGTCGTATGGCCCGACCCATTCGCACGCATCGAGCGTGCCTTTTTCCAAGGCTGGGTAGATATCGCCGCCGGCGATCTGCTGTGGAACGCCACCCAGTTTTTGCAAAACGCGACCGGGGAACCCACCGATACGCATTTTCAGGCCTTTCAGATCATCGACCGAATTGATTTCCTTGCGGTACCAGCCGCCCATCTGGCAACCCGTGTTTCCCGCGAGAAGTGCGGTGCAATTGTACTTCTTGTAGAACTCGTTCAGTACTTCCTTGCCGCCACCGAGCGTAAACCAACCTTGGTTCAGCCGCTGGTTTGGTCCAAATGCCACCGACGTGCCGAAGGCAAAGGTGGGGTCTTTGCCGAAATAATAGTACGAAGCGGTGTGACCACACTCGACGGTGCCATTTTGCACGGCATCGACGATCGCAAGACCCGGTACGATTTCGCCGGCCGCAAAAATCTGAATCTGAAACTTGTTGTCTGTTGCTTCCGCAACGGCTTTGCACATCAGCTCGGCGCCGCCGTATAAGGTATCGAGCGACTTTGGCCAGCTCACCGGCATGCGCCACTTGATTTCCGGCATTGATTGCGCAATCGCCGGCGCAGCAACTGCGCTCGCGGCGACGCCGAGTCCGGCAGCCTTCAAGAATTGACGACGTTTCATTCCCTTACCCTCCCTTGCGTTTCAACGGCGGACGCACGTCCGCTTTAGCCCTTTGAGAATTCTATTGTCGGGCATGGCTCGAACAATGCCGGAGCAACCCAGCCAAATCTAGTCTGACGCTATTTCAACCAAAGTCGCAAGGTGTCCATTTTTGACAGAAAAAGGGGCCAGCCGCTGAGGCCAGCCCCTTGTCCGGATATTCTCGCGCGCGTTAGCCTTTGGCACCGCTGCGGATCATGAAGCTATCGTAGCCATATTCGGCGACTTGCCACCAGAGATATTCGTCGCGACGGAAGGCAACGATCGAGTCCCAGACCTTCTTGTAGTTCGGGTTAGCGGCAGAGGTCTCCGCATTCACCTCGTTCGAGGCTTTCAGACAGGCTTCCATGATGGCCTGTGAGAACGGTCGCAACTGTACCCCGTTGGCAACCAGGCGCTTCAAAGCCTGCGGATTGCGCGCATCGTATCGCGCTTGTTCTTCCACGTTGGCGTAGCCGGCCGCCGCCGTTACGATGGCCTGATATGATTTCGGCAACTCGTTCCACTTTGCCATATTGATGAGGAGGTGGTTGGTCGTGCCGCCTTCCCACCAGCCCGGATAATAATAATACTTTGCGACTTTGTAGAACCCGAGCTTCTCGTCGTCATAGGGACCCACCCACTCGGTTGCATCGATAGTCCCTTTCTCCAGAGCCGGATAAATGTCACCGCCGGCAATCTGTTGCGCGACAACGCCGAGCTTGCCAAGCGTCTTCCCGGCCCAACCGCCGATGCGCATCTTAAGTCCCTTCAAGTCTTCGACGGTCTTGATTTCCTTTTTGAACCAGCCGCCCATCTGCGCACCTGTATTACCCATGAGCAGGCACTTGGTGTTGAACTTGGCGCCGAATTCGTCGATCAGCTTCTGCCCATCGCCCTCGTAAAACCAAGCATTTTGCTGGCGGGCATTGAGACCGAAAGGTGTCGCGCAAAACAGAGCCCAGGTCGGATCTTTGCCAATATAGTAATATTGAGCGCTGTGACCCATCTCGACTGTGCCGTTTTGTACGGCATCAAGCGCCTGCAGCGCAGGAACGATCTCGCCGCCGGCAAATACTTGAATCTGGAATTTTCCATCGGTGGCTTCCGAAACGGATTTGGCGAACGTTTCACAGGCGCCGAACAAAGTGTCGAGTGACTTCGGCCAGCTGGCTGTCAGCCGCCATTTCAATTCTGGCATTGATTGAGCGATTGCCGGCTTGGCGATCGTCGCCGCAGCAGCCGCGGCAGTCCCTGCCCCGATGGCAGCGAGAAATTTACGGCGTTTCATAATGTCCTCCCTTGGATCGCCCCGATAAATGGTCCGCCATGGTCACCAACACCCCGGCGAGGCAGAACAATGCGTGGTTGGTCCAGATAGTTCAAGTCACTGGTTTGGTGCGCATCCGGAAGTGTTTCCATAAGGCCCTAAGCTTCAATGACAATTTTCGGTGCCGCCTGCGCCGAACCCTTGATTTGATCGCGCACCTTCGCGGCAATCTCGCGATAGATTCTTGCGTGCGGACCATCCGGTTCGGTGGCAACAACCGGAAGACCCGAATCCGACTTTTCCCTGATCGTCATATGCAGCGGAACTTCCCCGAGAAATGGCACGCCAAGACGCCCTGCCTCCTGGCGCGCGCCTCCGTGACCGAAAATATCGGACCGTGTACCGCAGCTGGGGCACAGGAAGTAACTCATGTTCTCCACCACCCCCAGCACGGGCACGTTCACGCGCTTGAACATCGCAACGCCGCGCCGCGCGTCAATCAAAGCAAGGTCCTGCGGCGTGGAAACAATCACGGCTCCTTTCAGCGGAACCTGCTGCGCCATTGTGAGCTGCGCATCGCCCGTGCCAGGCGGCATGTCCACGACCATGACGTCAAGCTTGCCCCACTCCACCTCACGCAGCATCTGCGTGATTGCCGACATTACCATCGGCCCGCGCCAGATCATCGGCGTCTCTTCATCAATCAGAAATCCGATCGACATGACAGTCAGCCCATAACGCTCGATCGGCTTCAGGCGCGTACCTCCGATCGTCTGTGGCTTTTCCCGGATAGCGAGCAGCTTCGGCAGTGATGGCCCGTAGATGTCGGCGTCGAGCATGCCCACTTTTAGTCCAAGGTCGCGTAAGCCGAGCGCTAGATTGACCGCGGTCGTGGATTTCCCGACGCCACCTTTTCCTGACGCAACCGCAATGACGGCGTCGACACCGGGGATCCCGGGCTGAACCTTGTCGGCCGGATGGGCCGGACGCGGTGCGCCTTGTCCAGCCGGTTGCTGAGGCCGGCTACCCGAGGCACCACCACTGCGCTCCGCGGTCAGTGCAACAAGCGCCGACTGCACGCCGGGAATTGCGCGAACAGCATCTTCTGCGGCTTTACGGACGGGTTCCCAGGCATTCACCGCGGCTGCGTCGACCGTCAGTGAGAAAAAAACTTTTCCGTCAGAAACCACCACGTCAGACAGGACCCGCGCGTCCGGCAGCGCCACCCCATTTGGCGACGGCACTTTTGCCAGCGCTGTGAGGACTTGGTTTTTGCTCACTGCCATAGATGCATGTTCCCGCTTGGAGCGTCACCATATGCAAGGTGGCGGCCTGGTCAATCGGCTCAGCCGGGAAGCGGTTGACGGACCCGCCTCGGCAATGACCTATTGGGAGATAGGCATCGGCTGTCGGCCGGCCAAGAGAGTTCAAGAGAGGCGAAGGAGACACGCAATGGCGAAGGTGGCGTTTCTGGGTCTGGGTGTCATGGGCTACCCGATGGCGGGGCACCTGAAGAACAAGGGTGGGCATGAGGTGACCGTCTACAACCGAACCGCCGCCAAGGCCGACCAGTGGGTCAAACAGCACGGCGGCAAGTCAGCCTCCACCCCCAAAGCCGCTGCCGAGGGCCAGGACTTTGTGATGGCCTGCGTGGGCAACGACAATGACTTGCGCGAAGTAACGCTCGGACCGAATGGCGCTTTCGCGGGCATGGGCAAGGGCAAGGTATTCGTCGATCACACAACCGCTTCCGCCGAGATTGCCCGAGAGCTTTATGCAGCGGCAAAAAAGGGTGGATTTGGATTCGTCGACGCCCCTGTGTCGGGCGGTCAGGCCGGCGCAGAAAATGGCGTTCTCACGGTAATGTGCGGCGGTGATACTGAGCCCTTTGGTCGAGCCGAAAAAGTGATCGCGTCCTATGCGCGCGCCTGTAATTTGCTCGGCCCACCGGGTTCCGGACAACTCTCAAAGATGGTCAACCAGATCTGCATCGCAGGTCTGGTGCAAGGCCTCGCCGAGGGATTGCACTTTGCGAAAAAGTCCGGCCTCGATGTCGAAAAACTGATCGCAACGATTTCAAAAGGGGCAGCACAATCCTGGCAGATGGAAAATCGCTACAAGACAATGGCCGCCAACAAATTCGATTTCGGCTTTGCGGTCGACTGGATGCGGAAGGACCTGGGAATTTGTCTGGGTGAGGCGCGGAAGAATGGCGCGCATCTCCCCGTCACCGCGCTGGTCGATCAGTTCTACTCGGAGATCCAGGCGATGGGCGGCAAGCGTTGGGATACGTCGAGCTTGATTGCACTGCTCGATCGCTGATACCGACCGCGCGTTCAGTTACGCTTTCGCACTCGGCCGCGCTGACACGGTGGCGTGCCAGCGTTTCACGTTGTTTGCGCCCTCCGGTACCGTGAGCCGGCCCGGTTTCATGAAGTCAACCGCAACCTGCATCGTGATATCAGCGACCGTATAGCGATCGCCGGCCACGAATTCCCGCGAGGCGAGCTCGCGATCCATCATTTCAAGGAACCAGGTCACACGTGGCCTGTTGGCGTCGGCCCAGGCAGGTACCTGCGGCACCTCCAGCTCCTTCATTGCGGGGTGCGTGTGCCGAAACACAGCGGCGACATTGGCAAAAAAATTGATCTCGGCGCGCCTGTTCCACATCTCGACAATGGCGGAGTCCTTTGGGCCGACCCCGAACAACGGCGGGTCGGGATATTGCATCTCGAAATAGCGGCAGATCGCGATTGACTCTGTAATGATGGTGCCGTCGTCGAGAACCAGCGCCGGCATTCTCTGCAGCGGATTGATCGCCGTGTATTCCGGTGTCTTGTGCTGCATCGCTACCATGTCGACCTGTTCGGTCGGTATCGCGACGCCCTTTTCCGCGAGGAAGATCCGGGTACGGCGCGGATTCGGCGCGAGCCGGCTGTCATAGAGTTTCATTCGGCCCCCATAAGCATGTGTTTGGCTCCCTCCTCAGCCGAACATGGGCAAAATCGGCTGTCAAAGCCCCCTGCAAGGGTTCGTTAACCAGGGTTTTTAGGTCACTCTTAAGCCTGGTCTTAAGGATTTTGCGCAACGCTGCCCGCTGATCCTTTGTGAGTACGGCGCCCGTTGATGCCGATCCCCGGCGAACAACCAGATCTCAATGCCCTGCCTCCGGAAAGCTCGCCGGTGAGCCGCCGTCTTGCGACTCAGCATGTGCGCGAGGCGCGTGACCGTTTGACCTCCTCCGGCGCGACCAAACCGGCTTTCGAGTACGAATTACTACGCCAATATGCCCAGAACCGGATTTCTGCATCATTCGTCATTCTGCTTCTCGTCGCGACAGTCGGCTTCATGTCGAGCGTCTGGAGCGGAGCATTGGCTGCCGGGACGTGGACGGTAGCCGTACTGGTGACGCACGCCGTCATAGTGACGAAGTGCCGCCAGTTCCTCGAAAAGCCAGCTAACGAGATTTCGATACGCGCTTGGCGGCTGCGCTTCATCACGCTCGATCTTTTCTACGGATTGGCCTGGATGTTCATCCTGATCCATCCAGTAGGCGTCGACGACAACTCCAGCACGTTCATGTTGTTTGTCATGTTGCTGGTGGTTGCAGTGTCCAGCATGCTCGCGTCGAGCCTGCCGATGGCGGTGTTTGCCGCGACGTTTCCGGTCACCACCGCTATTGCGCTCGATTTCATGCTGCAAGGCAGGCTGCGGGACTACATCCTTTCGGTCATGGCGCTCACGGCGCAAGGCTACTTCGCCGCGCTCACGTACCAGCTCTATTCGAGCAATTTGGCGACACTACAGGCTCGTGCCGAAAAGGACGCATTGATCGGTGAGCTTGAGCAGGCAAAGGCTATTTCGGACGAAGCGCGCCGACGAGCGGAGGCCGCCAACATCGCAAAGTCTCGTTTCCTGGCACAGATGAGCCACGAGCTACGCACACCGCTCAATGCCATTCTCGGATTCTCCGAGGTCATGAAGGCCGAAGTCTTCGGGGCACATACGGTTCCGGCGTACAAAGAATATGCATCGGACATTCACAGTTCGGGGGTCCATCTTCTTGGACTCATCAATGAGATTCTCGATCTGTCGAGGATTGAAGCGGGGCGTTATGAGCTCAACGAGGAATCGGTCTCGCTCGTTGCCATAGTAGAGGACTGTCATCATCTGCTGAAGCTGCGCGCGACCAACCGAAATATAACGATCCACGAAATATTTGAGGCGGAATTACCCCCATTGTGGGCTGACGAGCGCGCAATCCGCCAGATCTGCCTCAACCTCTTGTCAAACGCGATCAAGTTCACGCCCCAGGGCGGCGAAATCTGGCTGAAGATCGGGTGGACGGCCTCCGGCGGTCAGTACGTCAGTGTCAAGGACACAGGTGCGGGAATTCCGGAGGAGGAAATCCCGATCGTACTTGCGTCATTCGGCCAAGGGTCCAATTCGATAAAGTCGGCGGAACAAGGTGCCGGCCTCGGTCTGCCGATCGCCAAGAGCCTCGTCGATCTGCACGGCGGCAGCTTCTCCCTGACGTCGAAACTGCGTATCGGTACCGAAGTGATCGTCACCTTTCCTCCCGAGCGCGTTGTCACCGCCACCCCACCCCTGCCAGAGCGCGCTCCACCGATTTCCTCCTCGGGCGAACCGGACGTCAGCTCCCCGGAGAAAAGACGCGCGGGTCGGCGGCCGCTTTTCCGTGCCGGCACCTAGGGTTTCAGCCTTGCGACAATCGCGCGATTGCCTTCCTGCGTGCGGTGCTTATGGTCACGCCCGACTCGGCTTTGAGACGGCCCCATGATCGAGACACCGTGCGTCAAAATCTGCACTGTCGACGCCCGTCAGGGCTTTTGCCTCGGATGCGGGCGCACGATTGATGAAATCGCCCGCTGGGCCGGGATGAGCGCCGCAGAGCGCAGCCGTATTATGAATGAGCTGCCTGAGCGGCGTATGGCCCAAAGCGTCACGAAAATGACTGCGGCAATGGGATGACACCGTGAGCCGCCGTCTCGTTTGGTCCCTGCTGTTGGGTGTCGCGCTGTCGCTGGCCGCCTTGATCGCCAGCCGCGACCAGGATGCCATCACCAACCTTCTTCGCCACGATATCGGCTCCCTCGCCATCAAAATTGTACTTGTAGTCTTTGTCGGCGGGCTCGTGCTGGTGGTGTTTCGGGAAAGACTGTCTAAGGCCATCGAGGCCGCGCTTTTTTGGACTGTCATCGGCCTCTTGCTCGTTGTTGGGTATAGCTATCGCCTTGAATTGCGCGAAATTGCTGATCGGGTCATTGCCGAATTGGTTCCCGGACATGTAGCGGGCCATGGCCGCAACGTTGAAGTCGTGCGCGGTCATGGCGGAGATTTCTCGGTCGCCGCCCATATTAACGGCACGCGCGTTCCAATGGTCTTGGACACCGGCGCAACATCGGTGGTGCTGACACAGGAAGCGGCCAAGGCCGCCGGTTTGCCGATTGAAGTGCTCAACTACACCGTGAATATCGACACGGCGAATGGTCGCACGCGCGCAGCGGCGGTGACCCTCGACCGCGTTGCGGTCGGTGGGCTTACGGAACGCGCGGTTCCGGCCCTCGTCGTGCAGCCCGGCCACCTTAAGAACAATTTGTTGGGGATGAGTTTTCTCAACCGTCTGGAAAGCTGGGAAGTGCGCGGCGACAGGCTCCGTATGCGCGGAACGCCCTGAACGAAGCTTGCTAAATCATGCTGGCGGCAAAGCGTAGCGCAACCAGAATCAGAAAAACGCCAAATGCAATTTCCAGTTTTCGGCGCGGCAGCCAATGCGCCAAGCGTACACCATAGCTCGTCGTGTAACTCGAAACCGGCGCCATCAAGACCAACCCGACGAGTGAGACATAGCCGACCGAAAAAGGCGGCAGTTGTGCCATGTGTGGCCAGCCTGCGAGCATGTAGCCAAACGTCCCCGCGATCGTGATCGGCACGCCCACGCCCGCCGATGTCCCAACGGCCTGATGCATTGGCCGTCCGTAGAGCGTCAGCACCGCATTCGAAATGGCGCCGCCGCTTACGCCGACAAGAGACGAGAAGAGCCCGGTAGTCAGACCATAGATTGCGAGCATGCCACGGCCGGGCAACTGGTCGCCGAGCTTCCATCGCTCGCCACCGAACAGCATGCGTATGGCGATGAAGCTGACAAAGACCAGAAAGGCGATCTTGAACACGAAGGCTGGTGCAAACGACGCCGTTACCGATCCGATTGCCACGCCGGCAATCGCAGGCAGCGCCCAAATTCGCACCACCTCGGGAATCACCGAGCCCCTTTTCTTGTGACCGAGATAGGAGCGCACCGTCGTCGGCACGATGATTGCAAGCGACGTCCCGATACAGGCCTGGATGCGGACATCCTCGGGCACTCCGAGCACGCGGAACACCTCGTACAGCACTGGGACAATGATGGCCCCGCCGCCTATGCCGAACAGACCCGCGAGAATTCCGACCAGCACTCCGGCCGCAACGATCCAAAGGGCGAGCAAAGCGATCTCGCTGATCGGATATCCCAACAGCATGTGTCTCCGGCGGGCTGGGCGGGCTTACGCGGCGATGTGCGCCAAATCGTCGCCACTGTCCAGCACCAGTGCGAGCGCCTCAGCCATGACATGCCCGCGTGCCTCCCGCTTGACCGCCGCAGTCGCCAGATGGCGCCGGAACGCGCGCGCCCCCGGCACGGCGCGGAACAAGCCGAGCACGTGGCGCGTGACCGCGTGCAAACGTAACCCGTTATCGAGTTGACGCTCGATATACGGAATCAGACCTGCCGCGGCCTCTTTGGGTGTTTTGAACGGCGCCGCAACTCCGAAGAAGAGCGGATCGACTCCAAGAAGGCGCCAGGGTTCCTGATAGGCGGCTCGGCCCATCATCACGCCATCAAGCACGCCAAGATGCGTCTGAGCCTGCTCCAGGCTGGCGATCCCCCCATTGAGCACGATCTCCAGGTCGGGATGCGCCGCCTTCAACCTATACACGAGCGGATAATCGAGCGGCGGCACCTCGCGGTTTTCACGTGGCGACAGGCCTTTGAGCCAGGCCTTGCGCGCGTGGACAGTGAGCGCATCGACACCTGCGCGCTTCACGGTCTCAGCAAAATTAAAAAGTGTGCTTTCGGGATCCTGTTCATCAATACCGATGCGGCATTTGACCGTCACCGGCACCACGACGGCGGCTTTCATTGCCGCCACACAATCCCCGACGAGTCGAGGCTCAGCCATCAAGCAGGCTCCGAACCGGCCTTCTTGAACGCGATCAGACGGGCAACCGACGTTGAGGTTGATTTCGTCGTACCCGAAATCGGCGCCGATGCGGGCCGATTGCGCGAGCGCCTGCGGATCGCACCCGCCAAGCTGAAGACCAACGGGATGTTCGAATGGGTCGAAGCCAAGAAGACGCTTGCGATCGCCGTGCAGCACGGCGCCCGTCGTAAGCATCTCTGTGTAGATCAACGCATGGCGTGTTAGCAGACGATGAAAATACCGGCAGTGCCGGTCCGTCCATTCCATCATCGGAGCGACGCAGAAGCGGCGAGACAAACTTTTCGGCAATTTGTGCTGTTTATCAGGCACTTTAGTTCTCTTCACAGCCGATGTCGTAGCGTTTCCGCCTCATTTTGCCCTATTTTGCCGCACATCGAAACTAACATACTTGGCGTCGGTTGCGATTGAAGGCAGTTTTTATCTGGGTGCTATTTCCGCCATCGAAGTACAGAGAGCGGGGGCTCCATGCAATATGAATCGTATCCAGCGCTTTTTCGCTCGGCTGATGATGCCTCGAACAACAAGCAGAAGACTTACCTGCGCTTAATCGGCGCTGAGTACGCAGTCCTGCTGGTGGCTTCGGTCTTGTCGGACAGCGCGTTCAAAGGGGCCACATTCTACCTGCTGTATGCATTTGTATTTGTGCTGGCGGTGGTCCTGCTGCTTACAAGAAACCTTTGGAAGCTACAGCAGGACTGGTACAGGTGTCGCGCCCTCGCAGAAAGCGTGAAGACGCTTACGTGGCGCTACATCATGCGCGCGGCACCATTCGCGGATGGGTTGCCGCTCCAAGCCGCACGCGGCGAATTCCGAAATCAGTTGTACAGAACTTTCGACGCGAACAGAGCTACTGCGGATAAAATCGATCCCGACTGGTCGGCAGATGACCAGATAACCGCCGAAATGGATCGCACAAGGGCGCTCAGTCTCGACGATAGAAAACAATATTATGCGGCCCATCGCCTGAATGATCAGCGCACTTGGTACATGCATAAGGCTGGAGAAAATAACAGGTCGGCGAGGAACTGGGTCATTGCAGCCGTGGTCGCCTACGTGTTGGCATTCGCCTTGGTGCTCGCCCGCATTAAGTTTCCGGATTGGCAGTATTTTTGGGGGATTGGTCCAATTATTGTCTTCGCGTCATCCGTAATTGGATGGACGCAGGTCAAAAAATTTAACGAGTTAGCGACGGCCTATACGGTAACCGCGCACGAGATTGGCCTTATCAAGCCAAGACTCGATGCGGTGGGCACTGAAAGCGATTTCTCTGATTTTATAAATGATGCCGAACTAGCATTCTCACGCGAGCACACACTTTGGATCGCTCGGCAAAGTAAATAGCCTGATGCTTCATCGGCAAACCGCCGCATCTAATTGCTTCGCTCTTGCGATATCCGCATCTCCGCCCTGTTCGTTGATTTTCAGCCTCGCCTTTCCTCGACGACAGAAAGATATCGCATCATTGGGGTTCAGCCTGATGGCCTGGTCGAAATCGGCAATTGCTCGGTCAAAGCCGCCTTTTTTTTCATAAGCCAGCCCGCGGTTGCTAAAGGCGGAGCCAAGCTTGGGATCAAGGCGAATGGCTTCGGTGAAATCGGCGATGGCCCGGTCGTAGTCGCCTTTGTTGCCATAGACGACCCCTCGGCCACGAAAAGCTATTGCGTAGTTGGAATCTAGTCGAATGGCCTCGTTGAAATCGGCGAGGGCTCGGTCGTAACTGCCTTTTCTCTCATACACCAAGCCTCGATTGCCAAAGGCGAGCGCGTAAGTTGGATTCAGCCGAATGGCTTCGTTGAAATCCGCGATGGCACGGTCATTGTCACCTTTGTTGCCATAGGCGACACCACGACTGAGACGTGCGAATGCGTATTTTGGGTCGAGTCGAATGGCCTCGTTAAAGTCGGCGATAGCGCGGTCGGAGTTGCCTTTTCTGTCATAAGCTAAACCTCTGTTGCCGAAGGCGGGCGCATAATTTGGATTCAACCGAATCGCATCATTGAAATCGCTGATGGCTCGATCGTTGTCACCTTTCGTCTCGTAGGTTAAGCCGCGGCTATAAAAGGCAAGCGCGTACTTGGGATCGAGTCGAATCGCCTCGCTGAAATCGGCGATGGCCCGGTCGTAGTCGCCCTTTTTGTCGTAGGCTAATCCCCTGTTTCTAAACGCGAGAACCGACTTCGGATCGAGTCGAACGGTTTCGCTGAAATCGGCAATAGCGCGCTCGTAGTCGCCTTTACTCCCGTAAGCGATGCCTCGCTTGAAAGACGCGAGACCCTGATCATCGGGGTTCAGCTGGATCGCCTCACTTAAGCTCGCGATTGCTTTGTCATAATTTCCAGCGTTGATATCCGTGTTACTTTGGCTCACCAGCGTGGTGTAGCGCGTTCGCATCTCAGCTTCTGCTCGTTTGCGATCGTCCTCCGCCTTGAGAGAAGCAAGTCGCTGCTGTTCGGCTGCCGCCGCTGCTTTGGTCTTCTTCTCGTCCTCCGCCTTCGCAGCAGCGATCTGCTGCCGCTCGGCTTCGGCGGCCGCAGCCTTGGCCTTCTTCTCGTTCTCTGCCTTGGCAGCTGCGATCCGCTGCTGCTCGGCCTCCTCGGCTGCGGCTTTAGCCTTCTTCGCGTTTTCTGCCTGAGCAGCAGCGATTCGCTGCTGCTCGGCCTCCTCAGCGTTGCGCTTCCCTTGAGTTGCAGCCGTCGCCGTCTTTACCTGACGGTCCTGCTCCGACGTGACCTCCTGTCGCGTCTCCGCCCAAGGGGTCCACACCGAGAGCCCGATCCAACCGAGCAGCAGCAGCAGTACTGCCGCAACGGCGCCCACGCCCGCCTTCAACCGCCACGGACGCTGCCAGACGAACTCACCGCCCAGGGCCTCATTTACTCGTTCGACCAGCGCCTCGGCATCCCGGCCAAAATGAAGTTGGCGAACCTCAACCGCCTGGCGACGCGCAAGCGCTTTGAGAGAACCAGGTAATTCGCCTGCCTTCGGCATGCGGGCGCCATCGACTAAGACAGGAATGACACGAATATTGCGGGTAAGTGCTGTTGCGATCTCGATAACGACGAAGTCGTCCGGATTATCAAGTCGTCGCCCGCCATTCTCATCTTTTGCCTCGAGCCAGTGGGGACCAATCACCACCAGAATAATATTGCACGCAGCGACTTGGCTGTTCAGATGTGCCACGAAGTCGACCCCGGCCGGAATGTGGTCGACATCCATGAAAATATTTTTTCGTCCGAATGCTTGTGACAATCGATCGTACAATCGACCAGCCGTGCTGATCGAATCTTCTCGACGGTAATTTATGAAAATCGTACCCATGGGCCCTCGGGTCCCTGAAAGGCAAGAGACCTTATCGCTGGGCGAGTTAAATCACTATTAGCTAGTTCACACAGGGCCGGTGAACGCGTTGGCCCCACTCGCTATGTCGGTCGGCGTTAGGAATAACTACCGCACCCAACTCCCGTAAAAGTGATCGAAAAAGGTAGTCGAGTAAGGCTTGCGCTGTGCCTGACGATCACGGAATTGCGACGCACATCCGGCCGCCTAGTTGGCGTATACTCCCCGCCGGATTTATGCGAACAGCACAGGTGCGAACGATGTTCGTGTTGCACCGTCAAACCCATTCCTTGGCGACGCGGTTTGTTTTTCGAATCGTAGCCGTCTTCGTGCTCGCGCTCACTTGCGGGCTCGCGTCTGATATCGCAAAGGCCCAGGTGCGAATCGGCATTGGCATTGGAGGGATTGGTGGTGTTCTGCTGGACGATTCGTACAGAAGAAACCAGCAAAGCGAACAATACCAACGAAGCCATGGTGCAGCGGAAAATAATTCCACGAAAAAATCAACCAAAGCCAGAAATCAGAAACCGAAGAGAGACGACTCAAAAATCGCAAAAGAGTCGCCGCCGAAGCCTAAGCCGCCTGAGCCTGTCGCTAGCGCGCCACCCACTGCGCCATTGACGGCCGGCCCACCGCCGACGCCCGACAACTTTGGACAGTGAATATTCGTCGCCGCCGCGAGCTTTGCGCTGATCTTGCGGAAGTCGCGATCCGCCTGGATTTCCATCCTATTGAAAGCGATCTTCTGCACCACGCCGCTCTGGAGCAGGTGTATCTGTAGCCCGACGCTCCTGAGCGCGGTGCTCTTGAGTACGATACTCTGCAGCAGGTTTGCGCTGGACTTGTCTCGGTGAGCGCTGAGCGGACGTCTTATCAGGTCCGGTGTAGAACTGATTTGGCCCGCATGACCCGCCTACTCCACTGACCGTTGCTTGGCATTGCTCAAAAGTGGTGAATCCGCAATTACTGCCGCCGTTCCTGTAATTAGCGCACCATTTATAGGGATCGGCTGCGGCCGGATCGGCAATCAAAAACAAAGCTATCACCGATCCGACGGCGATCGGCAGCCAGTATGCGTTCTTGTCTATAAGACACTTAGCAATTGGCTGAAACAACGTCGTGTCCGCCGGAGGCCAAGGACAACCTACGGCCCCGTGAAGGTACCCGGCCGTGCCGACTAGCGACAGCTTCATGATTCCCTCCTGGCACTGCTTCAAACTTTTCAGCCTCTGCGCGTGCCAAGGATTCAATCCGGGAAGCTAGGACTTTTCAGTCGAGCTTCGTCGCGATGGCAACGCCATCCGCTGCGCGATTGAAAGCATACCAAATCCGCACCTGGCTGGCATGCGAGATGGTTGCTCAGCAAATGAGATGCCTTGATCGTGAATGTCCCATTTTGACCAGTCCGAGGGCGCAGAGGTGTTTCCATACCTTGCGAGGCGCGAATGAGGTTTCGCAAGCTTGATTGCGCGCGACATCGACAAGATTGCAATCTGTTAATGCACTAAGGTGCGGCGATAATTCTCGCTGTGGAAAGGCGATGCAGCCGGCGTTTCAGATACCGTTGCGTTATCTGGTTTTGGCTGCGGCGTTGGCGGCCGAGCCCGCCATCAGTGCCGATCTCGACGCACTGCCTGCGCTGAACGCGGCCATCACCGAAAGCTCAATCTCGGGCCTCTCATCAGGCGCCTTCATGGCGGTGCAATTCGGCACAGCGTGGTCGTCGATCGTCAAAGGCGTGGGCGTAATTTCTGGTGGTCAGTTCTATTGTGCTCAAACCAGCTCCGCTACGGCGACAGGGGCCTGCATGAGGGGACCGCCGCCGTCTCTGCGCGTGTCTATCGAGATGGCCGACCGCAAGGCCCAGGCTGGCGAAATTGATCCGACCGACAACTTGAGAGGTCAGCAAATTTATCTGTTCCACGGATACAACGACGACACAGTGACGCGCCCGGTAACTGACGCTGCAGCCGAGTTCTACGAACATTACCTCGGCCCAGGCGGAAAAAGTCACCTGTTCTATCAAAAAACGCTCGGTGCCGGGCATGCATTTATCGTCACCGATACACCGCGCACGGTCAATCTCAACGACTGTCCTATCAGCAGGTCCCCGTTTATTGACCGTTGCGGAAGCTATGACCAAGCTGGTGTTATCCTGCAACACATCTATGGCGCCCTCAACGCGCCAGCCAATCCCGATGCACTCTCCGCGACCGTCAAGAGCTTCGATCAGACGCGCTATGCACAGCCGGACACAGCCGGCGCTTTGAGCCTTGGGCGGAACGGCTATGTCTTTGTGCCGAGGGATTGTGAAGCCTCGACAGGCCCACCGTGTCGCGTGCATGTTGTCCTGCACGGATGCCGGCAGAACGCCGATGCAATCGGTCGACAACTGGTGGACAGGGCAGGTTTCAATGCCTGGGCCGATACCAACCGAGTCATCGTGCTTTATCCGCAGACTGCGGCGCGAGGATTTTGGCTACCGCCATGGCAGCCCTACAATCCTTTGGCCTGCTGGGACTGGTGGGGCTACGTGAGCGGTGACGACAGCTACGTAACCAAATCAGGCAGACAGATCCAAGTTATCAAGGCAATGCTCGACGCGCTGACCGCCGGATATCGGTCCGCCATTCCTGCGGAGACGCCGGGCAACGCGCCACGCGCACTCGCCATCATCGACACTTCCGACACAGCCGCCGCCCTTGCTTGGATGCCAGTTCGCGGCGCCACGCTCTATCGTATCTCGCGCGCTGACACGGACGGCAACTTTGTAACGGTTGGCAGCACCGCGGCATCGAGTTTTGCCGATACCGGACTGTCGCCGCAAACATTCTATCGCTGGCACGTGACAGCGATCATAAATGGATCGGAAACGTCAGCTCCGGCTGAAGCGAGTGCGACCACGCGCGCATCACCCCCGCCCTGCGAGCAACCCGGAAATTGTCCGATTGGTGCGCTAACAAGGTGAAAGCGCAGGTCCATTTTGGTGCAATACAACAAGGCGAGACGGGTCCAGCAATAAAAAGGTAGAGGACAGCGGGAACGAAGATGCAGCGGGCTTTCGTTATCCGTCCCTTCGGCAAGAAGACAGACGCTTCCGGCACAGCGATTGACTTCGAGCAAATCCACGAGCGCTTGATTGCTCCCGCGCTCAAGGACGCCGGGCTCGGCGGGGGAACAACTGGCGAGATCATCGACGCGGGCAATGTCCGCGAGGACATGTTCTCCCTCATTATCGAAGCCGATCTGGTGGTTTGCGATATCACCGTGCACAACGCCAACGTTTTCTATGAGCTTGGCATCAGGCACGCGTTGCGGAAGCGGCGCACCGTGCTGATCAAAGGTGACCCCGTATTGGATACGACCCCATTCGACGTGCTGACTGATCGATACGTGCCTTACAACATTAGTGATGCGGCGGCGGCACGCACCGCCCTAGCGTCTGCAATCAAAGCGACGCTGGTAAGCGACCGTGAGACTGATAGTCCTGTCTTCAAGATGCTCCCGGCGCTGCACGAAATCGATCCTGCGACTGTGAAGGCGATTCCAACCGATTTCACCGAGGAGGTAGCGCGCGCTCGTGTAGCAAAATCCGCAGGCTGGTTGCGCCTGTTGGCGTCAGAGTTGGACGGCCAGCGCTTTCAGTGGCCGGCGCTGCGGCTGGTGGGAAGAGCGCAGTGGGATCTGACAGATTACGAGGGCGCGCAAGAAACCTGGGAGCGAATCCGCGCCAACGATCCCGATGACATCGCTGCCAATCTCGCCCTCGGGAATATTTACGAGCGGCTATACCGAAAGACGCAGAAGCCCGAACTGTTAGAAGCCTCGAACCAAGCTATTGTCCGCGTCCGAAACAGTGAGAAAGCCTCGGCTGACCAACGCGTCGAGGCCCTCACCTCGGAGGGACGCAACGAGAAGACGCTGTGGCGGCTGGAGTGGGACAAATTGGACAACGTGGTCGAACGTCGGCGTGCGGCCACCAACAGGAGGTTGCGCAAAGCTTACGAGGCTTACCGAACGGCCTACCTGTTCGATCTGAATCACTACTGGTCGGGACTCGCGGCACTACAGCAAGGGACGATAGCGCTGGATCTGTCGAAAGAGGAGATGTGGCAGGACACGTTCGATAAGGTCGATCAAGCGCTGGTCTATCGAGCGGAATTGAAGCGACAACTTGAGGCGCTTCACGCGATTGTATCTCAGGCGATCGAGGCGGCGCTCGCTCGGATGTCGCGCAATGACCAGAACCGCGTATGGGCCGAAATCAGCGCTGCGGACCTTCTGTTTCTGAGCGAGGAGCGTCCAAGCCGGGTGGTCGAAGCCTACAGAGAAGCGGTTCCGAAAAATGGATTCTTCGCCTGGAATGCCGCGCGAGGACAGTTGGAGCTCTTCACAAAGCTCGGTTACAAGGTCGAACTCGCAAACAAGGTCATTTCGACGATCGACACGCTCGTCGTTCGGCCCGAGGTTGACGACATTGGCGACCTCCACGTGGTCATTTTTGTGGGTCATCGCATCGACAAAGCTGGCCGCGCCGTGCTCCGCTTCCCTCCCGATCGCGAACCTCAGGCGCGCAACCTGATCCGTGAAGCGTTATCGAAGGCGAAAAACGGTTGGAGGCGCATTGAGGTTTTGACGTCTGCAGCTCCCGGGAGCGACATACTCTGTCACGAAGTTTGCTCGGAGCTCGGGATTGACAGCATTGTGTGCCTGCCGATGCCCAAGGACATCTATGCCCGTTTCGCCTTCGGCGATTTCGATAACTGGCGCTCGCGGTACCTTGAGCTGATTGGCCGGCGCCCGATTCTTCAGCTCAGCAACCAGGAAGGGTTGCCGCGGTGGCTGGAAGGCAGCGGCATTGATCCGTGGGAACGCGGAAACAGCTGGGTCCTTGAGATGGCCCGGACGCGCGGCGCCAAGAAAACTACTTTGATTGCTTTGTGGGACGGCAAGACCGTAGGGGACGCGCCGGGTGGTACTGCCCAAATGGTTCAGATAGCGCGCAACGCGGGAACTGTTGATATTGTCCGCATCGACTCCGGTGAGCTCCTGTCCTAACCTTTTGCCGGCTCGCAGCGCGTCCGGCTAAGGATGACCGGCAAAGTAGAGTCTCTCCAGATATTTTGGTGTGCCAGGCTCGTAATAGCGAACTTTCCACGAGTCGTTCGGGACGAGGAATGACCGTGCGCTCTCTGGACCGGTCGCGGCTCGCGCACGAACAAGGCCGCGAAACTGGAAGTGATTAAAGAGGCGCATGAACTCAGACAAATATATGTCTGCAACTCGCCCGTCCCCTCGAATAATCAACATATTTTCGTCATTCTTGCGTGTCGATGCGTCGCTGAAATTTGCGGAGCCGGTGATGATCAGGGGATCCTCTCCAAGCGGATCAATAATCATATATTTCGTGTGAACGTATTTAACGTGAGCGTTTAACCCGGTGAGGTGCTCTTGCATCCATCGTTCGAACTCGTTGCGAGGCAGGATGTTGGCGACCGCTACCTCGTTGAGGGGAGATACGTTGAGAAGGTCCATATCCCTATCTGCGCTTTCCAGGAGAACGTAACGCAGATAAGGCTTAGGATGCTCGAGAACTTCTTCAAAAAGATCGTTGACACCAAACGCTGCGGTAAGAAAAACCGCAGTGTTGGCCTCATCCATCAGGCGTGCATACCATTCCAAAAGGTCAAGATTAGATCGCGGACTAAACACCGCGCCTGTGCCCGCGGGTGGAGGGCCGTCGGGGATGGGGAATATCTCTTCGTTCCAAGGCCGGATTTCTTTCATCTCCGGATCTTCATGCAACTCCTTCCAGTACCTTAAGTACTTGTTGGCGACATCCCGGTCTCTGACAAGGTGACCGCAGTTGGAGTGACCGAAAATGCCCCCGTCCGTGAAGTTCGTCGATCCGGTCCAAACCTCGACCGGCTCTCCATTGTGCAGCAGGACGATGAACTTGTTATGAGAAATTGCACTGCGACTTTCGGTGCGCGGAGTCACGAGGTCTTCAATTCTGGCTTTGCGAATTGCCTCCCAATTGGCGTCGGCCGGTCCGCCTGTTTTCACCCGCGCGTCGAAAACGATCTTCACATCCGCTCCCGAGGCGGCAGCCTCTCTGAGCGCGTTCAGCACGGCTCCTTGCTGGAGTTCATAAGCGGCGACGCGAAGGCCCCAATCGGGC
The DNA here is from genome assembly GCA_046734435.1 of Pseudomonadota bacterium. GTDB lineage: Bacteria > Pseudomonadota > Alphaproteobacteria > Rhizobiales > Xanthobacteraceae > Pseudolabrys. The sequence continues at coordinate 14,284 of JBKPRE010000203.1, read as the reverse complement.
CCGTTTGCCCTGTGGATGAAATCAAGCATGGCTCGAAAGAGACCACGCGACAGCCACCGGAACGCAGCGCGATCGGGGACGTCCGATGGCCGGCGATCGCCAAATTTTCTGACATAGGCCTGAGAACCGGCAACGCCGCGGTTGAAGTAGATCGCGTGCTGCCCCTCATCCTCCTTCTCCGTCCCAATTCGTACCTCGACAGTTTCAGATGGTAGCAGCGCTCCGGGCTCACCCCGCATCGCTACGACCCGGTAGGTGTACTCGTGACCATAGCGTGTCGTGAAATCGCCCCAGAAAAATCCCTGGATCGGGTGATGCTCGGTCGAAACCATGCCTTTTTCTGTAGGCACGTCGGGGAACACCTTAAGCGCCTGCAACCACGCCCGTGAGTTGCCGTGGCCATGCTCGATGCGTTCAATCCCAAAGCCGAGCACACCCTCGCTGGCAGCCTCCTCCATGTCGATGCCAAGCAGCACGACGTACGCGCCGGCAATTGCATGCACAGAAAGTGGACCGGTCTTGTTGTACGCTCGCATGCCTCAAAACCACCGGCTGAAAACTTTTTCCGACTTACTCGGGCCGACTAACCCCCTCGAGGTGGGCTCCAGCGTTTGCTTGATCGAGCTTCCAGAGGAGCCAATCGTCATTGGGCCCGAATTTTCGTTGATGGCGGTCCCATTTCAGCGGAAGCTGTCGGTTCAGGCTTTCCAGGAAAGGCAAGAGCGGTTTCTGTGGCGGCTCCGCGTCCTCGCGATCGTCCATCTCGACACGTTGCCACTTGAAACGGTCCCTGTACCGCGCAAAGCCAAAACCATCGAAGAAGTGCTCGCCACCGATTAGCGGCATGTACCAAAGGCTTGGAGAACCGTCCGGGTTTTCTTTGATCGGAATCTGCACTTCAAGGTCCTTAAGCATCCTAGAGCCTTCGCTATCGCCCTTTTTTGTCAGATGGTCCCGCAAACGGGTAAGCGCCGGAAATTTCACTGGCGGACTAACGAACAACACGGGCTTGCGCTCTGATCGGCAAAGGATGATCTCGTGCGGCGTCCCGACGCTATAGACGTTGGTCGGGACATACGCGACGATGAAGTCGCTTGTATCAACCATGCGTAGATCCATGTGCAGCGCCGGCCAGAAATGGTCAGCGCAGCTGGCCCGGGCATTCGCGCCCTTCTCCGAGGGGTCAAAACTCCACTGGGCCCGAACCTTGGCGGTTGTTTCATCCTCTCGTCCGTACTCCTTCACACCCTCGATCTCCGGCTTGAACCAGGGATCGAATACCGTGACGCCGAACTCCTGAAGAAATTCGCTGACGCGGTTACGCCAGCCGAAATTCTTCTCAGCCTCTCGCGACGCGACGAAATCCATCGGACCTGAGAGATAGACGCGCGCGTTGCGTAACAAATTCGATTCCGCCATTTTGTCCATCGATGTCACTCCGCTCGGTTTTTCCGATCTCAGCGCCCTATTTCCACGCTGCAGTTACCCGCGCGGGAATTGCAGGTTAACGAAGTCCGTCTGAGCATTCAGCGAAAGCCCCGCGTACGGCTCAAGCAGGTTTGCAGGCACGCGCAGGCGGCGAGCCGCCGACGCATGCACAAGATTTGCTACAGACTCGAGATGGTGCACCGGGCCTGTAGAGATCCCTGTCGGCGAATGGTCCCACCAAACCACCCAATCGCCGGTGGCGGAGAAGATGACAGCATCGAGTGACTGCGGGTTCGCTTGTACCTGTCGGGCAGCCTTCGCCACGCCGATGAGAAAAGCGCCGGACGCGACGCCAGCTTTTCGTGATTCAACGAACAGACGGCAATAGCCTGTTTGCCAATCAATGGATCGCTCGAAGAGATGATAGGGCTGGTCGGGCGTGATCTCGTCTGCCGCGAGCAATTCAGGGAAGGCGCTCTGACTGGCCGGCATATCAAAAACTAACTCATGGAGCTCGCTATACGCCCGGCCGCCGACGCTCCGCTTCGCTTCGTGGTAGCACTCCTGCGTGCGGTAGAAGACCAGGGCGACTTCATCCGGGATCGTGGTTTCCTTCGACTCGGGCAGGACGGCGGGAAGATAGGCCGTCAGTCCATATTGGCGTTGCATTTGAACGGTAAACGGCATGAAGAGCTGTCCGAGGCGCTCGACGAATATGTCGCGCCGAACGCCGGCTTTCTTGCGGCCCCGGAAGACCCGAACCGAGTCTGCAGGCACAGGTCGCGGGAGGTGGCGATTGCGGTCAGAATTCTGGGGCTTCGTGTCGCCCGCGGTACCAAGCAGATGTTGCCAGCCGCGCACCAGCAACTCATTCAATGTCTCCAGCGCAGCCTGAGACTTTGCGGCCTCGCCTCCGCTCGCAACCAAGTTCGTGGTGGCCATTTCCACTTCGCGGGCAAGTCCTTCCTGCAACTTCCGCATCCGGCTGGACAGAAATCCGCCTTGAATGATCGCGTGCATGCGCCGCACCCCGAAATCGGTCGGCTCGTTTTCGGCTGCCAGTCGCGGGTCCTGTTGGAACTGGGCTGTGACGGCTATTTTCGCGGCGGTGCTCGACGTGCTGAAAATGCCAACCACGCGTCGTCGTGCCAGTTCGAAAGCCTGCGCCGCGGTGATGCCCCCCGACCACAGGATCTTGACTCCCAGCAGCTCACTGTAGTCGCGAAGTGCTTCGATCTGATCAGGAGTGAGCACGCCGTCGGGACTATCGCTTCCATGCACCAATCTTCGTGGGTTTACGCGGTCCGGGGCATCGAACAGCACCGTGGTTGCCCCAGCTCCTCGGGCCGCCTTCAGCCATCGACGGGCCGCCATCTCGCATTGCCCGACATCGAATACTTCTGTCGTGGTCACCAGGGGCGTATCTACATAGAACGCCGGGATTGCCGTCCAACCACTCGTCCATTGCGTTACTAGCTCGATCACCTGCGCTTGCTCTTCGAGCGTCAGGGGAAGGAGGCCGTATTTGCCGGCATCAAACCCGCTGGCTCGAGCCGCTTCCAGGCCCGTCCAGATCGTCCGCGCTGCTGAGTTCACGTCGACTTGGTATCGTGGCCGCAAGCGCACACCGCGCGCGGTCGCAAATTTTAGCAGCCGGTTCGATGCCGGAACGCCGAGGACATTGAGCAGTCCTTGAGCGCCCCACCGACGGCGGGCGTAAGGGAGTTGGGCGCCATCAATGGCGACCTCCGGAATTTTGATATCGGCGGCTGCAGCGATAATGGCCTCGATTTGCTCAAACTGGGCGTCGGTGGCGATTTCCTCTTTAAAGGAAATGAGAGCCGAGAGCTGATGGGTATCAGGAGGGCCGATCTCGCCTTTTTGTCGGGCCGCATCCAATTTTTTGGCGAGGGCAGCAAGCTGCGTGCAGTCCGCCCCTGGGGCGACTTGCAACCGGATCATCAGAGGCCGGGGTCGACCATCGGGAGTGTCGAGGAATTGATGAAACGCAGTGATGACGGGTTCGGCCGACTTTTCCAGTGCCGGAAACTCCGGCAATTGCCCGGTCAGCCGGACGTTGACGCGCGTGCCAACGTTGGTGGTCAGGAGAAGCCGGCCGGCAGCCCCGGCTGAAAGCGCACCGTATTCGGGCGGGCCAATTGGCACCTCGCCGGCGCTGGTCATACGTTCGCCATCAAGGATGACACCAAGTCGCGAGGGGCTTGAGGCCCCAGCGGCCGCTTTCGCCGACGACAGCGCTGCGTCGAGAACGACCGAGCCCGCGCTTCCTTCATCACTGACAGCGAACAGCGGACCGTACTGATCACTATCGTATTCGGCCAAAAGCGCCGACTTCGGCCGTTGAAATTCCGACGTTGCTGCTGTCATCGTCCACCTTGCCATCGGTTGAGCGTCAGCGAGCGGTGGTGTCATTGCACCAGCACAAATAGGAAACTTGATTCAACCAAAACGCCGTATTGCCGCAAGCCCTTTGCAGCGCGATGCGTTCAGCACAGAATCCGAGCCATCTATATTTTTGGGAGGATTTTAGTCGATCTGGAAAAATACCAGGGTGATCATATGGAGCGAGCAGAAAAATTCCTACGTCTAAAAAGTTTGCTGACTCAAATTGCGCCAGGCAACGTCATCGAGGCAGTGTCGCGCCCTCCTGCCGAAGCAATCGATCGCGAGGGGTTCGAAAGCTTGGGACCTAACGATGTCGCCGCAGCAGAAGCGGGATTGCAAAAACTGGCAGAGGATCGCGTCCAGGAAATTACGCCGAGCGAAATGTTCGGCTTGGAGGCAATTGTGCTTCCAAGAAATCGGCCGGCGGTATTCGTCCGCGGCGGCTCGTACGACGATCTTGACGGTCCCTGGGCTAACCTCAACGACGACGTTATTAAGAAACGGATTGCTCCACTTCTTCCTTTAATAGGACGTGTTGAAGTGCCGAGCTCTCCGATATTGCCTTATGCGGGAACGGGATTTGTGGTGGGGCAAGGCCTGATTGCAACAAATCGGCACGTTGCCCAGCTATTCTCTCAAGGTCTCGGACTTACCATTCGCTACCGAGCTGGTGACGCGGCAATCGATTTTAAACGACAGATCGATGCCCCCGATGACGAAAGCGCTGCCTATTTGTCGGTTCGCGCTGTGGAAATGATCCACCCCTATTGGGACATGGCTCTCCTGAGGGTCGATGATCTACCGACAGATCGTATGCTTAGATTGTCTCTCAAATCACCGGAAGAGCTGCTCGACCACAATGTCGTTGTGATCGGCTATCCGGCCAGGGACGAGCGAAACGATATCGCGCTTCAGGACCGCATTTTCAACAAAGTATACAACGTAAAACGGCTGCAGCCGGGCGTTATTCGCGCGCGCGCCAAAGTTCAAAGCTTCGAAAATACTGTCAATGCCCTGACCCACGATGCCTCGACACTGGGAGGAAACTCCGGATCCGCAGTCATCGAAGTCGACACAGGAGAAGTCGTCGCGCTTCACTTTGCCGGCGAGTATCTCAAGGCCAACTATGCGGTGCCGATGCACGAACTGGCGCGGGACAGTCGCGTCGCATCGCGACTGAATTTCGAAGGGACACTTCCGCCGACTAACGACTGGGCACCGGCCTGGCGTTCCGTGGAGGGGGCCGAAGACTCAGCCGATACCTCAGCGCCTCCACAGGCGGAAGAAGCCGTCGTCGTCGATCCGGATTATGGCAATCGGCCCGGATACGATCCAAGCTTCCTCGAGACCATTGACGTGCCGCTGCCCCGCGTCAGCAAGGCGATGGAACAGGAAACTGCACGCGTGCAATCCGATGCGCAGAAGAACGGCGACCCGTTCGAACTCGCTTACTATCATTACAGCGTCTACATGAATAAACGCCGTCGTACTGCCTGGTTCTCGGCGGCAAATGTCGATGGCGACCGTCGTCCCGATATCGGAAAACGTCGGGGTGATCGTTGGTATACGGATCCTCGTATCTTGAGATCGGAGCAAATCGGGCAGGAGGCCTTCGAGCGAGGAATTGATCGCGGCCACCTGACCCGGCGCCAAGACACCGCCTGGGGCGACGACGTCGCCACCGCTACCTTGGCGAACAATGACACGTTCCACTTTACCAATTGTTCGCTGCAGGCTTCCCCGTTCAATCAAGGCAAGGACCGTTGGCAGGGACTGGAGCAATTTCTTTTGGAGCAACACGCGAAGAAAGAACGCAGACGATTGATCGTCATCACCGGCCCGCTGTTCGCAGCAAATGATCCGGTCTACAAAAATGATCGAATGAACTACTCGGTCCGCTGTCCGCTGCAGTTCTGGAAAATATGCGTCCTGATCAGACGGGATGGTACGCCTTCAGCCACCGGGTTCGTGCTCGGGCAAGAAGATATCCAGAACCTGCCGGGCTTCGAGGAAGCTTTCGACGTAGCGGCCACCCAGATCAGGATTGCTGACCTGGAAGAACGGACCGGTCTGGATTTCGGCCACATTAAGAAATTCGATCACTTCGCCACTGGCGGGGCGCCGGGAACGCTGGAGCTGCCTGGCGCCGAGGGGGCGGTTCGGCGCGCGAAAATCGTCAGAAATGGAAGCGATATCGTCGTGTAAGGATTTCGACATGCCCTCGTAGCCAAAGTAACGGCGCAAGTTGAGCTGACCGCTGCCCAGTTTGGCTCGGTAGAAAGGTTCGTGATGGAACCGAAACAATATCTCACCGAACTCGAGTCGGCCTTGGAGCAATATCGCTTCGGTGAAGTCCGAGCCCTTACCGATCAGATCGACCCGACTACCTTCGACTTGCCGCAAATCAAAAAGGCGCTGCGTTTGATCAGACGCAAGCGCCTGTTCGCCGACCTGGAACACGCAGCCAGCCTGTTCAGCATGGCTGGAAAAGACAATCCTCTTATTCGACGACAATGGTGCCAGTCGCTGCTCGACCAGGCACGCGTACTGCAGGCCTTGGCTGCCTTGAATCCTATGTCTCAAAAGTACGCCGATGATCCGGTGGAAGGTCCGGAGATCCGAGGCTTGATAGGCCGCGCCTATAAGCAACTGTTTGTCGCGAACGGAGATGCAGAAAGTTTAAGAGCAGCGATTGGCGCCTACCGTTTTGATTGGGAGCGTCATCAGGGTGACCATCGATGGCATGGCGTCAATCTCGTTTCGCTGCTCTCGCGCGCGAAACGCGATGGCATTTCTATAGACGATGCTCCGGATGCGGCTGAAATCGCGCAGCAAATTCACAATGACATTGAGGAACAGGGAGCGACCGGAATTTGGGACTATGCGACGAGCATGGAGGTAGCAATCGCGCAGCAGGACGAGCGTGCCGTTCTGACTGCAGCAAAAAAATATATTCAACATCCCGATGTCGACGCGTTCGAACTCGCGAGCACGCTGCGTCAACTCAAGGAGGTCTGGCGTTTGGAAGGGACCAAAATCGGCAACAAGCTCTTGCCGGTGTTCGAGTACGCCGTGCTTCAGCACGAGGGCGGCTCGGTCCACCCAATGCAACTCGGCAAGGTACCGGTTGCAGAGGGTTTTGAGGCGGTTTTCGGGAACGAAGCGACAATCAGGCTGCAATGGATCGATACCCTGTATCGGTGCTGCACTGGTATTGGCCGCATCAACAATGCCGCAACCGGCGACCCCGTTGGGACAGGCTTCCTCATGTCGGGGGAGGATTTCTGCCGCGGTTGGGGAAATGGGGCGTTTTTCCTAACCAATTCCCACGTTATTAGCGTGGATCCCGTCGATGAGGCTCCCTTGAGTCCATTGCAGGCGGAGATCGAATTCACCCGCCTCAATGGCCGCCCGCGAGTAAGGCTGGGAGAAATTGTTTACAGCTCGCAACGCATCGCGATGGATATCTCGATCTTGCGAATCATGGCGCCGCCGGAGTCGGGCAAGCTTGAGCTCTGCCCTGCCCCGCCGAAAATCAGCGGCACTACAATGCAACGCGTGTATGTGGTCGGCCATCCAAAAGGCCAAGAGCTCGCCGTCTCGCTGTATGACAACAGCCTTGCCGAATACGCACAGCAATATGTTCGCTACCGAAGCCCCACCGAAGAAGGCAATTCCGGGTCACCGGTTTTGGATCGCCAACTGAGCTGCTTTGCCATTCATCATCGCGCGTTGAAAGACAAGCAGCTGAACGAAGGGATCGCCTTGGAGGCGATCATCCGCGCCATTGCAAAGCCGAAACCGTAAAGGGTCGTGTGCTCCGGCGTGAGTGCACCGCTCGCAACAGGCAAATCTGCCAGCGGTACTGGTGCTATCCTACCTAAACGGTCGAGGAGTTGAATGAATTTGAATTGTCCGTAACGCTATCGACGCGGGGTTGTGTACAGGTCGCGCATCGGCACGAACCGTTCGCGACACCAGCAATGCTCCAATTGATTAAAAAAGATAGAGGCGTACAGTAAAGTTTGTTACGCACTCGTCTTCAGGATCAAACTGAGTAGAGCTCGCTTCGGCTACGGCGTGACAGCTTAACGGAGGAGCAAATTCTTGCCTCCCGTCAGCGCACAAGATCGCGAAGAGATTGCCGTACAATTTCTCACTGCGGATGCAGATGACGAATATTTATCTTCACAATGCGGGTGCCGGTGTCGGCGTTGGCTACAACACCTGCCGTCCCCCTCTCTGAAAAAAACACGCCGGTACTCACCTCAAGCGCGGGGCGATGTCGTCTGTGCGTTTGGCAACTTGAAAGCGGATTTCGGGATGCGCCATTGAGCCGCCTTGCAACTGGGCCGGCCGGAAGACCAGACGGAGTGTCGTATGATGTCTCTGTTCACAAGAAGGAAAGTGATTGGCATGTTTCGCTTGGTGGGGCTCGCAGCCCCATTTAAATTTTCGCCTCTTCTTGCGGCCGAAACTCAAGCCTCCACGAATACACCAGAGGTCCACCTGCTGAGCCAAGATGCTCGGCCGCCCGCGTCTGTTCCTCTACTGGATGCGCGGCTTGGCGCCCCAGCCGGCGACCGCCCAACATCTGATTCAAAACTGCCGAACGTGAATTGGGTGCGGGGCAACGAGGCACGCGCCGAGTGGACTTGGGCGGCGCAGCTCACTGACGGCAGCCCCGAAGCAGTCCCTAACAATCTCGGGAGGTACCTGGTCCAGATACCTGGAGTGCTCGAAAAACAGCTCGACTACTCCACCAGCCTTATCTTCGACACGCCGTCATTCCGAAACGGGGTTCAGGTATCGGGGTTTGTCGACCGCGTGACGAAGGAACTCGTAACCAATGCGATCGCCCAAAGGCGGAGAGCTTGGTACACGATGACGCATCACGCCTTTCTCGGCATGCAATCCGCACGTCGTTATGGCACCGCCCCTGACAAAATGGCGCAGAAGATGCTCCACCTCGACGCGCCGTCGACGCCGGGCATCTTTGATCGCCATGAAAGCGCAGCGTTGATTTTCGCAAACAAATTCGCCACGGATCCGCAGTCTTACAGCGACCAGGATTTTGCCGAGTTCCGCGCTGCTTTTGGTGAATATAACCAGAGTGTCTTCGCAGACGTCGAGCGCCCGTTCCTTCAGCTGCGCGCAGCGCGTGAGGCCAGAGCCCGGGCGCTCGTCGATGCCAAATCAGACAACGAAGCGGATACGCTCGCGCGAAGAGCCGCAGACGGCGTCCCCACGACGATGCCGAAGGATCTCCTCACGCGGAAAATTAATAGCCAGTTCGTCGAGCTCTGCTTTCATAGCATGCAGTTTGTCGGCTTGGCCGGCGTGTTTTCCGCTTTGAACATTCCCGACGAGGGACCGATGGACGGCGCCCTTCAGCCGGCATATCCGCCCGAGTTCATTAAAAAACTAAACGGTCTGCTCGCCGCCGGATCGAACGGGATCGGCGAGATCGTTCCGCCCGCAGTCATTCCACCGACCGAGGCAATTGCTGCCGGTCGCGTAAAGGTCGGGCCGGCCCCATTGAAAGGAGCCCGCGTCCCACTGGTGTCCTATGAGATCAACCCTGATCGCGACTTCGGCATAACCCAGGGTGGACAGAGCCTCGCCGCGTGGGGCTGGGGACGCGGCGCGCATCAACCTGGCAGCCTGGTGTCTGCGCTGCAGCATCTGCCAGACGCGGGCCGCGAGGAGGCAATGTACTCACTGGCTCTGATGTTCAACGAAGACCAGACTCGCAATGGCGTGCTGGTAGCGGGCTTTGCCGATCGCGTACTCAAGGAGCTGCTGGTCCAGAAGGTCTACCGGCTCACTCGCTCCCGCTACGGTTTGGAACACCACACGATATTTGCCTATGACGAGTTCCTCCGGCGCTATAGCGGCGGCGGGTACAGGCGGCCCGGAACGAGCGATGCGGATGCGCGGCGAGCCACCGAGCGGGCGCTAACGGAGTGCACAGAAAAGCTTCTGTATGTCCATGAAGCAAACAGACATCCAGATAAATACTCGCCCGTTGAACTCGCGGCGCTCGCGTGGGTGGATGCGGTAATCCTGAGACCTCACGAAGCTTACCGGCTTGAACCCGCTTTACGCCAAGCATTGAAAACTCAAAACGAGGCCGAAATTGCGGCTGGGACGCGTTGGCTCGACATGGCGGGAGGCGGGACGCGCGCCGACGCTCTTAATCGCTTGCTCGATCATCAAATTGCAGAGCTGGCAATGTTTGTCTCGCATATGGACGGCGTCGGGCGCGCGATGACGATGATGAAGCTGGAGGCGGAATCACCTGTCCAAATCATTCGCGGCAGAGGCGGCCCGAGCGGTGGCATCGTTCCCGAATTGGATAAAGATCGGCAAGTGATCCCCACCGGGTATTTCAACAATCGTCCCGGCTTTCATGCACTGATGCGAGGGGTGGGCGTCGACGAAAGAGTCCTGACGCTCAATGAGCTTTTTGCAAATCCAAAATTGAACCTCGAAATCACACGTTGGCTCGAAGCAGGGCAGAAGTCAGTCTCAATTTCCAGCGAAGACGCCGCGAAGACAGGCGAGTTCTGAACGTTTCAGAGTCTTTAGTATCTACCCATGCCTGATACGGACACGGTCAGCCATGCTCGTAACTTTCTGCTGGGCGAGCACCTTCAATTCGCGGAAGCGAACGAACTCTGGAAGCGGTTAAAAGACGAGGATCAGCTCTCCTTGGCGAGGCAGGTGCTCCGCCACCTGCGCGAAAAACCTCTTTGCCTCAGCGATGGCGCGCCAAAAGACACTCGGACAAGAGAGATCCTCTGCCGTCAGGAAGCCCTGCTGACAAGCAGGGACCCGGAGCTCGATTCGGCCACCCGTCATGATGAGGCGCTCACCCTCCTCGCTAATGAATTCGAGTTCATCGAGAATAAAAAGCTTGGCGGCGACGAAGAAACTCTCGGAATCGCAGGCGGCATTTGCAAACGCAGGTGGAATGACCTCGGCCAACTGAAAGACCTGGTGCAGGCAGCCGAGTTCTATGAACGCGCCGCCAAAAACGAATTGGGAGACGACGCCTACCCGCACATCAATGCAGCTTTCCTTGAGGACCTGCTGGCAGCGGCGGGCGACCGCCCGGCGGAACGCCGCGACCGTGCAAACAAGCTACGCGAGCGCATCCAGAGAGATCTGCCAGTAAGCGGCACATGGTTCAACGCAGCGACGCACGCCGAAGCTCTGTTTGGACTTGGGAGATATGCCGAAGCGACTGAAGCGCTCAGGCGCGTTGGGGCAAATGCCAAACCGGCGCTTTGGGAACTCCGCACTATGGCTGAGCAACTTGCCCAACTCGCTTACCTCCGCGAGGAACTTCCGCTCGAACATCCGTCAATCCGCATGTTTTTCGAAACGCTGCTGCCAGGTGCAAGCGACACCATTCGCTCCGTCACGATCGGAAAGGTAGGGCTTGCGCTTTCTGGCGGCGGATTCCGGGCTTCGTTTTACCATCTTGGGGTATTGGCGTGCCTCGCCGAACGAGACGTCCTGCGTGACCTGGAAGTGCTTTCATGCGTCTCGGGCGGCAGCATTGTTGGTGCGTGCTACTGGCTGAAGTTGCGCCAGCGGATGTTGAAATCAGAGCCGATGCAGCACGAAAGTTATGTCGAGCTTGTGCGCGACTTGATCTCGCACTTCCAGGATGCTGTCGGTGCGAACCTCAGACGGCAGGTGCAGCCGCATCTGGCACAGGTGGTTTGGCGCTTCCTGAGCGACAAAAGGGGGGTCTTGGATCCGGAAAAAATAGCGGATGCGCTTGAAGAATACTTCTATCGACCACTCTGGCCCGACGATGGTCCGATCCAAATGGATCAACTCGCCTTTAGTCCGAAAGATCACGATGCGGCTCTGACCGGATCCGAGGAGTTCAACCCTGCCAAACACAATTGGCTGCGGGCTCACAAGGTCCCGGCGCTGATCCTAAATGCGACAACGGTCAATACCGGACACGCCTGGCGCTTCACACCGACTTGGATGGGTGAGTCACCCTGGTCCATTCACGAGTCGGCCGACAGCATTCCAAGGCTGGAATGGTCCAAGTACGACAAGAGCACGGGCTGGCAAATCAGACTCGCTCGCGCCGTAGCAGCCTCGGCCTGCGTCCCGATGGTGTTCGCACCGTTGCGCATCGGTCAATACTATGGGCAAGGCATCGAGATATCGCTTGTCGATGGCGCAGTGCATGACAACCAGGGCTCGGTGTCGTTGCTTGCCTCGGGTTGCAATGTGATCATCGTCAGCGATGCCTGTGCCCAGCTAATGCTGGAGCCGGCGCCTGTTCCGGGTCTGAAGGGTCTGAGGACGTCGACCTTGCGGTTTGTAAACACGCTCATGGAACGCGTGCGCCTGGCTAATTTCGCGGATTTGGAGTCCCGTCGTCGTTCCGGCCTGCTTCGCGGTTTGACATTTATCCATATGAAAGCAGGCCTCGATGCCGACGTTATCCGGCTGCGCTTTTCCCATGAAGCATCCATCCTGGAAAGCGCGCCTCTCTCGCCCTCGGGCGTACGCAAGGACTTTCAGCGCGCGCTTTCAGAGATGCGGACCGATCTAGATGCATTCACGACCGACGAAGCGAATGGCTTGATGGCCTGTGGCTATCAGATGGCGTCCAAAGGACTCGACCGCGATCTGCCCAAGCTCCACAAGGTCTGGCGAGCGGCGCCCCGTGCCGATTGGCCATTCCAGGAAATGCTTGCCGAGATAACATCCGTGGCGGCCACAACGTTACGTCGCGATGATCGACTGGCTGCACTGCGGGCCGCGCACAACGTTGATGTTTCGACCGGCTCATTGAGCCGGCTGGTACGAACACCGCTACCACTATGGGGAAAGGTCAAATCTTTCCTGAGTACTTGATGGCATTCTATCAACTGACAGCGACAAATGCCGCCTCGCGCGCTTCGTAAGCCGCCTTGAAGACTCGATGAAGTTTAGCAACGTCGGGCGTGATTCCGGTGAATAGTCGGAACGCTTCGACCGCCTGATGCACGCACATTCCGCTGCCGCTCAGGACCCGGCAACCTTTGGCGGCAGCGGCCTTGATGAATTCGGTATCGACCGGTGTATAGATGACATCGGCGGCCCAATGCACCGACGTGAGCGCCGACACCGGTACTGGATTTCCGGGGAAGCCGCGCATCCCTGTTTGGGTCGCATTGACAACGCCACCAGCCGCGGCGATTTCGCGTTCCAGGTCCATTGCGACGCGGCAACGCGCTGCGCCGAAGTGATTGGCGAGGCTATTGCAAAGCGCCTGAGCGCGGGCTGCGTCACGGTCATGCACGATCAGAAGCGCGACGCCAAGGTCCATCAAAGCGAACGCAACTGCGTGGCCAGCCCCGCCAGCCCCGACCTGCACGACCGTCGCACCGAGAGCAGCGCCAGCTCCGAGACTTTCTTCGAAGCTACGGCGCCAACCGCGCCGGTCAAAATTATACCCAGTGGTGCGGCCATCCGGCGCAATCGCGACAGTGTTTATCGCGCCGACCTGTGCAGCCTCGAGATCTACCTTGTCGAGCAGCGGCAAGATCTCCTGCTTGAACGGATAAGTGACATTGGCTCCGGTAAAACCGACCATCTTCATTGCATCGAGCAACTGCGGCAACCGCCGTCCCGGCAACCGATCGACGTCCATCAAATGATAATAACCGTCGACCCCGGCAGACTTGAATGCATCGGCAAACAGCGGCGGCGACAGCGACCCCATGATGTTGGCGCCGATCAACCCAAGCAACACCCTGTTTACGCTCATGAGTGAAGCTCCGGCTGAGCCAGGCCGCCGCCGAGAAAGAGCTGCGCGATGCGCGGGTCGGCGAGGATTTTCGAGGCAGTGTCTTCGATGCGCGCTCGCCCCTGTTCCAGCACAAGACCGTAGTCTGAAATTTGCAACGCTTGCTTCGCGTTCTGCTCGATCAGCAGAATGGTGATCCCGCTGTCACGAAGCGCTTTGATAATCCCGAACACTTCCTGCACCATCAGTGGCGAAAGCCCGATTGACGGCTCATCGATCAGGATCAGTTTTGGATCAAGCAGAAGCCCCCGGGCCACCTCGAGCAGCTTTTGCTGCCCACCAGACAAGGTGGATGACTGAGCCTCGGCTTTCTCGCCCAGCATCGGGAACCGATGCATGATTTTGTCGACACGACCCGCAAGTACGGTCTGGTCGGGCAAACTGACGCCTCCGAGCTCCAGGTTGTGGCGGACGCTGAGTTCGGGAAAGATGTTGCGGCCTTGCGGGATATAGACGACGCCCGCACCAAGCATTTGCCGTGGTGTACAATTTGTCATATCGCGACCGTCGAAACTGATTGTGCCGCTTCGTACCTGCAGCAACCCAAAAATCGTCTTGAACATTGTTGATTTGCCGGCGCCATTTGGACCAATGACGGTCGTAATCGCACCGGCCGGAATA
>JBKPRE010000202.1:0-6711 GCA_046734435.1 Pseudomonadota bacterium | reverse complement strand
TGGCCATTGCCGCCGCCTTGTGTTTCCACCTCGTCGTCTATCTGCCGCCGACCGCCGCGCAATGGACCGCGCTCAATCTGAAGAACGCCGTCGTCATCAACGCGGTCCTGGCCGTGTTCAATCTATTTCCGCTTCCGCCACTCGATGGCGGGCGCATCGCGGTGGGATTGCTTCCCGTAGCGCTCGGACGCTGGCTGGCGCGGCTAGAGCCTTACGGCATGGCGATCCTGATCGGGTTGCTCATTGTGCTGCCGTTGCTGGGCGCGCAACTCGGCGTCGATCTTGCATTTGTTTCTCAGGCGATATCGATCGGAACCAACGCCGTCATTGGCGTCATTCTGCAGATCACGGCCAACATTTAGTGTTATTCGATCAGCTCGTCGGCCCGCACCAATATCGATGGTGGGATCGTCAGGCCGAGCGCCTTGGCGGTCTTCACGTTGACCGCGAGATAAAAGTTGACCGGCTGTTCGACCGGAAGGGAAGGCGCTGGCGCGCCTTTTATAAGTTTGTCGACATAAATTGCCGCGCGCCGGTAGACGACGTCGAGGTTTGGTCCATAGGCAATGAGCCTTCCGGCGGCGGCGAAGTCCCGGTAGATCGACACCACCGGCATAGCGTGCTTCGTCGCAAGTTCAAGAATTGTCCTGCGCTGTTCGGTCATTGCGCCATCGTCCATGACAAAGAGCGCTTCGACCTTTTCTTTCGCTGCTGTCTCAAAAGCGCCCGCGAGGTCATGTTCGCCTTTCACAGGGAGTCGCACGAATTTGAGTCCAATCTGCGTGCCTTTGCGCTGCACCTCGTCGATGATGATGACGGCGCCCGGGTTATGTCCCTGGTAGATCGCTCCCATTCGCGTGACTTTGGGAAGCATCTCGTGCAGCAACTCAACCCCTTTTGGGCCGAGCGCATCCGGCATGAAGCTCAGGCCGGTAATGTTTCCGCCAGGGCGGGCGAGGCTGTCGACAAGTCCTGACTTCACAGGGTCGGCGACGCGCATCATCACGACCGGAACTGTTCTGGTGCTCTTTTTCGCGGCCTGCACGGCCGGCGTGTTGACGGCGACGATCACGTCGACGTTGAGCTTGAGAAGCTCGTCCGCAAGTGCCGGCAGCCGCTCGTTGTGCCCCTCGGCATTTCGGAGTTCGATGCTGATGTTGCTGCCTTCGACATAGCCCCGCTTGTGAAGCTCGTCACGGAATGTTTCGAGCAGGCCCGGCTGCAGGTCCTGCGAAAGAATGCCGATACGATGCGTTTTCTTTTGCTGCGCGCGCGCCGCAACCGGCCAGAAGGCCGCGCCACCGGAAAGAATGATGAAGTCGCGTCGTCTCATGGAAGCCCCCGGCCTTGGCCGGCGGCATTGTAGGGGCTTGAGCCGTCCCTGTGGAAGAGGACGCCGCGCCACGGTGCGCTTGGCAATGCGGGGATCCGCTATTACGGTCTTGTTAGAATCGTTGAGGGAAACGACGTTTTGTCCAACACCGCATTGGCGGCGCAACCTGTCCGTGTTGCCGCTCCGCTCAAGCCCTGGTATCTGGTCGCGGCCGCTGCCGCTTTTGCAGTGATGATCGCGGCGATCCTGAGCCCGAGCCTCTGGTTCCTCAATTTCATGCACGTGATGACCGGCGCGCTGTGGACCGGCATCGATCTGTTCATGGGTTTCGTGATCGGTCCAATTTTGCGGGGCGTGTCATTCGAGACGCGGCGCAACATCATTGCCGGCCTGATCCCGCGCACTCTGATCCTGATGCCGACGCTCTCGATCATCACCTCGACCGCCGGATGGTTCCTGGCCGTGCGTATGGGATTTATGGATCTCGGCTATCCGGAGTTCTGGTGGGTGATCGCGGCGCTCGCAATCGTCACCGTGCTCACGGTGCAGGGCCTCGGTTATCTGCTCCCCGCCAATTTGCGTCTTTACTTTGAAGTGCAGAAGCCACAGCCCGACGGCGAGAAGATCGGGCGCTGGATGAAAACTTACGTGCGCGTCGTGGCGGTGCAGGGGGCCATGCAGGTTGCCATCATCGCCGTCATGGCGCGCTTTGCCACGGGGTTCTAGTCGCATGCGGGCCGGCGTCTCAAAGATCAATCCCAATCCGTTCACCACGCGGCCGGAGATCGAGGGCACCTTCGGCGTCGTCACCAGCACGCACTGGATCGCGACGGCGGTCGGCATGGCCACGCTCGAGAAAGGCGGCAATGCCTTCGATGCGGCTGTCGCAACCGCCTTCGTGCTGCAGGTGGTCGAGCCGCATCTCAACGGGCCGGGCGGCGACGTTCCGGTCATTTTGCACGACGTGAAACGCGGCAAGCCGGAGGTCATCTGCGGGCAGGGGCCGGCGCCCGCCGCGGCGACCATCGGACGCTTCAGCGAGCTCGGCCTCGACATCGTGCCGGGCACCGGGCTGCTCGCGGCCTGTGTGCCAGGAATGTTCGACACCTGGATGCTGCTCCTGCGTGACTATGGAACGATGCGGCCGTCCGACGTGCTGACGCCGGCAATTTTCTACGCGCGCAACGGCCACCCAATTGTCGAGCGGGCCAGCGCGACGATCGCGACCGTCGAAGATTTGTTTCGTGACCATTGGCCGACGTCAGCGGCCGTCTATCTGCCGGATGGGAATGTACCGCCGCCGGCCTCGATGTTCGCCAACCGGACTTTGGCCGACACCTATGAGAGGATCTTGCGCGAGGCGGCCGATGCCGGCGGCGACCGCGTGAAGCAGATCGAGCGTGCGCGGCAGGTGTGGTCGCAAGGATTTGTCGCAGAGGCGATCGACAGGTTCTGCCGCACGCAGAAAGTCATGGACGTCACCGGCACGCCGCATGGCGGCCTCCTCACGGGCGGCGACATGGCGCGCTGGCAGGCGTATGTCGAAGCGCCGCTGACTTACGACTACGGCCGCTACACGGTCTGCAAGGCCGGCGTCTGGAGCCAGGGACCGGTGCTGCTGCAGCAGCTCGCATTGCTGCGCGGCTACGACCTCGACGGCATGGATCCAACCGGGCCGCAGTTCATCCACCTTCAGGTCGAGTGCGCCAAGCTCGCTTTTGCCGATCGCGAGGCGTTCTATGGTGATCCTGAATTTGTGAAAGTGCCGATCGATACGCTGCTATCGGAAAAATACAACGCCGAGCGCCGCAAGCTCGTCTCCAACAAGGCATCGATGGATCTGCGCCCGGGGTCGCTTCCGGGTTTCGGCGGCGCGATTCAGGTCCGGCGCGAGGAGGGACCACGCGCCGCCGTCGGTTCGCTTGGCGCCGGCGAGCCAACCGTCGGTCGGGTCGGCGAAGTGATCGGAGACACCGTGCACTTCGATATTATCGATCAGGCCGGCAACATGGTCTCATCGACGCCGTCCGGCGGGTGGCTGCAGTCTTCACCCGTCATTCCGGAGCTCGGCTTCTGCCTTGGCACCCGCGCGCAGATGTTCTGGCTCGATGAAAACCATCCTGCCGCATTGAAACCGGGAAAAAGGCCCCGCACCACATTGTCGCCGACGCTGGCGTTGCGCGACGGCGAATCGTATCTCGCCTGGGGCTCGCCCGGCGGTGACCAGCAGGATCAATGGACCACACAATTTTTCCTGCGCCACGTGCACGCGAAGATGAACCTGCAGGAAGCGATCGACGCGCCAGCCTGGCACTCCGAGCATTTCCCGATCTCGTTCTGGCCGCGCACCGCTCGCCCGGGGGTGCTGGTGGTGGAATCCCGCGTGCCGGAGACGACGGTGAAGGAGCTGCGCAAGCGCGGACACGACGTCGAGGTGGGTCCAGCCTGGTCGGAAGGGCGGCTGACGGCCGCCTCGCGCGTCGGCAAGCGCCGCCGCGCCGCCGCCAATCCGCGCGGCATGCAGGGCTACGCGGCCGGGCGGTAGTACTGAATTCCCGTCATTCCGGGGCGCGAGCGGGACGCGAGCGAACCCGTAATCCAGACAGAGGGTCGGTGCATATATCTGGATTCCGGGTCCACCGCAGCGCGGTGTCCCGGAATAACGAACTCAGATTTCAAAAATCGTAAAGCCGCGCCGGGTTGTCGACCAGGATCGCCTGCTGGTTTGCCGGCGTCGTCCACTTGCGAAAAACGTCGAGCAGCCGCGCCGCGTCCGGCAACGGTCCTTCCGGGCGCGGATGCGGCCAGTCAGTGCCCCAGACAAGATTGCGTGGATTGGCGCCGACAAGCGCGTCGTGGAACGGCCGGGCTTCCTCGTAGTCTGGCGCCGTGGCGCCGAGCCGGTAGGTGCCCGACAATTTCGACCAGAGCCGTCCTTCTCCCACGCCGCGCAGCAGCGCCTGAAAGCCGGGATGGCTCGTGCCGTGATGGTGCTCCATGCGGCCCATGTGATCGACGACAACCGGCACCGTCACCTTGGCGAGCGCAGGCAGCAGATCGGGCAGGTCGCGCGTATCGATCCACAACTGCAGGTGCCATCCCAGCTCGGTCATCGCGGGCAGCAATGGCTGGACTTCATTGAGCGTCACGCCATTCTGGTAGTAGGGCCTGCCGTCGCGGCGGAATTCGTTTGCCCGAAGGCCGCGCACCCCGGCGGCGTGCCATTGCTTCAAGGTCGACGCATTTAGTTCGGCGCCGCCGACGGCGACGCCGCGCAACCGGGACGGGACGCGCGTCAGCGCATCGAGCATGGCGCGATTGTCGCGACCATAGGCGCTCGGCTGCACGAGGACGCCGCGGTCGAAGCCGAGACGATCGAGCAACGCGAGATAGGCCTCGAGCGGCGCGTCATCCGGCGTGTAGCTGCGCGGCTCGGCATAGGGAAAGCGCGCAGCCGGGCCGAATACGTGACAATGGCAGTCACATGCGCCCTGCGGGAGGGCGCCACTCATTGCGGCGTTATTCCGGCGAGCTTGGCGGCCTGCCGCATGTTTTCGTAATCGATCCGGATGAATTCGGCGAAACCGTCAGGCGTCATTTGCTTCGCGGTGGCGATTTCCGAACCCATGCCGCGCAACTTGTCGGGCGCTTCGCCGCGTGTGAGCCCCGCCGCGATCGCTTTCTGCAAATCGGCGATGACGGGCGCCGGCGTGCCGGTGGGTGCGACGACCCCGATATAGCTTTGCGCGACGAAATTCGGGACGCCGCTCTCGATGAACGTCGCGATGTCGGGCGCGAGCTTTGAGCGGCTTTCCGCCGCTATGGCGATGATGTGGGCCTGGCCGCCTTTATGCAGCGGCAGCGCGGTGGAGAATTCCGTCATCGCCGCCTGGATGCTGCCGCCGATGAGGTCCGGCATCAGCGCGCCGCCGCTACGGTAGGGGACGTGGACGATGTTTGCGCCGGAAGCTGCCTTGAATCGCTCGAGCGTCATATGCGTGGCGCTGCCGACACCGCTGGTGGCGATGCTGATCTGCGTTTTTTTTGACAGGGCAATCAGATCGGCGATCGTCTTGGCCTCGACCTTGCTGTTGAGAATAATGACGTGCGGCACGTAGCTGGTCAGCGCGATCGGCGCAAAATCCTTCAGCGGATCGTAGCCCAGCTTCGCCTGCACGAACGGGTTGACGGTCAGCGGCCCATTGGAGGCGACCAGCAACGTGTAACCATCGGGTGCCGACCGCGCCACGGCTTCGGCGCCGATGCCACCACCGGCGCCGCCGCGATTTTCGATCACCACGGGCTGCCCCAGGGCATTCGATATGCGGTCGCCGACAATGCGGCCGACAATGTCGGCATTGCCGCCGGCGGCAAAAGGCACGATCAGGCGGATCGGCCGCTCGGGATATTTCGCAAAGGCTGCCCGCGGCAGCAGTGCGAGCGTTGAAACGGCGCCAAGACCGGCAATGACCGTGCGGCGTGATATCGGCATCGGATTCCTCGTTATTGGAAAGGAGCGCACTCGTAGTGGTCAGGCCTATTGTCAATCATCATGGAAATCCGAACAAGCGGCAGGGCGTGTCCCAGAACAGCTTGCGGCGATCATTGGCATTCGGAAAGAGCTCTCCGGCCAGCTGGACGAGCGGGCCATAGTCCTGGCGCTCGGTCGCGCGCAGATAGGGCCAGTCCGACGCCCACAGGCAGTGATCGAGCGTGAATGCATCGACCAGGGCCCGCACGAATGGCCGGCAATCCTCGAACGGATAACGCGTTCTGGCGAATTTCAGATAGCCGGAAATCTTTACATTCACCCGCCCGGTTTTCGCCAGTCGCAGCATGGCTGCGAAGGCCGGCTGGCTCAGGCCCGCCGCCGGGTCGGGACGTCCAGCGTGGTCGATCAGCACCTTCACCGGGATCTGCTCCATCCATGGTGCGTACATCAGGAATTGATCGTGCTCGACCTGGAGGTTGAAGAACATGTCCAGGTCGGCAAGACGCTTCATCAGGCCTTCGGCATGCTTGTAGTAGTTGTTGCCGTGCACCGTCGGATTGATCGCCGCGCCGACGACGCCTTGCGCCTGCAATGTCTTCAGCGTCGCGGTATCGGCGTTGAGATCCACGATCGCGATACCCTTGAAGCGGCCTTCGCCTTTGGCAATCGCATCGAGCATGCAGGCATTGTCGCCCTCATAGCCCGAGTTCGGCTGCACCAGCAGCGCGTGCTTCACGCCATAAGATTTCATCACCTGGCGGAATTGCGCGGCGGTGCCGATCTCCTGTGCGGACGGCCTGTAGAGGACATTCCTGCCAAAAGGGAAATTGACCGGATCGATCACATGCGCATGGCAGTCGATCTTCGGCTCGTCGAAAATATGCAT
>JBKPRE010000201.1:0-15160 GCA_046734435.1 Pseudomonadota bacterium | reverse complement strand
GCAGGAAATCACGCGCAAAACCGGGCTTCTCATTGATCCGTATTTTTCCGCCTCAAAAGTCGCCTGGCTGCTCGATCGCGTCGAAGGCGCGCGTGCAGCGGCGCAGGCCGGCAAGCTCGCTTTCGGCACCATCGACACCTTCCTGCTCTGGCGGCTCACGGGCGCCAAGGCGCATCTGACGGACGCGACGAATGCCGCGCGCACCCAGCTCTTCGACATCGGGATAGGCACATGGGACGACGACCTCTGCCATCTTTTCAAGGTGCCCAGCGCGTTGCTCCCGGAGGTGCGCGACTGCGCGGGCCTCTTTGGCGAAACTGACGCCGGGTTGTTCGGCGGACCAATGCGGATTTACGGCGTCGCCGGTGATCAGCAGGCGGCCACGATCGGGCAGGGGTGTTTCGAGCCGGGCATGGTCAAATCGACCTATGGCACCGGCTGTTTTGCGCTGCTCAATACAGGATCCGAGCGCCTGACGTCGCGCAACCGCTTGCTCACGACAATCGCCTATCAGCTCGAAGGCAAACGCACTTACGCGCTTGAGGGCGCGATATTTGTCGCCGGCGCCGCGGTGCAGTGGTTGCGCGATGCGCTGAAAATCATCGCCTCGGCCCCGGAGGTCGGCCCCTTGGCGCAGCTCGCCGATACGGCGGAGCAGGTCTACATGGTGCCGGCCTTTGTCGGCCTGGGTGCGCCCTATTGGGATGCGCAGGCGCGCGGCGCGATCTATGGCCTGACGCGGAATTCCGGCGATGCGGAAATCGCACGGGCGGCTCTCGAATCTGTCGGTTATCAGACCCGCGACCTTCTGGACGCGATGCGCGCCGACTGGCCGGCATCCCATGCCAAGACCGTATTGCGCGTCGACGGCGGAATGACTGCGAGCGACCCCTGCATGCAGTTTCTCGCCGACATCCTCGCATGCCCGGTCGATCGGCCGACGGTGCTGGAAACAACCGCAATGGGTGCCGGCTATCTCGCCGGCCGAGCCGCCGGAATTTGCGATGACCTTGCCGGATTCGCAAAGCGGTGGCGGCTCGACCGCCGCTTCGAGCCGCGCATGGATGCGAGCGAGCGCGAGCGAAAATACGCGGGCTGGAAGCAAGCCGTGCGCCGAACCCTGACTGCGTCATCGGGTTGACGTGTTCGCGCGCGCCGCTAGCGTGTGCGCCGCGAACGGGGCATCGATGGCAACGGGTGGCGCAGACCAGGGCACAGGCGGAAGCGCGCCGCTGATCCGCTTCGAGGCGGTCAGCAAGCGCTTCGGCGCCGTCGCCGCAGTCGAAACGCTCACTTTGGATATTGCGCAGGGCGAATTCTTCGCGCTGCTCGGCCCCTCCGGCTGCGGCAAGACGACGTTGCTGCGCATGCTCGCCGGCTTCGAGACGCCGAGCGAAGGCCGCATCTTTCTCGGCGGAGAGGACATCGTGCCGGTGCCGCCGCATCGGCGCCCGGTGAACATGATGTTCCAAAGCTACGCGCTGTTTCCGCACCTCACGGTCGAAGGCAACATCGTTTTCGGATTGCGCCAGGAGAATATTGGACGCGAGGAAATCGCCGCGCGCGTCGCCGAGATGCTCGATCTCACCCGGTTACAGGGGTTCGGCGGGCGCAAAATTCACCAATTGTCGGGTGGCCAGCGCCAGCGCGTGGCGCTGGCGCGCTCCTTGATCAAGCGGCCGCGCGTGCTGCTGCTCGACGAGCCGCTCGCCGCGCTCGACAAGAAACTGCGTGCCGAGACGCAATTCGAGCTGATGGAGTTGCAGCGCAAGCTTGGCACGACCTTTGTCATCGTCACCCATGACCAGGAAGAGGCGATGATCGTCGCAGACCGCATCGCGGTGATGAATCAGGGCCGACTGATGCAGGTGGCGACGCCCACCGAAATCTACGAGCAGCCCAATTCACGCTGGGTCGCCGACTTTATCGGCGAAGTGACGATCATCGAGGGGCGAACGACCGCGCCCGGCGCGGTCGACAGTGCGTTGGGGCCGCTGGCGGTTGCCGATAGCGCTATTGGCCCCGGCAAAAGATTGTGGCTGGCGCTGCGCCCGGAAAAAATCAGCATGAGTGGGCACCGGCCGGCGGGCGAGAAGAACGCCGTGGCCGGCACCATTTTCGAGATCGGCTATCGCGGCGAGACGTCGGCCTACAAGGTTCGTCTCGCCGATGGTTCGCTGATGAAAGTCTCGGTCGTAAACGTCAATGCGCGCGGCCGCGCGCCATACGCTGAAGGCGATGCCGTCTGGCTGTCCTGGCCGCCCGACGCCGGCATTGTTCTGACGGGTTAGCCATGCGGGACGAACGAAATTCGGGAGGTTGGGGCAGGCGGGTCATTGTCCTGGTACCATACCTTTGGCTGGCGATCTTCTTCCTGGCGCCGTTCGTCATTGTGCTCAAGATCAGCCTGTCGCAATCGGTGCTGGCGCAGCCGCCCTATACGCCCGTGCTCGACCTTACGGCGGGCTGGCAAGGACTGAAGACATTCGCGGCGCAACTCTCTCTGGACTCGTTCGGGCTGCTCGCATCCGATTCTCTTTACCTGCTGTCGTATTTCAAAAGCCTGCAGGTGGCTGCGGTCTCCACCGTCCTTCTCTTCGCGCTCGGCTATCCGATCGCCTATGGGATGGCCCGCGCACCGAAGGCCTGGCAGCCCATGCTGGTCCTGGCAGTCGTGCTGCCGTTCTGGACGTCGTTTCTCATCCGCATCTATGCGTGGATCAATATTCTGCAGCGTGACGGGTTGCTCAATGACGTCCTCATGCGGCTGCACATCATCGACACGCCTGCCGCATGGCTGTCCTCCGACACCGCGATCTATATCGGGATGGTCTATTCCTACTTGCCGTTCATGGTCCTACCGCTCTACGCGAGCCTCGAAAAAATGGACGAGTCGCTGCTGGAAGCAGCATCCGACCTCGGATGTCCGGCGTGGAAAGCGTTCTGGCTGGTCACGTTCCCGCTGTCGCTTCCGGGCGTTGCGGCGGGTGCGCTGCTGTCGTTCATTCCAATCGTCGGCGAATTCGTCATTCCGGATCTGCTCGGTGGCTCGGAATCGCAAATGATCGGCCAGACATTGTGGATCGAGTTTTTCTCAAATCGCGATTGGCCGGTCGCGTCGGCGATAGCGATTGCTCTCCTCGGCCTTCTGCTGGTGCCCATCCTGTTCTACGAGCGCCTGCAGCTGCGGTCGCTCGAAGGGGGACGGGCATGAAACGCGGACCGTCCCCTTTCAACATCGTTTCGGTGGCCTTAGGGCTTGCGTTTCTCTATCTGCCAATCGTCATTCTGGTGCTCTACTCGTTCAATGCGTCGCGGCTTGTCACGGTCTGGGGCGGGTGGTCGCTCGTATGGTATCGCGAGCTGCTGAACGACGCGGCGATTCTCAGCGCCGCCTGGATCAGCTTCCGCGTCGCCTTCCTGTCGGCAACCGCCGCAACCGTGCTCGGCACGCTGGCGGCCGTTTCCCTGACTCGCATGGGACGGTTTCGGGGACGGCTGCTGTTTTCCGGCATGGTCTATGCCCCGCTAGTGATGCCGGAAGTGATTACCGGGCTGTCGCTGCTGCTGTTGTTCGTCGCGCTCAATACTGACCGCGGCTTCTGGACGGTCGTCATCGCTCATACCACGCTGACGACATGCTTCGTCACCGTGATCGTGCAAGCGCGGCTGATCGGCTTCGATCGAAGCCTCGAGGAGGCAGCGATGGATCTTGGCTGCCCGCCGTTCAGGACATTCATGACGATCACGCTGCCGCTGATCGCCCCGGCGATCGCCGCCGGATGGATGCTCGCGTTCTCGCTGTCGCTCGATGATCTCGTGATCGCCAGCTTCACGACCGGGCCGGGGGCAACGACATTGCCCATTCGGATCTATTCGGAAGTGCGGCTGGGGGTAAAACCGGAAATCAACGCGATCTGCACCATCATTATCGCGATTGTCGCGCTCGGCACGGTCATATCTTCGCTGATGACCAAAAGGGGCGCAAGCCAGCGCGAGCAAGCGGCGCTGGGAGCGCAGGTCTAGGCGCACTATTCGCTGCTGCGTTTGCCCGGTGGGCGGAACAGGAAGACGACAAACCAGACCGGTATGATGATCATCGAGCCAAGCAGCAGGTTTGGCCATGCCCAGGCGATGCCTTGCCGCGCATAGTCCTCGATGCGCTCCGTCGACAGCCCGAGCTCACGGATGATCTGTTCCGCCGTGATCCCGAAATGAGCAAGGACGGTGCCGACGATCAGGGAGGCGACGACGACCTTGACCAGGGTCCGAAAAAGAGGGTTCAGCATCCACGGCCCATCATGCCCGCAAGGGTCGGAGGGTGATTCGTCCTGGGCAGGATGATAGTCGAAGGCGGGGCTTGCGGCACTCGCCGCTGAAGGCCGTTATTCAGCCTTTTGTTGCGTTTCCGGCGTGGCCGTCTGGTCGGCCGCTGGAATTGTGCCCGAGGGCGGCGTGCCGCCGGTCAGACGCTCGATGGCACGACGCACGGAATCCCGCGCATTGCGCTCCTGCAACGCCCTGGACAGCGGTGCGGCAGCTCCCGAACGCCGGATCAGCGCTTCCGGGTCAGGCAGCATGATCGGGTCGTCCCACGATCCTTGCACGATAAAGGGCAGTTCGAAAGGTGTCGCACCCGGCCGTTGCGGAGCCACAAGCGCGGCCGTGCCCTTGAGATCGACCTCGCGCTCCGGGATCGACGCTGTTCCGGCAAGCGCCAGCTTGACCGCGGCGCCCTCGATGATCACGTCGTCGACGGTGACCGTGCCCTTCGCGATCTTGAGCGCGATGGCGATTTTTTCATACGGCGTGCGCCCGGTGCGGAATTCGCCGCCACCCGAAAGTGGCCGCCGCTCGAGACGGCGCAACAACTGTTCAACATTGAGACCCGCAAGCGCCCCGTTCGTCCCGGTCAAAGTAGCGGTTCCGTTCAACGTCCGGGTCACGGCCAGCACGCTATTGCCTGTGCCTTCGACGTTGAGCGACATGCTGCCTTTGCCCTCAAGCCGCCGCAGGCTGAACAACTGGCCCAGGCACGTCTCTAGGTCGACGTCCGTAAACTGCAGCTGCGATTTGACCTCGACCCCCTGATCAGATTCGGCAAACGCCATCGAACCTTTGATCACGCCGCCATAGGCTTGCGCCTCACCGACCGTCACGACCAGGTGTCCGCCGCGCAGATTTGCTGCAATCGCGGTACGGCCAACCTTGGCGTTGGAGACGATAACGTTCGCGGCCGAAAGCCGCAGATCGACATCGAGGCTCGCAAGTCCCTCGAGCGTGATGCGGCCGCTGCTCCAAGAACGTTCATTGGTGGTCAGCAAACGGACGGTCGAAACATAAGGGGTCAGGTCGAGCGTGTCGGCGGCGAGCGTGCCCTGCAAAGTCTGGCGTCCGTCGGCGGCAAATGTGAGCACGCCTTCGGCCGCGTTGCCATCGAGTTCGACATTGACGCTCGACAGGCTGATGGTGCCGGCGACGACGTTGGTCCGCGCCTTGATTGCAAAACGGCCGAAGCCGCCGCCCGGTGGTGGTTTTTGCCCGGCCCACACCAGCGCATTGCGCAATGAAGCGGCATCGGCAGCGAGGGTGCCTTCGATCTTGAGTGTCGGCTTGACGCTGATTGCGCCTTCAAATGCGGCCTTCATTGGCGCGCCGGAGACACGCAGTTTCACGCCGCTGCGGTTACCCGCCAGCACGGACGGAAAATCGGCGAGTGTCAGGCTGGCGTCCATCGGCGCGTCGCGCCAGATGAATCGTCCGGTGGCGCCAAGGCTTTTGGAAATTGAAGGCCACGCCAGCGAGAATTCGACACCCGACAGAGTTTCGGTGATCTTGCGCACCTCATCGTGGATCGCGATGGTGCCGCCCTCGATGCGCATTTCGGAGAATGCCGCGAGCCGCTGTGCCGCTGATTGGCTGCGTGTGAGCACCTCGATCAATCCCGACCAATTGGATTGACCGTTCGAGTGCAATTCAACCGAGATATTCGGCCGGTCCAGGGTGACGTCGGCGATTTCGACCCGGCCGATCAGCATCGGAAAAAATCGCAGACGCGCCGTCAACCGCTCGGCAACAAGCGCAGGCTGTCTGGAATCGCCCAGGATCACATCGTCGAAGCTGACGCTTCCGGTCGGAAACAGCGAAACGCTGGCTTTCCCGCGCAGGACCGGCTCAAATCCGGTCACGCCCCGGATCTCGCCCAGGACTTGCTGGCGAACGGTATCGGCGGAAATCAGGTACCCGGCTGTCGTCAGAACGAGCAGCCCGCCCGCCATCACGGCGAGCAGGATAATCCCCAGGCGTTTCAAGCCGGTTGCGGCTGTCAAATGGAGGTTTCCGGTTGCTTCGGCGTCAGGCGCCGGCGGACTATAGCATCGGGCCCGCTGGCACCAACCTTGGATAGCCTCTGTGACCCTTTCATGGCTGGGACCGAGTAAGCTTACCGGGCTGCCGTTGCGGAGTTACCGCGCATCGGCAATTTCCGCGATCATTTTCGTGACGAGGGCTTGCCCAAAAGAGCTGAAATCGTTGGCCTCGATCACGAAACTGCCGGGCCCGCCGATGACATTGTCACGGTAGTACTTGGTCAGACCGCCGGCAGGGTTGGTGTGCTCGGGATTCCAGGGCAGGGGTGTCGCGCTGAGAATCGCCAGGCCGTTGATCGTGATGCCGAGGGCGAGCGCCTCGTCCCGCGCCTGGCCGATGTCACGGCCAGCATTGTTCGTTCCGTCGCCTGAAACGTCGATCGTTCGCCGTTCGGCGCTGAACGGCGCCCGCGCTAGTTCGGCGACAGCCGCATCGATACCGCCACTGATTGAAGTCCGGTCCGCGAAAGACCGCGGCGACTCGAGCAGCCGATCGCCGAAGGCCTGCGCCGCTTTTGGCCCATCGATGATCATCCAGTCGATGACGACTTTCTGGCTGCCGAAGCCCGACCACTCGAGAAACAAGACACCGATGCGTCCATGGCGGCCGGATTGGATGGCATTCACGACCCGGGAATTGGTCATTGCTGCTGCATAGCCTTCGCGTTGCAGCTGAAATTTCTGGCTATCGACGCTGCGCGAGACGTCTGCTGCAAGAACCAGCAGCAGGTCGACCGGCTCGGCGGCGCGCACGGGCGCAATAGTGGGTGCGTTGGCGAGCAACAACGCGAATGCGATGCAACGGAACAGGCGGCCCATGCGCAGAGCCTAGCCGATTTCGGATTTACTGCGCCAGCACGCGGGTGGCGGGAAAAATCACTTCAGCGAGCGTGCCCTCATCGACCTGGCTCGTAATCCGGAAGTATGCCTGATTTGCTTCCGCAAGTGCCTTGGTGATCGGTAGGCCGAGCCCGGTTCCGCTGGCGTCCCAATGCGCGACCGTCGGGACCTGCCGGAACGGCTCGAGCGCAATCTGCAATTCCTTTTCACTCATGCCGGAGCCGGTATCGCGGACGCGCAGCACGACCTCATGGTCATCGGTCTGCGCAGTCGAAATGATCACCTGCCCGCCGGCACCGGTGAACTTGATCGAATTCGACAAGAGGTTGAGCATGATCTGGCGCATCGCGCGCGCGTCCGCAACGATTTGCGGCAGATTGGCATGCAGCGAGGTGCGGATGATCACCCGTTCCCGGTTCGCTTGCTGCTGCATGATCGCCACGCATTGCTGCACGACATCGTTGAGATTGACGCTCACGAAAGTGAGTTCGAGCTTTCCGGCCTCGATCTTCGACAGATCGAGCAAATCGTTGAGGAGCGAAATAAGGTGTCCGCCCGAGGTGTGGATGTCCTTGAGATATTGCCGGTAGCGTTCGCTGCCGATCGGGCCGAAACGCTCGTCCATCATCACTTCGGAGAAGCCGATGATGGCATTGAGTGGTGTGCGGATTTCGTGGCTGATCTTGGCAAGAAATTCGGACTTCGCCGTCGATGCCTTCTCGGCCGCCCGCCTGGCATTGATCAATTCTTCTTCGCTGCGCTTCCAGGCGGTGATGTCGCGCAATACGGCGCATAGCTTCTCGCCGTCTTCGATGCGCCCGATCGTGATATGCAGCGGGACAAGACCGCCTTGGCGCACGCGGCCGATTGCTTCGTGGCCGGCACCGAGTGAATCGACGCCCTCGCGCCGGGCAAGCCGCTCGAGATGCTCGAGCACCGGGCGATGCGATTCCGGCACCAGCAGATCGCTGAGTGAAAGGGTTCCCAGCTCGCCCGCATCGTAACCGAAAAGCGCCTGCGCGCTGCGATTGCCGGAGAGCACGCGGCCGCTGCTGTTCAGAATCAAAACACCGTCGGTCGCAGTATCCAGAATTGCCCTGAGTTCACGAACCTCTTCCTCGCCCCGCTGCGGCGATGCTTCGGCTTGCCTGCTGTCCGCACTTGGCTGCGTATCGATCATCAGAGCGAGCGCGCTCTCGCCGCTCCATGTCACGCTGAACAAGCGCCCTTCGACCGGCTTCTGCTTGCCGTTGCTCGTCGCGATGGTCAGCGACTTGGCCGCGCCGGCGTCTTTCGGGGTGGCCTCTTTCTTGGGTTCGATGAACAGGCTGTCGAGGCCGCCGGCTTCGGTCAGCTCATCCAGGGTCGAATATCCCGTCCAGTCGAGAAATGCGCGATTTGCGTAAATCAGGCTGTTGAGCCGGTAGATCAGGATGCCTGTCGGCAGGCGATCGAAGATCGAACGGTCTTCCAGCGTGTCGCGTGCCGGCTTTGGCGTCGTTTGCGGGGTCTCGACCGGGGCTGCAACCGGCTCGGCGGGTTGGGGCACAACAGGGGCGCTGGATTTGCCGGAGGTCTTGCGCAGGCGTTCACTCAGCTCGCGCGCAAGTTCCTGAAAGGCGCTGTGCTCTTTGGGGCTGAGAGTCGGCCCCGTCGGTGCGGGCGGCGACGCCGGAAAAGCCAGCACTTTGGCCGGCTCGCTCGGCGCGGCCGGGCTCTGCGCGAGCCTGTGGCTCCGCAGGTCCTTAAGTCGTTCCACATCGCGACACAAACCAAAGCCGCGAAATCCGCCAAAGCGACGCTCGCTGTCGAACATTGGCAGGCCCGACATTTCAACCGTGAGAGGTTGATCGAGTCCGTCGATTGGCCAGGCTGTCTCAATGCCGCTGAAGGTCTCGTGCCTGGACAGCGCGTTTGCTATCTCTCCGGATGGGTCGAGCGTCAATGTCTTGGCAATCTCGGCCCAGCTGCAGCCGAGCACGGCGGCTGATTTCGAGCCCAGCAGATCGACGAATTCCTGGCTTGTAAGCGTAAAGCGCGTCTCGGCGTCGGTCTGCCAGACGAAACGAAACGGACGGCGTTGAAGCTGCAGTTCAACCGGATTCGAT
Organism: Pseudomonadota bacterium; assembly: GCA_046734435.1. Classification (GTDB taxonomy): domain Bacteria; phylum Pseudomonadota; class Alphaproteobacteria; order Rhizobiales; family Xanthobacteraceae; genus Pseudolabrys. Next base: position 5,844 of record JBKPRE010000201.1, on the reverse strand, counting down.
ATTTTCGGAGTATCTCCAATTGCATTCGCTCGCGCGCCGGAGCGCACGGAGTCTGCGGGTTCGGTGAAGACAACAAGCAATGCAAAGGTCGAGCCCGCGCCGAGCTTGATCATGGTGATACGACCGGCCTGGATCTCGCCTTCCGCGATATCGTTCAGGCTGGCTTCTCGCGCGAGCTTTTCGGCGCCAAGCGCAACGAGATCGCGTTGGTTTCCCATCCGCCCGATCGCTGCGGGCTGCGCGGCGATGATTTCCCCATCCCCGGTGAAGACCGCCGCGGCCGGACCTAAATCGCGCAGCAATCGTGTTGCCCGATCCGGGAGGGCAAGAGCCCTTCCGGCCCGCTCGGCGGACGCGATAAGGATTGCGGAGCTGTTGTCGGCAAGCGTGACACGCGAGCAGAGACAGACAATGGTCGCGCCGATGCTCGCTCCAAAGCCCCGCAGCCTCTCCAGTCGCGGAGGGCCGCCATGCGGGAGTGTCCCCGAAAGGCGGGCGATCTGAACGGATGCCGAGTGGCGTGCGTCGAAGCGCAACAATGCGGCCTCGCGGGGCGACGCCGCCTCGAAGATTGCTGCGCCTGCGGGGTTGGCCCAAAGGATGCGGTCGGCATCCGGGCTCCACAGCCACACCGGCGCCGGAGCGAGCGCATGCGCCGCGAGTCGCGGGTCATGGAGAATTGCAAGCTCCGGCGTCGGATCCGTCATCCTTGTGTCGCAATAATTACGGCTAATAAAGACTTAATAGGGCTGTCGGCGATGTGCGTCCACGCATCGGCGCGCGCCATCCAATGCCAAGCGCCGGTAGCGTTAACGCAGGCGGGTTCCGGGTCCGGCGGGCCGGGAGGGGCTTGTTATGGCCATTTTGTGCGCTGCAATATTTTTATTGCAATGCACCAAAAATAGGAGTACAAGGCCCCCACGTTCCGTCAGGCATCTGTTTGTTCAGGCGTCGGCCGGCGGATTTTGCATCAGAAGGACCGATTTGCGGAGGGCGAATGGTCCGATCAATCGAGGGGCCCTCCTTAGTCAAGGATGATTGCTATGGCCGAAACTACTTCCGCCACCACGTCAAAGGGCAAGCCGAAACCGGTCGCAATCGGCGCAACCGGCTCAGAATTGCCGAAGTTCGAAATGCCCCGTTTTGAAATGCCGAAGTTCGAAATTCCGACCGCTGTCCGCGAATTTGCCGAAAAGGGCATCGCCCAGGCCAGAGAGAACTATGAGAAGGTCAAGACGGCCGCGGAAGAGGCAACCGACGTCTTCGAGGACACGTATTCTACGGCCACCAAAGGCTGTGCGAGCTATGGCCTTAAGCTGATCGAGACCACGCGCGCCAACAGCGATGCGGCCTTCGATCTGATGAGCGACGTGATGAACGCCAAGTCTTATTCGGAAGTTGTCGAGCTCTACAGCGCCTATCTGCGCAAGCAGTTCGATACGCTGGTCACGCAGGCCAAGGACCTTTCCGAGCATGCTCAGAAAGTGGCGACTGAAACAGCCGAGCCGATCAAGGGTGCATTCAACAATGCCCTGAGCAAAGCGGCCTGAGTTTCCGACGAAGCGCTGCGATCAAGCCCGGACCAAAAGTCCGGGCTTTCGTTTTATGGGCGGACAGGTACGCTTGCCAAAAAGGCGGACGGCACCTAGGTTCCGGCCGCCTGGGTCGGCTTGGATAAAAGCCGCCGGCACGTGCAGGCGTAGCTCAGTTGGTTAGAGCGCTGGTCTGTGGAACCAGAGGTCGGTGGTTCAAGTCCACCCGCCTGTACCACTTCCAATATCCGCGAAAGAAAACGCCGGCGTAATGTGCCGGCGTCTTCCGTTTGAGAGTTCTTCGCCGATCTAGCGCGAGCTGTAACGGCCGTTGCCATTGCTGCGCGGATTGGTCGGCACCGCCCGCGGCGGATAAGGACGTCCCTGCGGCGGACTGAACAGCCAGTCGAAGAAGCTGTTGCCGCCACCACCGTAGCTGTAGCCGCCGCTCGACCCGCCGTACATTCCGACCGGCATGCGAACGGGTTTTGACGACGTATTGGGCGCGCGTTCTACCGCGAGATCGGCGACCTTGCGCTCGCTGCTCTTGAGGATCGCGAGCATCTTGGCGTCGCGGCCGTAGACGTCTTCGCGCAGTTGCAGCTTGCCGGCATCATCCACAAAGGCGGTCTGATAGGTCAGATGCACCGGGATGAATTTCGGGAAGTTGATGTTGATCTCGCTCCCGCCGAACATGCTCTCAAGCTTCGCTTCGGTATAGCGCTCCTTCGGGAGTACCAGCGACAGTAGCTTCTCGCCGTAGGTCAGCGGATTTTGCACGCGCATGCAGCCGTGGCTGTAAGCGCGCTTTTCACGCGCGAAAAGATACTTGTCGGGCGTGTCGTGCTGATAGACGAGGAACTTGTTCGGGAAGTTGAAGCGGATGCGGCCGAGCGCGTTGCCGGCGCCGGGCGGTTGCGAAATATGGATGGTGCCGTCCGCGTCCTGCGTGAGCTTGAGGCCGATACGCTCCAGCGCCTGCGGATCCTGCTCGAGCGCCGGCAGATATTCCTTCTCGATGATCGAGGGCGGCACGTTCCAGGTCGGGTTGACCGTGATGAATTTCATCTCGGCGCTGACCATCGGCGTCGCCAGGTTCGGCTTACCGGCCACGATCCTGGTGTGCCAGTACACCTTGCCGTCGTTGTACAGCGTCAGCGTGTAATCCGGAACGTTGACGGTCACGTGCGGGTTGCCGAGGTCACGCGGCAGCCAGCGCCAGCGCTCCATGTTGACGAGAATGGTATCGATCGGATTGTGGCTCGGGCGACGCGTTTCCTTTTGCTCGCCATTGAGGGCGCGCGTCGTGTTGGGGCCGAGATTGCCATCGACCTCCAGCTCGCTTTCCGTCTGGAACGTCTTGACCGCATCGCGAACCGCATCATCGTAAAGCGGATTGTCCTTGTCGCCGGCAATGTCGAGCCGCTTGCGCAGCGCTACAACGCGCGCGTCCTTCATGCCCGGGCGCAGAATCTTGCCGTCAGCCACGTGGACGCGCGGTTTGTCAGGCTTTGCTTCCGCTTTCGGGCCGGTATCGAGTGGGCCCTTGCGCAATTCCGCGAGCTTTTCCCTCAGCGCCTTGAATTCCGCCTGAGGCGGATTGTAGCTGTCGAGAACTTTACCGGCATCGTTGCCGTCTGCGAGTTTTGCCAGAACGGCGGCAGGATCCGGCGGAACCAGGTCATACTGGATATCGGAGCCGACGCGGGTGAAATGGACGCGGCCAATCTCCGCGTGACGTGCAAACGTCAACGCAGAGAGCGTCAGTTTGAGTTCGTCCTCAGCCAGCGCGTCCAGGCTGCTCCCGGACTTGAAAGTCGGGACCGGATAGTCGCTCGGGTCGAGACCGACTGCGTCCACTTGCGCAAGATAGGCGGAAGCCGACTTGGCGCGATCGTTGATTGCGTTGTTGCTCACCCACAGCGGCGCATAGTTGCGGCCGCTGTAATAAGCTTCGATCCCCGCGCGATCGGCCTTTCGCGGAACCAGCCGGTCAAACTGCTTGCTGGTGATCAACTCGCGCAGCTTGTCGCCAATTTCACTGGCGGCCGTCGCCGTCGGCGCGGCCTTGGCCGGTTCAGCCGCCGGCGTGGTGGCGGTCTGTTTCGGCTCCTCCTTCACGATCGGTGCGGGCGCTGCCTGGGCTGCCGGCTTTTCGATATCCTTTATCGTCAGCGGCGGGGGGAGCGTGGTATCCGGCATCGGCACGGCTTCCGCGGTGGCCTTGTCGGCTTGCTGCGCCATGCCTGCATGGCTGGACAGGGCCAATACGAGCGCCACAGCAGTCGAGGCCAGCAGGGCGCTAAATCGAGGACTTTTCACCACTTTTCTCCCAAAGCTGTCACAAGGGCAGGCGGGCCCTTTATATGTCCCGGCCAGTTTAACTGATAGTCCTTAGCGAGTTACGTTTTTCCCAATAGTCCAAACCGAACAATTGGGTAGTGTGGCTTATTTGCACGGCCAGCTGATTGGCTCCCCGATTTGCCGCAGCTTTTCAAGCTCAAGCCTAGAATCAACGTATGGCAAGGGTGCGCCCGGCGGGCGCTCTGACCGGTTATACCCATGACTTTTGCGTGAGGCGCGTTTATGGCCGAAATGGAGGCGTGCGGCATGACAACGACGTGATGCCGTGCCGAGATACCGAGGCCGGGCCCTAGCGCCAGCCGGGAGTTGGGCGGTACAACCTGGCCGTGCGCCGCAATCCGTGGGCACCGAAAAAAACCGGGCCCCAAAGGGGCCCGGTTTCAGTATTTGCCGGCGTGGGGGCCGGCAACATCTTCCAGAGGGGAACAAGCTGCGCGCCGGTGATTCTGGGAGGATACGGATCCGGCGCAACAGCAAATTTTAGTATGCGAACCTCGGCGCTCAGCATCAACGCCAATGGCCGCATGCCAGCCATGCGTAGTCGCAAATCGTTTGATCGTCTGATGAAATGACGCCGACGGCTGCGGCTTTCGTCAGCCGAAACACGAGATGTTGAATAAAACTAAAAGTGCCAGCGCTGAGCGTTGGCGACGAGGAAATCGCGGAATACCTGGATGCGCGCGACTGACTTGAGTTCCTCCGGGTATACGAAATAAGCATCCATCGCGAGCGTGTCGGCTTCTCCGAAAAGCTGCACCAGCCCGCCGTTTTCTTCCACCAGATAATCCGGCAGCATCGCGACCCCGAGACCGCGCTGGCACGCGCGCAGCACGCCGAGCACATTGGTGACGGTCAGATGGGGCGTGCGCGGGCCTTTACCTTCGCGGCCGATCTCGAGCAGCCATCGTCGGTTCTGCAGATGCGCCGGAACGACGCCGCCGCCCAGAAGGACGATGCGGTGCTTGTCGAGATCGTCGTGCGTGCGTGGCGTGCCGAAGCGCTTCAGGTAGTCCGGCGACGCATAGGCATGTGAGTGCACCGAGAACAGCTTGCGCTGGATCAGGTCCGGTTGCGTCGGCTGGCGCAGGCGGATGGCGACGTCGGCCTCGCGCATCGCCAGGTCCAGCTCCTCATCGGTGGTGATCAGCGTGATGTGGATGTCCGGATAAAGGTCAAGGAATTCGCCAAGGCGCGGCGTGAGCCAATGCACGCCGATGCCTGGCGTGGTGGACACCTTAAGCTCGCCATTTGGCCGTTCGCGGCTGTCCGTCAGCTTAGTGCGAGCTGCCTCGAGCTTCATGAAGACTTCATGCGCGGTGCGGTAAAGCAGCTCGCCTTGCTCGGTGAGGATCAGTCCGCGCGCGTGGCGGTGGAACAGCGAAACCGAGAGCTCGCCTTCGAGCGCCGAGACCTGCCGCGACACGGCCGACTGGGAGAGCCCGAGCCTCTCGCCGGCATGGGTGAACGAGCCCGCTTCCGCCGCGGCGTGAAACACCTTCAGCTTGTCCCAATCCATCGAAGTGTTGGGTGCGGCCATGATCTACTCCGCCGCCGCGCGGCGATGCTCGTGCGCGGCCAGGAATTTCTCCGCCTCGAGCGCGGCCATGCAGCCTTGCCCGGCAGCGGTCACCGCCTGACGATAAATGTCGTCGGTCACATCGCCGGCCGCGAATACGCCCGGCACCGACGTGGCCGTGGAATGTCCTTCTGTCACGATGTAGCCGGACGACTTCATCTGCACCTGGCCGGCGAATAGCTCCGAGGCCGGCTGGTGCCCGATCGCGATGAATACGCCATCGACCTTCCGTTCGGTGATCGCGCCGGTCTTTATGTTCTTGAGCTTCACGCCGCTCACCTTGAGCGGGTTCTCGGCGCCGGTGACGTCCTCCAGCACGCTGTCCCAAACCACCTCGATCTTGGGGTGCTTGAACAGGCGGTCCTGCAGGAT
>JBKPRE010000200.1:0-32834 GCA_046734435.1 Pseudomonadota bacterium | reverse complement strand
CCTCCGAGGGTTGCCGGCAAACCGGTAACCGCCGCCTGCACCCCGAACCGCGCGGACAAGGCCAGCACGGCCCATGACGTGCATGACCTTGGCAAGGTGATGACTTGAGGCGCCATATTTCTTGCCGATGTCGGCGACCGAAAGCTGGTGATTTTCGCGCGCTGTCAGTTCCAGAGCAGCGAAGATCGCAAGCCGGGTTGAAATCTGTAACCTCATGGTGTCGCCATTTGTCCGACGGTGCACTCAAGATGGACGTTGTCATCCTTCACGTTCAATCGAGGTCCTTCTCCAACTGGATGTAAGGGCCAGCCATCATTCCCTCGCTGCGAAAAAACAGCAGAGGAAGCTGGGCACCTCTCTCAACCATTGTTCGCATTTTGCTTACACCAGCCTTCTTGAACTCACCGGAGATCGTTTCCAGGAGCGCCTTGCCGATTCCGTGCAACCGCATGTCCGGCTCGACCGACAATGCAAAAACCCACCCGCAGGGAGTCGATCCAAATTCCCAGGCACGAACCTCACCAATAATGAAGCCCAGGACTCGTGTCCGATCGAGTCGATTTTGAGCAATCAGAAAAAACCGCTCGTGCAGACGTCGTTTGCCGTAGCGGCGGTAAATATCATTCCAGTATTCTGGCTTGGCGAGTTTGGTTACACGTGTGTCAAGAGCGATCACCTGGGGGATGTCGGCCGCTTGCACGCGCCGCACCCGCAACGCAGCGCTCGTTCTTTCCGCGCGCGCCTTAGGATCAATGGTCAACGGATTCACCGCTCTTCGACTAATCAATAAAGTATAGCGCATAATTACGTATTGTGGTACCGATTTAAGCTCAAAGGAAAAGGAGCTTGGTCGTGACTTGTGCTCGGCCGGCGGGGACGCCCAGAATGTGGCGAACGGCGGATGCCGTGCACATTGATGTGCGCGACCTGGAGCCGCCCGAGCCGATGATCGCCATTCTGCGGGCGATCGATGAAGGCGAGGTCGATACGGCCCTTATCGCCCATCTCGATCGTGAGCCAATTTTTCTTTATCCCGAACTCGACGATCGCGGATGGGGGCACGAAATCCTGCCGTCTTCATGCGCAAGTCCAAACTGTGAGGACGGAGTAATGCTTCGCATGGTGCGCTGGGGTTCATGAGCATTGGGGCATCTTTTCTTGGAGGTGCCAAAAGCAGGCTGTTGCCGCCATCGATCCCATTTCGATTTTTCTCTGCGGCCGCAGTCTTTCACGTCTTAATGTGGCTCGGACTGCTCGCGGCGGCGAACGAGGCCGTGAGCTTTCGAGGCGGGCCTGGTCCAGCGCTTTCGGCGGTCCATCTCCTGGCTCTCGGCGTCCTGGTTACAACCGCAATCGGGGCATCTGTGCAGCTTCTGCCCGTTGCCACCCGGCGCACGCTGCACGCGGTTTGGCCGGTAAAACTCGTTTTCTGGCTGACTGTTCCGGGAATGATCGCTCTGGTCGCCGGTATGTATACGGCGTGGGTGAACTTACTCATCCCGGCCGCGGTCGTTGTCGGCACAGGCTTAATGCTGTTCGGCGTGCTCCTTGCGGACAATCTGCGCCGCGCCAGCAGCCTGCCCGTTGTAGGAGCCTATGGCTGGGCCGCGTTGGCCGCGCTCGTCCTCGTGGCCTCGCTTGGCGTCACGCTGGCAGTCAACGAAGAGGTTGGCATTTTGCCAGACCACGGCGCTGTCGCACTCGCCCATCTTGTTCTCGGTGGCTTTGGGTTCATGGGGCTGCTTGTGCTGGGCTTCAGCCACATTCTCGTGCCGATGTTTGCCCTGTCGTCCGCGCCGCCTAAGCGCCCGAGTTCTGCCGGTTTTGTTATCGCCTTGGTCGCGCTTGTCCTTGGCACGCTCGGAGCGCTTGTAAATAACCGTGAGGTCCTTGCCGCAGCCGCACTCATAGGCCTCCTCGCTGCTGTCATGCATCTCTGGCTCATGTACCGCGTGCTCAAAACTGGCATGCGCAAACGCCTGGGACTTTCGTTCGTGCTTGTGCGAGTGGCGTGGATCATGCTGCCAGCGACGCTCCTCATAGGTCTCGCCGCGCTTTACGGCTTCGCCGGCACCAACGGAGCAACTCTTTTTGGCTTCATGCTGCTGTTCGGCTGGCTCCTTACATTCTTAGTCGCCATTCTTCAGCGTATTATGCCGTTTCTTGCCTCAATGTTCGTGACGCCGCCGGCCCGCGGCGGGACTGCCATCGTTGCCGAGCTTTCAGGCGCACCTGCGCTCAAGATCCATGCAATTTGCCATGCGCTCGCGCTCCTCACGCTTGCGATTGCAATTATTCTCGATAGTGCGGCGATCTTCCGTTTAGGCAGCGCTGTCGGCTTGGTGGGAGCACTGGCCTTCGCCTGGTTCACCGCCGACGTCATTCGGCGAATGCTCCCGGCAAACCCGTCCTGACGTTATTTCCGCTGTCTTTGCTCAGATGTATTGACCGGCGTCGACGCGCAGCACCTCGCCCGTAATAGCGCGGGCAGCATCGGACAGCAGGAATAGTACCGCATTGCTGATATCAATCGGATCGGCAAGCTCGGGAAGTACGGCCTCGTCGACAGCTTTAAGGATAATTTCGCCGCGCAATCCGCGCGCCATATCGGTCATGACCATTCCCGGCGCGACTGCATTGACGGTTATATTTTTTGGACCGAACTCGCGAGCCGCGGTCTTCGTCAAACCGATCAGACCTGCTTTGGCCGCCGCGTAATTGGCCTGCCCAAACTTTCCACGCAGGCCATTGATGGACGTAATGCTCACGATGCGGCCAAAAGTCTGACGCGCCATTAACGGCGCAACAGCACGTATCATGTTGAACGCGCCGGTAAGATTGACGTTAAGAACTGCAGCCCAGTCGGCGTCGCTCATTTTGGCGATTGAGCGATCACGCGTAATACCGGCGTTATTGACGAGCAATGTCGGCGCTTGAGGAAGGTTTGCAATCGCGGCCTTCACCGCATCGCTATCGACAATATCAATTTGTACGAACTGATGGGGAAAACCATCAGGCTGCTGCGGCCGATCAATATCGAACACATGCACCTGTGCACCTGCCTCGCCAAGAGCATCCGCGATGGTAAGGCCGATTCCCCGGCTGCCACCGGTGACGATTGCGCGGTGATTGTGAAAACTGAAGTTAAATCGACTTGCGTCTCGCGATTTGACAAGCATCGAAGATGCATTTCAAACGAGCGGTTGGTCGAAGCAGAGACGCTGTGACGGAAGGAATCCGCTGCGGTCCAAATATGCCAGGAGATCATGGTCCTGCCAGTCGACTTCAGTTCGTACCTTTTCGACACGCAGCGTTCCCAGATTCACCAACAGTTGGGATATCAAGGCGCGACCAACGCCCCTTTCCCGGTAGTCGGGATCGACTCCGATTGTGTCAATGACAGCTGTGGTTTCGACCCGCCCAAACTCACCGAGATCGACGCGAGCCATGATGAACCCTATGGGAACGCCGTCAAGTTCGGCGACCAATGAGACACGCACGTCGGACTCGGTCAGCGCATCATTGAGCTTGCGCCGAAAATATGCCGTGCGGTCATTTCCTGTAATTCGTCGATCAATCGCCGCCAGTGCTCGCAGATCGTTTTCCGTCATGGATCGCACTGGAATTTTATCGCGCGCGAGTGGCCCAAAATCAGCGGCGGGCTGTCCGCTGTAGTTCACTTCAGCGGGCTCGCCTACATGTGCCGGGAAAATAATGCCTGTATTTGGACCCACGACCACTACTCCTTTTTTTTCATCACTCGTCCTCGATCGACTCGACTAATGGCGTCAAAACAGAGCGCTCAAGCACCAGCCGCGGTGCCAATCCAAATCCGGTGACATCGAAGAACCGTAATAAAGAATGGTTCGTCCAGTCGGCCTGGGATTGCAGAACGTGAACACCTTTCTTACGCAAGAGCTCCGCAAGACCACCCATCAGAGCTCGTCCAACACCGCGAGCCTGGCTGTCATATTCAACTCCGACCGCATCGAGGGCGGCGACCGCCCCTTCCCGGCCGAATTCACCGCGCAGAATGCGGGCAAGAGCAAAACCGACCAGTGCGTTGTTGCGGACAACACCAATGTGCACGAAATCGTCCGCATGCTTGCCGGCATGGGACAGCCGCTTTTCAAAAAAACGTCGCCGGGGCTCTCCCACATGACTGGAATCGATCGCGATAATACGTTCGAGATCAGTCGAGCGCAGTGTTCGAACACTGGTTTCAGCGTTCATGACGGCAGTGCGCATATCAGAGCCTCATACGTTTTCGACATATTCCTGATAAAGCCGGGCTTCTGTCTCTGGATCCATGTTGTCTTCGATCACGGGCAACAGCGCCATTTCTTCCTTCTGCACGTGCGCAAGCATGAGATCGCCGAGTTCCTGGCCCAGGCGGGTGAATTCTTCCCAGCTTTCCGGTGTGAACCCGCCAATCGCAGCGGCGCGCGCAAGCGCGGCGACCCGTGTGCCGAGCGGGCGCATGACCTGGTGCTCGCTTGTCAGATGCTCGCAGATGCCGGTGTCACCCACAGCCTCCAAATAATTGAAGAGATGGTTCTCCTCGAACGTGAAATGACGATCGACCTCCGTTTCCAGGCTGGTTGGCAAATCCGACAGCAAACGCGCGACATTGCTATCTGCCTTGTCCGGAGGGCCGGCGCGGCGGCCACGAGCCAGCAGCTGTTCAAGCCTTTCCATCAAAGCGACGGTCGCGCCGTGCTCGTCATGAAGCGTCTGACTGATCCGATTGTTGAAGCTCATCCAAGCGCCTCAAAAGTCAGCCGTGCAATTGCTGATATTTTGCAAGCAAATCATCTTTCGACTCGTTCCAGTCCGGATTTTGTTCGATGCAGTTGGCTGGGCAGACGAGCTTGCATTGCGGTTCATCTTCAGCACCTACACATTCGGTGCATTTCATCGGATCAATCACGTACATCGGATTGCCGGCGGTAATCGCCTTGTTCGGGCATACCGGCTCGCAAGCATCGCATGCCGTGCAGGCATCGGTGATCATCAGAGCCATGACGTCGTCTCCTTAGAGTCTCAAGCTGCTCTCGACATTCCGCCGGCAGCAGCAAGTTTTTCAAAACGGAATGCGCCCCACAGAGCCGCACCGATCGCTCCCGCATACATCGAGTCTGCATGACTGCGGACCACAACCTTCATATCTTTGATGTGCGAGATATCCTCCTCGAGAGCGGCAACGAGCCCTTTGTCCTGGGCGAGCCCTCCGGTCACCATGACCACGCCATCAAGCGCTCCAATCGATTTCAGAAGTTTGGACAATCGGGCCGCCATCGACAGATGAATTCCCTTGAGAATGTTCGGCGTCGAGATGCCGCGTGAGACCATGTTGATGACATCGGTCTCTGCGAGCACGGCGCAGATACTGCTCACGACCTCAGGATTTTCGCCTTGCCGGGAGAGTGTCCCGATTTCTTCCTGCGCAATCCCGAGATAGCGCGCGATATTCTCGAGGAATTGCCCCGAGCCTGATGCGCATTGGCTCGTCATTTTGTAGCTGAGAACCTTGCCGCGGCCATCGATCGAAATCGCGCGTCCATGCAGCGCACCGACGTCAAGCGCTGCCCGCGATTCCGGATCGAGGTAGATGGCGCCCCGAGCATGCGTTGTCATCGAGTAGAAATGCCCGGTGTGGAATGGCACACTCTCGCCTTCGCCGGTGGTCGCGACATAGTCGACATCTTCGGGACGCAGCTTTGCGTCCTCAAGGACGGCGTCGTAGGCGACCCGTGCCAATTCCATGGGATCGCGCTGCCGAATGCGCATGACATAGCGCGACAACCACTGTTCCTCGCCATTCTCGATCTTGAAAAGCGCGGCCTTGATGGTGCTCGTGCCGATGTCGATGCCTGCGGATACTGTCATTGTTGGCTCCCATCGGACTGTCCCAAATGAGCGCGGCGAGCAAACTCAGCCGCGCCGAGGGCACCGGTATAAATTGAGTCCGGATTTATATTGATGGTGACGTCACCGTAGTTTTCCTTGATAACCTTACGCAGTTCACGCACTGCCGCTTCGTTCTTGGCAACGCCGCCGGTGAACGTGAACTCGTTGGTGATCCCGCCTGAGCGTGAGATGATCGAAATCGCACGCAGTATGATGGCACGGTGCAGCCCGGCCAGAATGTCTTCGCGCTTTTCTCCGAGCGAAAGCCGGTCGCGCAATTCGGCGCCGGCGAATACCGTACAGGTGGAATTGATCCGTGCGGGCCGGTCAGACTTCATCGCCATGGGTCCCAGCTCGTGGAGTCCCATGTTCATCTCATCCGCGATATATCCAAGATACCGCCCGCACCCTGCCGCACAGCGATCGTTCATTTGAAAGTTGGCGACGATGCCGCTTCCGTCGATCTGGATGCCCTTCGTATCCTGGCCGCCGATGTCCAGCACCGTGCGTGTCTGCGGATACATCATGTGGGCTCCTAGGCCGTGGCACAGGATCTCCGAGCGGATATGTTCTTTGGAGAATGGAAGTGTCACCCGGCCATAGCCGGTGCCGACGAGATAGGTCTCTTCCAGATCTATCGCGAGCGCGCTCTCGATCATCTTCTGGATATCGGGAGCAGCGGCCTTAACCGACGATTCCGCTGACAATACGCGCCCAAGCGCCCGTCTGAATTTGTCGCTCAACTCGCCAGCCGGCGGCCGGTTTTCCACCTCGATGATCGACTTGTCATAGACGTTGAGCAGCAGGTCGTAGGGCAAGCCTGCGGAGCGCGCGACCTCCTCGGCGTGGGCATGGTAGCGAGACCCGGCAATGTCGCGGAAAAAGTCGGACTTTCGCTTGGCACCCGGTGCGTAAAGTTCGGGCGCCTCCGCACGCAGCCGCTTGAAGACTTCGGCAAGCGAATCTTTCACGCCAGATGCGACCTTGGCGAAGCGGTCACCTTGGATCTGACCAACGCAGGTCTGCTCGAGGTCGTCGAGCTGCTCAAGAAACTGCTCGAGACGAAAAGCGCGCTCTAGCGCGCCGAGGAACGTATCAAGCTCGACTTGAGCGTGCGCATCGGTAAGTGCCCGGCGGAATAGCGTGAACTGACCGTCGACTCGCGCCTCCTGACTGGCCACGCGTGCTGCTGTCGCGTAGTTCGAACGAGAGTTGGTGATGCCGTGACCGATCACCTTCCGGTCCTCGTCAAGCAGGACCGCCTTGGTCGTCGTCGAGCCGAGATCAATGCCGACGAAAGTTTTCATGCATTCCTCCTCAAGCGGCAGCAGACGCGCCGGCGCGCTTCTGGTCGACCATCTGAAAGTAGCTTTCGAGACGATTCTTGATGTTCGCTGCCGAGAAATAGCGTGGATCTACCAGATCCGATTCGACGAATGCGGCCGGCTTGCCGGTCCGTTTCTCGACTTCGCGCATCATCAGCAACTGACCGGCGGAAAAACTGTTGCAGCTCTTGATCGAATTGATCAGTAGGCCGTCGGCCTCGTACTCGTTGATGTAGTTGACGAGCATGTCGATGCGCATCGGCAGGCTGCGGTTGGTGTAGACACCGAGGCAGTACTCGGCCAGCGTCTCCAGCGGCTTGTCGGGATCGTGACGGAATCCGAAATCGTAGACGCCGCCGACCTTTGTGTAGCTCGACGCAACGACGACCGCGCCCTCGTCGTAGAACATCTTCCAGAACTGGCGGAAGCTCGTGTAGTTGGGCGGTCCTTCGACAACGAGCCGGTATTTTTCCTTTCCCATGTCGCCGTCAGGCGTCACCGGTCCCTGACCTTTTGCCAGGCGGTCCTCAATCTCTTCACGCAGGAAGCGGTAATAGTCGATCGCATCCTGGGTGCCGCGGAAGGCGCCGAAGATCGGCCCGATGTAGTAAATGCCGCCGAAGTAGGCATCAATCGGCGATGGCTTGGCCTTCGCACTCTGCAGGACCTTTACGAGATCGTCTTCGGCCTTGGTCGACCTCTTCAGATATTCGCGCAGACGATCGATATCGAACTTGACACCGGACACGCGCTCGAGCGTCGGAATGACGTCGTCTTTCAGCTGTTTCACCATGTAATCGATCATGTTCTTGGTAATTTTGCCGTCGCCCATGTAGGGCGTATGCAACATGATCGTTTCGCACTTGTACTGCTCGCGCAGCAGCTCGAACCATTTCATGAAGGTGAAGCAACCCGTATAGGAGAGCAGCAGAACGTCGGGATTGGGAAATTTCTTGCCGTTAGGGGCAATGTTACCCTTGGCCATCATGCCGATGTCTGACTTCACATAGGTGCAGACATCTTCCGAATGCCCGATCTTTTCTGCCTCGAGCACGTAGCTGCCACTTACACGACGCAAGCCGCTCTGGATGGCATTGACCTCAGGCAGATTGTTCAAGAGGTCAAAACACATGATCAATTCATTCAAGTTACCGGGCACAAAAGTGGCAGCAACCTTTGCGCCGGTCTCTGGCGCGCTTGTCAGGCGATCATAGTGCGCCGCCATCATCTCCTTCTGCTTCATCATGGAAGCATCTTTGATGACCTCTTTAACGGGCGCTCTTGAGGTGACAATCTTGGTTGCTGTTGTCATGCCGCGCTCCACAGTTTGATGGAATCAGCGAACGTGCCGGCCTGCTCCCTGATCGGCTGCATCTGGCCGGAGTTCTCCGCGTATTTGAATGCGATGTAAGGAATGCCGGCGTCCTTAAGGACGTGCTGCAGCATCGGACGATCGAGAAGCGCAGGATCGCAGAAGCTGGGAGCCGCGAAGATCACGCCTTCCGCACCGCTGCGCTTTACCGCGCGGACCAGGTGCTGGCCCTTTTCCTTCTGATTCGGCTCGTACTTGGCTGCAGTCGATTCGGAATGATGCAAAAATGCGAGCGCGAGATTTTGCAGCGGGTCGCCCTCAACCGGGACATCGCCGATCAGCCAGCGTGTCACTAGCATCAAATCGTCGTCCACGACGTAGCAACCGGAAAGCTCAAGCGACTTGATCAAATTAAGCGGCGGCTGCTCGCAGAACATGCCTGTCAGCACGATGCGGCAATTGTCGCGCTTCGGTCGCTCCTCGGCGCGCGCCGCGGCGAGATATTCGCGCAAGAGTGCGGAATGCTCCTCGACCGGAAGCACGAGGCCCGCGCGTACCATCAGGTAGACTTCGGCTGCCGGTGCTTGCCACGGCCGTTCCACTCTCAGAGCATAAAGTTCGCGCACGAGTTTGCGGTTCTCGTTGTAGAGCGCGATCGATTGGCGCAGTTCGTCATCGGAAATCGGCTTGCCACGAAGTTCGCTGAGCGCAAGCCTGAGTTCAGCCAGCTCGTTGATGTAGAAGTTTCCTCCTGTGTCGTCGCGGTAGTTCTGCGGAACGTCGAAGTAACGTGAATAGACATGGGGGAACATCAGTTTCCACATGCCCGACAGATTCCGGATCACGTCACAGATTGACGGAAACAACATCCCGTCGACGAAATCGAGACGGCCAGAGACCCCGAGCTCGATGGTCGAGCGTGGGATGCGACAGATGTAGCTTTGGTAGTATGCGTCGCCGTGGATCACCTCAAGTTGGTCGCCGCCACCCACAATACCCAGCGGAAGCATGCCGGCGGCGTGAATGATCTCGCGAGGCACGTAGATCGGCATATAACCGATCACCTTGCGATCAGGCTGTGCCGCTTTCCATTTGCGCGCGGAATTAAAGGACAGATCCTCAAACAGCTCGTTCGCGCGCGCAACTATCTCTGCAGTTGGCGAAACGTTTACCGGTGTTGCCATTGGGGTGCTCTCTTCGCGATGAAAGCTTCAAGGCCAACCACCGCATCCTGGGTGGCCATGAGTTCATCGAGATACAGTCGTTCGACGTTGCCGATTTTGTCCTTAACGCGTGCGATGTAGTCGATCCGCGCGGCCTTGACCGCGTAACGCAATGAACTCGCGCTTTTCGGTTTGAGATGTTCTTCGAAATAGGCGAGAGCGGCTTGTTCCGGATCGTCAGCGACTTCGTGGGCGATGCCGACGGCTGCCGCTTCATTGCCCGAAATGCTGCGGCCGGACAGAAGAAGATCTAACGAACGCATCGGGCCGATCAGTTCCGGCAACAGACAGGAGGCGGCCGGCGCGAACACGCCGAGCTTCATTTCCGGCTGCCCGACTACGGCGTCGGGGGCGACAAAGATGAGATGACCGGCAAGCGCAACCTCCAGGCCACCGCCGAGACATTGGCCTCGTATCGCCGTTAGCAACGGTACAGGGCATTCGATCATGCGCAGCACCAGACGATGCAACCCTTCGAGCATGGCCGCGCACTGCTTCGGCAAATGCTCTTCGACGCTGGCGCCGAAACTGAAGTGAGGCCCTTCGGCGTCGAGGAGCACCGCACTGATCTGGCGATTCTTGATATGCTCCGATAACGCTGAATCGAGTGCGCCAATCATGGCAGCATCGATGAGATTGGCCTTGGGACGACTCAGCCGAAGCCGCAGTAGCCGGCCTTCTTCCTCGAACCAGATTTTGACTGGTTGCGTCACAATTATCCCCTCGCGCGCGGCTGAATGCTTTCGGTGAGCTGGTCCGACCAGGGCGTGTTGGCCGCAAGCGCGCGGCGCAGCGCAACGAAGTCAACTTCGCGGCCGGTTTCGCGGGTACCCTCATTGAAAGCACGGAAGCCGGCGCGAGCCTCCGTCATCATGTTGAGGGCGAGCCAGTCACGCGCATTTTCTTTGTTGGCGTTCCAGGCGTTGAGCTTCGGCTTGCGAAGCTCCTCAACCGTTTTCGTCGTACATTCGGGGAAAGTGTAGAGGAGCTTGGTGCAAAGTGCTTCCACCCGCTCGTCGAGCAGGCTGAGGTCAACCGCACCACGCTTCAGAAGTGCCTGGCCTTCAGCGGCAGCCGCGCCCGTTTTAGGCTCGCCATGAATGATCCGCCCATACTCATCAAGGAATTGATCCGTCCACACGGTTGGGTTAGCGACGAATTTCCCATCAACTTTCAGCGCCGGCACGACCTCGCTGACGATGCCGAGGCGGTAGGCCTTGTGCGCCGAAAAGGGCTCGCAAAGCAGACCGGACACCATCGCCTGCTCGCACCCGATCATGTAGGGGAGGAAATCAGTCGCTCCGCCGATCGGCGCAGAGCCATGCTTCGGGCCGGCCTGCCCGAAACGGGCGAGATCTTGTGCGATCGAAAAATCGCAGGCCATTCCAATTTCCTGGCCGCCACCGATGCGCATGCCGTTCACGCGACAGACCACCGGCTTGTCGCAGCCAAGAATTGCCGAAACCATATCGTTGAAGAGCCGCATATACCCCCGGTATTCCTGGGGATTGCCGGAGTAGTACTCCGCGTATTCTTTGGTGTTTCCGCCAGTGCAAAAGGCTTTGTCGCCGGCACCGGTAAACACCACGGCGACAACGTCGCGAGCCGCGCTTGCGGCACGAAAGGCCAGGATCGTCGCCTTCACCATGTCGGTGGTGTAGGAGTTGAACTGACTTTGATTGTCGAGCGTGATCCAGGCGTTGAACAGACCCGCCACCGGCTTTCCGTCCGTTCCTTTGACCGGGCGCTTCTCGTACTGCACGCTTTTTGAAACTGTCTGGCGTGCAGCCTCAGGCACGAGGTTGTGATCCTTGGCCTCTGATCTTTGCGCGGTGACGATGCGAGCTGCTTCGGCAGTCATGGAAAAGTCCTCACGGTGTAGGAACGAGTACGGCGCGCCGCTTCAAGGCACCCGCGTGGGCTGCTTCGAACACCTGATTGATCTCGCTAAGCGGATGTTTTTCGACGAACGGGCTAACCTTGACGCGGCCGTTCATGACGAGCTCCAGCGCCGCAGGATAAAGTTCGGGCGGGCAGCCCCAGTTACCGATCGCGCGAGCGTGGAACGCCATCAGATTAGAGAGTCGGACCTCGACCTTGTCCATAGTGAAGCCAACCACCGCGAGGGTCGCACCATGATTAAGGAGACCGAACGCAGTTTCCTGGCCTGCACGCGTGCCGGAGCATTCGAAAATAATCCATTCCGTTTGGCGCAAGTTGTTCTTTTTGGCGAACGCTTGGATCGCTGCCTTAATGTCACGCGGCGCCATCTGCTTGGCGTTCAGTGTCAAAGATGCGCCCTGCCCGGCAATTGCGGCAAGCTTTGTGTCGTTCACATCAATCGCGACAACGGTGCCGCCAAGAGCCGCGGCAATCTGCACGGCGTAGCCACCGACCCCGCCGACACCGTTGACAACGACAAGGTCTCCCTTTGTGACCCCCGCCTGGACAACCGCCTGATAAGGTGTCGTCACCGCATCGGCGATAACCGAAAGATCGGCTAAATCGATTCCAACTGCGGCGAGACGATTCTCGTCAACGACACAGAGGCCACGCGCCGGCACGACGATATGGGTGGCGAATCCACCATGAATATCGTTGCCCGGCATTTTCTGGTTTGGGCAGATCGTTGATTTGCCACGCAGGCAAGCATCGCATTGACCGCAGGGAATTACCGCCGGAATAATGACTGCCCGGTCGGTATACCAAAGCTCGTCCTTGCCGGTTTCGATGACGTGGCCGCTGATTTCATGCCCAAGCGTCAGCGGTAATTCATGCTTGGTGCGCACACCGTCGTAGTAATAGCCAAGATCGGTGTGGCAGACCCCGCATCCTGCGATCTCGACCACAACCTCGTCCGGGCCCGGCTTGCCGATATCGAATTCCATCGGCACCAGAGGCTTGCCCGTGCCCGTCATCATCCAACGAACCGGCTTGGCGCTCATCAGACTGCCCTCCCAGATTTGGTCGCTGAGCCCGTTGGCGGGCGCAGGGCAGCGTTATTTTTAGTGACCGACTGGGGAGCCGCCTTGATCAAGGTCAAGGAAAGGCGAAAAAGCGTATTCTAGTACTTAAATACATATTGGCGGCTCTGATCAGGAGACTGGCCCATGGGAGCTTTGCCGAGCATCTCGATCGCGGTTGTTGGCAGCGGCGGTGCCGGGGCACTGACCACCGTGGATTCCCTACTCGAAACGGCCAGTGCCGAAGGGTGGCATGGCCTGTTTACGCGAACCTTGGGTCCCCAGATTCGGGGGGGTGAGGCAGCAGGCCTCCTTCGCCTGGCGGATCATCCCGTTGACTGCCTTCCTGATCAGTTTGACCTGCTGGTTGGCATCGATTGGCTCAACGCTCACCGTTTCGGGGCTGAAATCAAAGCCGGGCCAGACACGCTCGTGATCGGTGATCCGCGCGGCGGCGACCTGCCGCCGGTGGTGACCCAGTCCGGGGCACGCGTCGTTCAAGTCCCGATGAAAGAGATGGCCAAGTCCATTCCTGATGGGCGGCCCAACATGATTGCTCTCGGCATCGCCAGTCGATTGCTTGGCTTCACCGTCGAGCAGGCTTTCGCACCGATCGAGAGACGTCTTGCCAATAAAGGCAGGGCCGCCATCGCGGGAAGCCTTGCCGGTATCAAGGCAGGTTTTGGCGCGGCCGCAAACATCGAATTCAACAAACAGCTTGCCAAGCCGGCGCCAAGCACCGCACGCAGGTGGTTGCTGTCGGGGAATGAGGCGACCGGGCTCGGTGCGATCCGCGGTGGCGTTCGGTTTGCCGCCGCCTATCCGATTACGCCAGCGACAGAAATCCTGGAGTGGCTTGCACCAAACCTTGCCAAGGTCGGCGGCGTCTTGCTGCAAGCCGAGGACGAACTCGCCGCAATCAACATGATTATCGGATCATCTTTTGGCGGTACGCCCGCGCTCACGGCAACCTCTGGCCCTGGACTGTCGCTGATGATTGAAGCCCTGGGCCTCGCCACCTCCGCCGAAATTCCGGTGGTGGTCATCGACGTGATGCGTGGCGGTCCTTCAACAGGCATCCCGACGAAATCTGAACAGGCTGATTTAAATATTGCCGTCTACGGTCTTCATGGCGACGCGCCTCATCTCGTGTTGGCGCCGCAGTCGGTCGGCGACTGCATGTTTACGACCCAATGGGCAACTTATCTTGCCGAAGCAATGCAAGTTCCAGCCATTGTCCTTTCCGACCAGTTCATGGGGCAATCACGCGCGGCCATCGAGCGCCCCGCCGACGTCGCATTCATTGGCGCGCGGACAATCGCCACTGACATATCAGGCGCATACAAGCGATATGCCATGGCATCCAACGGCGTATCGCCGATGTCGATTCCTGGAACGCGTGGCGGTCAATATACTGCCGATGGTTTGACTCATTCCGAGCGCGGGATACCGACGAGCGGCGCCACCGATCATCGCGCGCAACTCGACAAACGCCGCGACAAACTCGCGAACTTCAACTTCGGCGACCATTGGGCAAGCGTCGAAGGCGCAGGCGATCTCGCGATCATTACATGGGGATCGTTGACCGGCGCCGCTCGTGAAGCGGCGCGACGCGCCGCTGCGGATGGGTTCGCTGTCCGGGTGGTCGCACCGCGCCTGCTTGCGCCTGTTCAACCGGAACGATTATCCGCCGCTCTCGAAGGGGCCAGCCGTATCCTCGTCGTTGAACAGACACACGGTGCGCAATTCCATCGGTATCTGCGCGCGCACTACGATCTTCCGGCATCTGTACACGTGCTTCACCGGCCCGGTCCGCTGCCCATTACTGCCGGTGAAATTCATCAAGCGGTCGCGGAATGGAGGTCATGATGTCGAGCGCCGGAGCAAACCTCGCCTGCAAGCCCGCTGACTATAAGTCTGATATTAACCCGATCTGGTGCCCCGGCTGTGGCGACTATCATGTACTCATGTCATTTACGCGAGCCTTTGCCCAACTACGGCTTCCACCAGAAGAGATCGTCGTTGTATCGGGCATTGGCTGCTCGTCACGAATTCCTGCTTACACAAATTGCTATGGCTTTCATGGCGTGCACGGCCGTTCACTCGCTCTCGCCGCAGGCCTCAAAGTGACCCGGCCCGACCTTACCGTCGTGGTCGCGAGCGGCGATGGCGACGGCTATTCGATAGGTGGCAACCATTTTCTGCATGCATGCCGCCGAAACATCGACATGACCTACGTCGTTATGGACAATCACATTTATGGCATGACCAAAGGTCAGCCCTCCCCGACCACAGAGCCGGAATTTGACACGGCGCTGGCACCAGGCGGGACCGGCGTGCGGCCATTCCATCCATTGGTTGTTGCGCTCGCTTCAGGAGCGAACTTTATCGCCCGCTGTTTTTCGGGAGAGCCTAACGAAACCGCGAATGTTCTGGTCGAAGCAATCAAACATCCGGGCTTTTCTTTTGTCGAAATTCTCAGTCCTTGTGTGACCTTTCGGCCCGACGAAAGAGCGTGGAAGGATCAGGTGCGCCCGGCCCCGGTCGCTGCAACTACTGACGCGGGCAAGGCAGCACGCCGGCTGATGACCGATGACGGCTTCAACCTGGGCATATTGTACCGTGGCAATCGCATGCCGTTTCAGTCTTCCGTCGCGGCAAAAGACGTCGACCTGTCTGAGTTGGAGAAGGATTTCGAGCTATGAGCAAAGCGCCGGATAGTCCGAAAGTCTCCAACCTCAATGATTTGTTGGCAGTCGCCTATCAAATCGAGATTGATGCGGTTGATCGCTATAATTTGCTGGCCGATCAGATGGAAACTCACAATAATCCGGAGCTGGTAAAGGTCTTCCGTGACCTCGCCCGCGCCGAAGGGATCCACGGCGAGGAAATTCGTCGCCTCGCCGGCGATTTCGACGTCGCCGGACACGCGCGTGAAATCGCAAAATTTGGTCGAAGCGATAGCCCGGAAGAGGCCGAACTCGCATCCGCGCACTACATGATGACGCCCTGGCACGCCCTGCAGCTTTCGCTGGCCGGGGAAAAGCGCGCACTCGCCTATTTTACATCCATCGTGGAGACAGCGAAGGACCCAAAGGTCAAAGCAATGGCCGCCGAACTCGTCGAAGAGGAAGCCGAGCACGTCAATCTTGTAAACCGGCTGTTGACCCGATATCCGGCGCCGAGAGATTCGTGGGCGGACGACATGGATCCGCCTGTATCTCAGGAGTGACGCCGCGTTCTAGCGGACCTTGCCGCGTTCGTCTTTCACACGTACAGCCTTGCCCTGCGAGCGCGGAACCTCGCCTTCCGATTTGATGACGACCGCGCAGGTAACGCCGATCAAAGATTTTATGTGATGGACGACGGCCTGTGCCTTCCGTTCGCGTTCAGTATTGCTCAGAGAGATACCGGAAGCGAGCTCGACGTCGACCGTCATTGCGTCGAGCGCTCCCTCGCGCGTCAGGACAATCTGATAGTGCGGAGCGAGCCCCGGGAAACCGACAAAAACCGCTTCGACCTGTGAAGGGTAGACGTTTACGCCCCGAATAATGAGCATGTCGTCGTTGCGTCCTGTGACGCGCATGATGCGAACATGGGTGCGGCCGCAAGCACATGGCTCATCGCTCAAACGCGTGATGTCGCGCGTGCGATAGCGAATCATCGGGAGCGCTTCCTTGGTCAAGGTGGTGATGACCAATTCGCCAGTCGCCCCTCTAGGCAGAGGTTGATGTGTTTCCGGATCGATCGTTTCAAACAGGAAATGGTCTTCCCAGCCGTGGAGACCGGACTGGGCGGCATCGCACTCGCAAGCCACACCGGGTCCCATGATTTCAGACAGACCATAGATATCGACCGCTTTGAGCCCAAGCCGATCCTGGAGATCGTGGCGCATGGCATCGCTCCACGGCTCCGCTCCGAACAAGCCAACCCTCAATGACGAGCGCTTCAGGTCGGAGCCCATTTTTTCTGCAACCTCGGCGATGTTGAGCGCGTAAGACGGAGTCGCGCAGAGAACCGTCGCCTTGAAGTCATTGATCAAGGTAACCTGCCGTTCCGTGCCACCGCCCGACACGGGCACGACCGTGCAGCCAAGGCGCTCCGCTCCGTAGTGAGCTCCGAGACCCCCCGTGAACAACCCATATCCGTAGGCATTGTGGACAATATCGCCAGGCAACGCGCCGGCACTCGCAAAGCATCGCGCCATCAGATTTGCCCAGGTATCAAGATCGCGCTTGGTATAGCCGACGACAGTCGGCTTGCCGGTCGTTCCAGATGATGCGTGAACCCGCAGAATCTGCTCGCGTGGCACGGCAAACATGCCGAATGGATAATTGTCACGGAGGTCGCTCTTCAGCGTAAACGGAAAGCGGGCGATATCTGACAGAGACTTGAAATCGGCCGGGCTGACGCCCGCTGCGTCAAATTTCTTTCTGTAGTGAGAAACGTTAGCGTAGGCAGAATCAAGCGTTTGCTTGAGGCGCGCGGTCTGCAACCCTGTCAGCGCCTTGCGCGACATTGTCTCGGCATCGGGATCGTACATAAAGGTTTCCGATGTCTTGGTTGCCGTGCGCGTGCTCATGGCATCCCCCTCGCTCAATAACTTTACAGCCTTGACCAGCCGGGCTTCACCGCCGGTCCCGCAATTCCCGCTCCGCGTACCGGCGTGTGCACCAGCGCGAACCCTTGATTGAATCCAGCGCGGGTGACCACAATGAGTTTCAAGGCAGCACCGGTGACCGCAATGCACACTCCCGCAATAGCGAATAGGATAGCCGGCGCTGTTCCCATCGTAATACCCGGAATGATCAGCGCGGATGGCATAGCGAGGCCGCCGACAAAGAACCACGACCTGAAGTCGCGCAGGATCGCAAGCGTGCGTGTCGGTGCCCCCTGTGCTTCGAGAACCGCCTGATAGGATCGCCATATCCAGGCACGCAATGCGGCTAAACCAACCGCGATGGCAGCGACCAATTGCGTCAATGGATCAAGGGCGGCGATTTGCGCAACGGCAGCCAGAAACAATCCGCTTCCCTCGGCCAGGCCGGTCACGATCACCAGCGGCACGACCCAGAATACGCGCCACGCCGGGATGCCTTTTGCTTCTTTCAGGATCATCGCCTGGCTGCAAAGGAACAGCGCGGCGGCGATAGCGGCCGCCAAAAGCAGTGCGGGCACCTGCGACCACAGCGCCAATCCCGCCAGCGGGAAGAAAAAAGCCGCGATCCAGGCTTCACGCGCCATCCACGAGCGTTGCGGCTGGCGTAAAACATAAATGGACCTGAATGGCCGCCCGATCTTCAGCAAAACCAGGAACAAGCCGAGACCGACAAGGCCAAGCGCGAACAGGCCCAGTGGCGCCAACTCGGGATAGCGGAGGCTGGCGACAGCAGTGAACAGGAATAGCCCGCTACCCATGCCGCCGCAGATGAAATTGCCGGCCGCTTTCCAGTCCCAATGCTGTTGTTGCGACGGCTCAACGCCGCGGGTCCGCAACTGCCCGCCGGGCAGGCTCCCGGGCGCGGGAGTGTCGGGCTCATTCTCCGGGTCATTCGCCTTGCCATAGAGATAATGGAAGCCCGGGTCGGTTCCGAGCTCCGCGTGCATGCGAAAACTGCGCTGTTCGCGCAGCAACCGTGAGACGTTGCTGTTCGGATCATCCGCGTCGCCGAAATGCAAGGCATCCGCAATGCACGAATTGACACATGCCGGCGTCGCGCGAGGATCGATCCCCGGGGTGAGCCCGTTCTCGAGTCCGAAATCCACCCTGTCCGAGCAGAACGTGCATTTTTGCGCGACGCCAAGCCGGTCGGAATCGAGACGTTCGATCTCGTTTTGGGTCGCAGAATCGTAGGCAAAATGCGGCTCATGAATGAGGAAACGCGCCTGATAAGGGCAAGCGACCTCGCAATAGGCACAGCCGATGCAGAGATCATAATCGATCGTCACGATGCCATCCGCCCGCTGACGCGTTGCCGTCGTCGGGCAGACATGCATGCAAGGTGGATCGGCGCAGTGCTGACATCCGACCGGAACGAAAATACGGCTGACATTTGGATAAGTGCCGGCCTCGATATCGAGAACCTTGCGCCACTGCACTGCCGGCGACGTTGCGTTGGCATGCCGGCATGCCGCAGTGCACGTCTGACAGCCGACGCACCGTTCAAGATCGGCCACCATGACCCAACGCGTCATGCGGCCTTCTCCAAACGTTTTATCTGAACTTTGACGAGATCGGCGCTTGACCCGGTGGCGTCGGTTAAGTCGAGCAGCATGGGCATCAAAGCATTCATGCTCGGGGCATGGAAATCCTTGGCAAAGGGCGTCACCCAGTGATCGAATTGACCGATCATCAGCAGCGTGTCGGGACGGATACCCTCACACAACATGACACGTCCCTTGGTTTGGTTGAGCGGTGATCGCACCTCCACAATATCGCCGTCGGCAATACCAAGACGCTCGGCAGCGGCGTGATTCATGACGATGTTGCCGTGGCCAGCAACGTTATCCGCCACTTCTTTGATCAGCTGGATGCCGACGTTGCCGCCCCACGAGTATTGCATGCTGCGGGCAGTGATGAGCCAGAACGGATAGTCGGCGATGCGCACCGAATAGTGCTTGGCCAGCGCGTTTTCCCATAAGCTGTTGAGGTCGTGCCAGCGCGGCAGTGCCTCATATTCGCCGAGTTGCTTGTCCCACCAATGAATACCTTGTTCGTGCAGCCGGTGGCCGAGCTCCTTCCCGATGCGAAATAACTGCTCCTGGTAAGGCTGCTCGAAGCGCAATCCTTCCGCGACAAGCTTGGGATAAAGATACCACTGCAGCCGAGGAAACGGCTTTACGCGGAACCCATGCTCGCGGAACCAGGCCAGTCCCTGGGACTCGGCGCCGTCGGTGATCTCCGCGCTGGCGGCCCGGCAACTCGAGTCCCAGATCGTCTCAACGTCGTGCACCTTGTCCGGCGCAAGCGAGAAATCGTAGTTTTTTCCCGAAAGTCTGACGCCGGCGGCACCGCGGTTGATGGCCGAATTGTATGCCTCCAGCAGGCCCGTGCGACGCGCGAGCTCGGTCGCTATCCAGGTGAAATCCTTGGCCTCTCCTTGCGGCGGCACTGCTGGCGCACGGAGCGCAAATCCCTGGTAATCCCAGAATTGTTCGACGTATTTGGTGCCGCCGATCCGCAGCAGTTGCAGACCTTCAAGGTCGGTACAGTCCGGCAGCAGGACATCGGCAACATGGTTTGTCTCGTCGCGCGTATAGGCAAAGCAGACCACGAATGGAAACTTTGCCATTGCGGCGCCGACAGCTTTGGTATCCCAGAACGAGATGGCGGGATTCGTGCGATAGACAAACCAGACGTCCGGCGGTGAAGCATCCGGTAGTTTGTCGAAATGTTCGCCCTGCATCATCCAAGCGAGATGGGTCGGCCCAAGTGCCTGGCTCCAGGCTGAGTCGGCGACAAGCGGCACCAATGTCCTGTGTGCGCTGCGAGCCGTTGGACGGGAGATCCACTCGCTCTTGCTGGTCGGATTCATCGGATACTGCATGAACCCGTCGGGGCCCGGCTTGACACTCGACCAACGATTGTCAGCCGGCCGATTGAGCCGCACCGTCGTGCCAAGGGTACTGCCCGGGACTTCCAAGGCTCCAAACAGGCATGCGATCAGGGTACGGGCCCAGCAACATTCGTACCCGCCCCAGCCGTTGTTGACAGTCTTTCCAAGCGAGATCGATACCGGTCGCAAAGGCAGCGTGACGCCTTCGATATCGATCGTTTCGCCCACGCGCGCGTGTTCAAGAAATTCGTTGGCGATACGGCGGATGGTCGCAGCCGGCACATCGCAGATCTTCGCCGCCCACTCCGGCGAATAATCCCTCACGTGCGTAAGCAGGTGAACGAAGGCAGGCCTGACGGTCACCTTCTCGCGCAAGATGACCGTATCGTCGGCGTGCACCTCGACTGCATCGACGACAAACGATCCTTCGAGCGCCGGATCAGCATCCGGCGCATCGAACGGCACTGCGCGGTTGGTTTTGGCATCGAACATAAGCGGCTTGCGCGACACCGGATCGCGCATGAACAGACCACCTGGTCCGATCAGGTAGGGCGACGACGTGCGGTGCTTGAGAAACGGAATATCCAGCCGTGTGCGCGGATGTTCGTGCAGGAACACATGGATCATCGCAAACAGAAATGCCGAATCGGTTTTCGGCTTGATCGGGATCCATTCGGCTGAGCAGGCGCCCGTTACCGAGAGGTGCGGCTCAATCTGAACGCGTTTCATGCCTCTCTTGCGGGCATCGGCGTGCCGCTTCACGCCACACACGCCGCCGGAAGCTTCGACGTTCGCGCCAAATGAAACGAGATACTCACAAAGCGGCGTGTCAGGCGAAACCGTAAAACCCCGGTGCCAAAGCTCGCCATAGAGATGCTCGGAATGGTAGCACTTCACGCCCTGGCCTGAGCCAAAGCTCATGTCGATTGGGCCCCACGCTGCCAAGAACGCGGGCAGCGTTCCCATGTAAGCCGTCGGCGTGCCGCCTCCGCCGAAGCTTGCAGCGACACGCGGATAGCCTGTTTCATCAGTCAGCCCCGCAGCCCGTACTGCTTTAAGCTTGTCGGCGACAAGAGATAGCGCCTCCTCCCACGAAATGCGCACGAACCCTGGATCCTGGTCACGACCTTTGTTTGGGTTCGTGCGCTTCATCGGATAGAGAATCCGATTGGGGTTGTAGGCCTTCTGCACCAGGCCGAACGCCTTTACGCAGGCTTTTCCGCCGGCAGGATGAATGGTCGCCGCATCGAAATTCGGAGTGACCTCTGTTGCGATCCCGTCCTCGACGCGGACTTTCAACAGATCGGGTCCAGCAACACACTGGTAACAATAGGTTGAGACGGTTCGCTCGTGATGCGCGGACTTGTCCGGCATGATTATTATCCCGCTCCGGCGAGCTTGGCCGCTTTCGCCTTCAGGCGTTGGACAGTCTTGTTCGTGTCTACCACGAAGCGGCCGTGAGTCCCTGTGCAGATCTGTTCGACGCCGTCTTTGGCCGATATATCGAACACCACCCTGCGACCTTCCACCAAATTCACGGTGACAGCGATTTCAACCTTCATGCCAAGCAGAGTCGGCGCAAGATGCTTGATTGAAACATCGGTGCCGACCGAGTCCTCGCCGGCATCGGCGTGTTCGAGGATCAGCTCCCGACAGGTCATCTCGATATCTCGCACCAGATAGGGGGTGCCGTAGACCCTGCCCTCCTCCCCCATGAATCCAATGGTGCGATCACGATCGACCTCGATACGGTTGACTCGCGACAATCCGGGACGAAGGCTATCTTTCACCAACATCTCCCAACGCAAGATTTCGACCAGGATTCAAATACATTCGATTGCGTCCGTTCAACTTGACCAAGGTCAATTCTCAAGTGTTTTTAGATACCTAAATAGGCCTGCCGAACCCGACGATCCGACCGGATTTCGGCAGCGGACCCATTCAACGTGATTTTCCCGGTCTCCATGACATAGGCGCGATCTGCGATCGAAAGGGCCGCGCGCGCATTCTGTTCCACCAGAAGGATCGTCAGCTTGTCATCTTTGAGCGCACGAATTGCCGACAATACTTGATCAACGAGATTTGGAGCCAAGCCCATTGACGGCTCATCGAGTAACAGCAGCCGGGGTTTCGCCATCAAGGCTCGACCGATTGCCAGCATTTGCTGCTGCCCGCCCGACAAGGCACCCGCCGGCATATTCCCAATCGCTTCCAGCATTGGAAACAACGCGAAAACGTGTGCAAGCTCTTTCGTCGGATCGCCGCCACGGTGCAGCCACGCACCGAGCATCAGATTGTCCTTGACCGATAGAGGTTCGAAGATTTGCCGGCCTTCTGGAACTTGTGAGATGCCAAGCGCTACCCGCGCGTGCGCAGGCCGCTGCCCAATTTCCTTGCCTTCGTATCGTATGATGCCCTCGGTGATCGGCTGCACGCCGGAAATCGCGTGCATAAGCGTTGTTTTGCCGGCACCGTTCGCTCCGATTAACGTGACGATCTCGCCCGCTTCGACGTGAAGGGTCACGCCATGCAAAACCTCAATGCGACCGTAGACGCTTTTGATATTTTCAATCGAAAGCACGAGCGGCCTCCTGCGAACCGTGAATGCCGAGGTAGGCCTGGATCACTGCCGGATTGGAGCGCACTTGCTCAGGAGTGCCTTCGGCGAGCGTCCGTCCCGACGCCAGCACATGAATGCGGTCGGAGATATTCATCACCAGGCGCATGTCGTGCTCGACCAAAACGACCGTAATTCCCTCCTTCACGATAGACCGGATGACAGTATCGATTTCCTGCGTTTCAACGGGATTGCAGCCGGCCGCAGGCTCATCAAGCAACAGCAGGATCGGCTCTGTTGCCAATGCGCGGGCTATTTCAAGGCGCTTTAGAGCGCCGTACGAAAGCGAGCTTGCAGCCCGGTTGGCAAGATCGGCAAGTCCGACACGCGCCAGCGCGGTCCGGGCCGCCTTGGCGCTGGTCTCGTTCTGTTGCGCAACTGATGGCAGGTACAGCAGGTCGGCAAGAATCCCGGTCCGCTCATGACGGTGACGTCCGACCATCACGTTTTCAAGGACGGACATCCGGTAAAAGATCTGAAGGTTTTGAAACGTTCGTGATAGTCCTCGCCGTGCGAGCTCGTCGGGGGCGAGGCCTGTCGCTGATTTTCCAGCTAGCTTAATGCTCCCGTTATTCGGTGTGTAAATTCCCGACACCAGGTTGAACAGAGTTGTCTTTCCGGAGCCATTTGGCCCGATAATCGAAAAGACCTGGCCAGCCTCGACGGCGATGTTGACGTCATCGACCGCGCGCACCCCACCGAATGCAATGGAAAGCCTGTCGGTTTCCAGAATCATCATTTGCGCCACCCGGCAAAAATCGCGGCGACGGATGGCACAATGCCGCGCCGTAAGAAGATCATGAAGACAATCAAAATAAGCCCAAGCAACGCCTGCTCGTATTCATGAAAAATGGTGAGCGCCTGTGGCAGGACGACCAGCAGCCCGGCCCCGACCAGAGAACCCAGAATCGAACCCATGCCGCCCAGGACAACCATGGCGACCAATTCAATCGAACGGAGAAACCCGGCGGCGTCGGGAGTGATGTGCCCGTTGAACAAGGCCAAATAGGACCCGGCCACTGACGCATAAACTGCGGAAATTATGAAGATCGTGAGTTTCTTACGCGCCACGTCAACACCAAGCGTCAGCGCTGCAACCTCACTGTCGTGAATTGCCTGTAACGCCCGACCGGTCGGGCTCTCCATCAGGTTAAGCGCGAGCACAAATCCACCGAGAAACGTCGTGCCCGCTATCCAGTACCAGACATCTGACCCTCGCACGCCCCAACCCAAAAGCGTCAACCGGGGGACGGTCATGCCGTCAGGACCGCCAGTCAGACCGGCTTCGTTGGTTAGGACGATCGCAACGAGCAATCCGAAGCCGAGAGTCGCGACCGCGAGATAGTGCCCTTTGAGTCGGAGAATCGGCCGGCCCACAACAAAAGCCACTGCCGCTGAAAGTGCTGCTCCGGCGAATAAGCAGAGCCACGAAGGCACACCAAAGTGTGCGGGCCCGATCGCAACGGAATACGCGCCGATGCCGAGAAAGCCAGCATGGCCCAGACTGACTTGTCCCGCGAAACCCATGAGCAGATTGAGACCGGCAACTGCCAGCGCGAAAATGAAAACCAGAGCGCCTATGCGATAGTAATAGGCCGATGGAAAGAACCACGGCACGCAAATAAAGACCGCTGCAACCACCATGGGCGGCAGCAACCGGATTTCGAGCCAGCTGCGCAAGCTCAAACCCGCTCGATTTTGGCCCGGCCAAACAAGCCTTGGGGGATGGCAACCAGCACGACAAGAATGATCAGGAATGCAACTGCGTCCTTATAATTTGACGACAAATACCCCGCAGCTAAAGCCTCGCACATTCCGATCAAAATACCGCCCACTACAGCACCCGGTGCGCTGCCAATCCCACCGAGCATCGCAGCCGCGAAGCCCTTCAGGGCCAGTAGCGTGCCGGCGTCGTAACTGGTCAGAGCAATCGGTGTGATGAGCACACCCGCAATTGCACCTATCGCGGCCGACGCGCCGAAAGAAAAGGCGACAATGCGCCGGGTATCGACGCCGACGAGTCGTGCCGCCAGCCGGTTGGCTGCTGTCGCGATCACCGCCTTACCGAAAATCGTGCGATCGATAAAAAGCCAAAGTGCAACGACGATAACCGCTGCAGTCGCCAGCACCACCAGGCTTTGCGGCAAAATAGCTGCCCCGCCAAATTGAATCGGATCAGCACCAAGTAAGGGGGGTAGGCTATGGAACCGCCGGTCAAAAACGATCTGGGCAGTGCCCCGCAGAAATATCGAAGCACCAATTGTTATCATGATCAAAGCGACTGGCGTGGCTCCGCGCGCAGGCTCGATCGCAAAACGGTGCAAGGCCAGGCCGATGGCAGTTGTCGCAACGATGGCGATGACCGCAGCAAGTGGCAATGGAATGCCGGCATGCGCCACGAAAGGCAATGGAATGACGGCATGCGCCACGAAAACTGTCAGCATTCCGCCCAACATCACGAATTCGCCCTGCGCGAAATTGATGATGTCGGACGCCTTGTATATCAGCGTAAAGCCGAGTGCGACCAACGCGTAAATGGCGCCGACGGTCAAACCCGAGAAGACGAATTGAAGCAACTCGGCCATAACGTCGAGGGCCTCATAAAACTTGGGTTAAGTATTCGCCGGCCAGAGCGGCGGCCTCTGGGGAAGCCGCCTCTCTATCATCTCAGGTGCCTGGGATCAGCGTCCAGTCGCCGCCCTTGATCTCAAGCATACGAAACGCCGACAGGTCCAGGCCCATGTGATCGGTTGGCGACATGTTCACAATGCCTCCGGTGCCGACGTAGCCTTTCGTCTTTTCGATTTCGGCCCGAACCTTGGAAGGTTCGCTACTTTTTGCACGCTGCATTGCCTCGACGAGAATCATGAGACCATCGTATGCGTGACCGCCGAAGGTCGAGACCGCCTGGCCGGTTTTTTGCTGGTAGGTCTTTGAATAATTCACGACAACCGACTTTTGGGGATCGTTTGCCGCGAGTTTATCCGCGATGAGAAGTGCAGCAGCTGGAAGTCGCACGCCCTCGGCTGCCGGACCCGCGAGATCGATAAACTGCTTCGAAGCCACACCATGGCTCTGATAGAGCGGCAATGTGATCCCAAGCTGCCGATAGTTGCGCGTCACGATCGCCGGGCCTTGGCCAAACCCTGGATTCACCACGGCCTGCACGCCCGCTTTGTTGCGGATATTGGTTAGTTGCGGAGTCATGTCGCTATCGCGCGGCCCGTAACTCTCCTCAATCGCGATAGTGATGCCAGCATTGGGGGCGACTGCGACGCATTGGTCCCGCATCGACTTGCCAAACGCATCTGTGCCTGAAATCAGAGCAATAGTCTTCAGATTGCGAGCCTTTAGGTCCGTGAAGATTTTCTCGCAAGCCATCTTGTCGGTATGAGGCGTCTTGAATACCCACGAACGCACTGGCTGGATAATCTGTATGGCCCCGGCCAGGGAGATGAAAGGAATCTTGGCATCCTCAAACACAGGGATCATCGCAAGAGTCGAACCGGTGGTGCTGCCGCCCACCATGGCGACGATTTTGTCCTCTTCGACGAGTCGGGTGGCAAATGTGCGCGCGTTATCTGCATTGCCCGCATCGTCGTAGACGACCAACTGTAACTTCTGGCCGTTTATTCCGCCTTTCGCATTGATCTCATCGACGTAGATCTCCAAGGTCCTCTTTTCGGGATCGCCAAGAAATGACGCCGGTCCGCTTACCGACAGGACGGAGCCTATTTTGATTTGTGCAGATGCCTCGTGACCCGCACCAAGAAAACCAAGCAGACCGATAGCGGTGACCACCGTGACGCGTCGCAATGCCCTCATGGACCCCTCCCTAGACTGATAGCTTATCATTTTAAACATACTAAAGCTGGCAGGCCCAATACTTGACCGAATTCAAGGCTTAGGGGGCGCGACTTAGTACCAGTAACGCTCAGATCGACAGGCATTGAGCCAACAATGACGGCACCGGATGAAATCGCGGCTATTGGTATCGTTACGGTCTCCGACCGAGCCAGTGCTGGGACATATCGCGATTCCAGCGGTCCCGCGATTGAGGACTTCTTGCGAAATGTCCTGACCACGCCGTGGCGTGCCGTGCGACGTCTTGTACCTGATGGGTTCGAAAATGTCAGAGACGCCTTGATCGATCTCGCCGACCAGGAGCGATGTGCGCTGGTCTTCACGACCGGTGGGACCGGACCGGCGTTACGAGACCTGACACCAGAGGGAACGGTAGCCGCGTGCACCAAGCTAATGCCCGGTTTTGGTGAATTGATGCGGTCGGAGAGCTTGAAACAAGTTCCGACTGGAATCCTGTCGCGCCAGACCGCCGGCATTCGGGGATCAACGCTCATTGTTAATCTGCCCGGACGCCCAGATTCAATTCGGGTCAACATGCAGGCCGTGTTTCCTGCAATTCCCTATTGCCTGGACCTGATTGGCGCAACTCGAATCGAAACTGATCCCCGCCTTTGCAAGGCATTCCGGCCACCGAAATAATTGTGGCCAGGAAAGGAAACTCGATGGAACTCAGCCAATTCCTCACGCCAGGCGTCTTCATCGATAGCGACTCCCCGCAAGTCAGAACGTTCGTAATGCAAACGATTGCGAATTTGGCCAAGCCGAACCCTTCAATTCTACGGCTTTACACCGCAATTCGAGACAAAATTTACGATCCTTACGTAAATTTCGCAGACCCAGCGAACTTTCGCGCAAGTGGAGTTCTTGCCGCCGGGCGTGGATTCTGTGTAGGGAAGTCCGCGCTATTGGCCGCGAGCGCACGGGTGATCGGCGTTCCGGCACGCGTCGGCTTTGCTGACGTGCGCAACCATCTCACTTCGCGTCGCCTATATGAGAAGATAAAAACCGACATCTTTCTATGGCATTCCTACACCGAGCTTTACTTGTCGGAACGCTGGGTCAAAGCGACACCCGCTTTCGATCGCGCACTGTGCGAGCGCGTCGGCCTCAAGCCGCTCGAATTCGACGGCACAACGGATTCGTTATTCCAGCCATTCGATCAGGCCGGCCGGCGCCACATGGAGTATCTTAAGGATCGCGGCACTTTCGCGGATGTCCCATTCGAAATCATTCAGGTCGACTTTCTCAGAACATATTCGGGCTTGATGACCGGCAATGGATTGGCAGGCGATTTTCGGTCGGAGGCCGTTGCAGAGGCTTTGGACCGGCCATCCAAAACAACGCGTTAACGTGCACTCGTCTTATTTGCGTGCAGCAGGGCTGTCGGCAGGCGCCACTTTGCAGAGCAGAGCACGCAACTGGTAAGTGCCCATGGCCGGGTCATATGGCGGCTGATTGCTGGTCAAGAGATTGGCATTCGAAGTCCAAACGCCGTACTCAGGCCCCGGCTGTTCGGGAAACCACCAGCCATGCTGCACATGAATAACGCGCGGGTCGATTCCCGACGTCACCTTGGCCTTCTGTCTCATACGGCCGCGCTTTGTTTCGATCCACATCCATTTTCCGTTAGTGATTCCGAAGCGCGATGCTGTTTCAGGGTGAATTTCCGCAACCGGATCGCGTTGAGCCTTGCGAAGCTTTTCGAGTTGGCGATGTTCCGAGTTGAAAAAGAATGAGATCCGGCCGCCCGTCGTCAGCACCAGGGGGAATCGCTCGGCAATTTCGGGCGTGCTGATCGGGCTTTCGGGCGGCTCTTCATAATACGGCAGCGGCGCATAGCCGAGTTGTTCAAACCGTGTCGAATAGAGTTCGATTTTTCCGGTCGGAGTCTTGAAGCCGCCATTCTCGTATTTTCGGTATTTGAACGGGACTTTGATGAAGCCCTTTTGCTTGAGCTCATCAAAGGTGATGTTGAGGCCGCCAGCGGCAAGTTGCGCATCGAGTACACTCTTGACCGGCTCGGTACACACCGGAAGCTTCATTCGCCGAGCCAGCTCCACAAAAATCTCTTCGTCAGCTTTGCACTCGCCGATTTGGACCGCTTTCTGTTGCGCGAGCACGACATTCGCAGCGACAGTCGGCAACCCCGCAAGTTGATTGAGCTCGGGCCATGCCGCCGCCGGCAGCACAATGTCCGCAAGCTCCGCTGTCGGCGTCATGAACAGGTCTGCGCAAACCATGAAATCGAGCTTCATCAGGGCTTCATAGACAGCGGATGAATTTGCATATGTGGCCAACGTGTTGTTGCCAAACACCAGGAAGGCTTTCACCGGATAAGGCTTGCCATAGCGCATCGCCTGCAGCAGCGTGGGGATATGAGCCGCGGGCAAATCGGCGCCGTCTCCGCCGAGCAACTTGAATCGGTCCGCCCCGAGCCGTTTTGCGTTCGCATCCGGGGTCAGATTTTCGATCAGGCTCGGGAATCGACCAAGGCCGTGCATCCCGAATACCCAACCGCCCGGCACGTCGATATTGCCTGTCAGCACCGGCAACATTGATACGGCGCGCACGGTCTGCACGCACTTTGGTGTATGTTCAATGGCGCAGCCCCACTCGAGCATGGCAGGCTTGGACTGCGCGAATAATCGCGCAGCCGCCCGAATTTTATCGGCCGGAATCCAGGTGACCGGTTCAGCCCATTCGGGCGTGTACTTCCTGACATTTGCCGCGAGCGCGTCGAACCCGTGAGTCCACTGCGTCACGAATGGCTCGTCGTAAAGCCTCTCGGCAATGATGACATTAAGCATTGCAAGCGCGAGTGCATCGTCTGCGCCGGGTCGGATCTGCAGCCACAGGTCAGCCTTTTCGGCGAGCATTGTGTGCCGTGGATCGACAACGATGATTTTTGGATTGCGGTCGAGCGCTTCGATTACGTTGAAACGCGTTTCGCCGTCGGGGCCCGACAGCACGGGATTATGACCCCAAAACAGAACGCAGGCGGGGGCGACGTCTCCCGTGTAGTCGCATACAGGGAAGTCGCCGAGCGTCAAAATTGAGGTATTCACGCGCGGATGAAAACACTGCGCGAAACCTGGCTCACACCAATTGGGTGTGCCAAGGGCATGTCCGAACCGCGATACCCAGCGGATATGGTGGCGGCCAGTGCCCGTTCCGAGAGCGATTGCCTCGGGACCGTGCTGTTCACGGATCGCGAGCACACGCTCTGAAATCTCGTCGAGCGCGTAGTCCCATGAAATGCGCTCCCACTCGCCCGACTGACGCTCGCCCTTGCGCCGCATCGGGTATTTCAGCCGATCGGGATGATAAACGAGATCGGTCGTTACCGTTCCGATGGGACACAGGCGGCCATGATTGAGCGGCGAGTCTCGATCGCCCTCGACTTTCAGCAAGACGCCATCCGTCACGTGCAGCAGAACACCGCAACCTCCATGGCAACTGCGGCAAACGCTTTTAAGAATCGCGCTACCCGGCTGCGTACTGTTCTGTAGCGAGGTGGTTGGCTGTCGGATGTTCATGCGAGCGCTTCAAAAACGCTACGGCGGCTGGGCCGAATTACGACGAAGTATCGCACCGCCAGCGCAATATCGGCTTGATTTCCATCAAGGAAATAATACGGGCGGAAGACTCTAGTTCATTCGTTGAATCCGCAACGTTAATTGGCGAGGCGCCGTACTGCACCTGCGCATGAATGCGGTCCATCAATCAGACCGTGCGATTGAAGACACCTAACTGAAGCGGAGGAATTATCCAATGCGCTCCAAATATTTGACTGGCGCGATTGCTGCATTCGCCTTTGGCGCACTCGCCGCAGGCAATGCCCTCGCGCAGGACACGGTCAAGATCGGGCTTATCGTATCGATGACGGGACAGCAGGCCTCGACCGGCAAGCAAATCAAGGCGGCTGTCGATCTGTACATGAAGGAGAACGGCGACACCGTAGCAGGCAAGAAAATCCAGGTGATACTTCGAGATTCCGGGAGTGTCCCCGACAACACAAAGCGGCTGGCGCAGGAATTGATTGTCAACGACAAGGTCAACATTATTGCTGGCTTCGAGATTACACCAGCCGCGCTCGTGGTCGCTCCGCTCGCCACCGAAGCCAAAGTGGTGGAGCTCGTCATGGCGGCGGGCACTTCGATAATTACCGAGAAGTCACCTTACATAGTGCGGACCAGCTTCACTGTGCCGCAGTCATGCGTCATCGTTGCCGATTGGGCTTCGAAGAATAACATCAAGAAGGTCGTCACCATCGTTTCCGACTATGCTCCGGGTTTCGACGCGGAGAAGTCCTTCAGCGAGCGCTTCAAGGCGGCCGGAGGCGAGATTGC
Organism: Pseudomonadota bacterium; assembly: GCA_046734435.1. Classification (GTDB taxonomy): domain Bacteria; phylum Pseudomonadota; class Alphaproteobacteria; order Rhizobiales; family Xanthobacteraceae; genus Pseudolabrys. Next base: position 1,715 of record JBKPRE010000200.1, on the reverse strand, counting down.
CGAGGCGATCAGGGTGCCGCTTGCCAATCCGGATTTTGCACCGTTCCTGCAGCGCGCCGCCGACGCCAAACCCGACGCCATCTTCATCTTTGTTCCGTCCGGCCAAGGCGGCACATTCATGAAGCAATTCGCAGAACGCGGCCTCGACAAGGCCGGCATCAAATTGATCGGCCCGGGTGACGTCACCGACGACGACCTGCTTCCTGGCATGGGTGACGCCGCAATCGGAACGGTAACCGCTCACTTCTATTCGGCTGATCACAATTCACCAATGAACAAGGCCTATGTCGCGGCTTTTCAGAAGGCCAATAACTTCCGACCGGCTTTCATGTCGGTTGGCGGTTATGACGGCATGCACCTCATCTATGAAGCGCTGAAAAAAACCGGCGGCAAAGCTGACGGCGATTCGTTGATCGCTGCGATGAAGGGCATGAAATGGGAAAGCCCACGCGGCCCTATTTCAATCGATCCCGAGACTCGCGACATCGTTCAGAACATCTACATCCGCAAGGTCGAGAAGAAAGACGGCCAACTCTACAATGTGGAGTTCGCCACATTCGAGGCCGTCAAGGATCCGGTGAAAGCGGCATCGAAGAAATAGTATAGCGACCATCGCGCGCGGCAGTCGGACAACCGCGCGCACTTTGCAGAGGCGAGCCGATATCGCGGCACATACATGCTAACAATTCTGTTCGATGGAATTGCCTATGGCATGCTGTTGTTCGTGCTCGCAGCCGGACTTGCGGTTACGCTCGGATTGATGAATTTCGTCAATCTTGCGCACGGCGCTTTTGCCATGGCTGGCGGCTACGTCACCGTCGTCACAGTGAATCGTCTGGGCGTTCCCTTTCTGGTGTCATTGCCGATCGCTTTCCTGGCGAGCGCAGCCGTCGGCTTCGTCCTCGAGCGCACGCTCTATGTTCATGTCTATGGCAAGAGTCACCTTGATCAGGTGCTCTTTACAATCGGACTCGTGTTCATGTCGGTGGCGGCGGTCGACTACGTCATGGGCTCCAGTCAGGTCTTTGTGCAAGTGCCCGGCCCGTTACAGGGCAAATTTGACGTGTTTGGAATTGGCATCGGCCGCTACCGGCTATTAATCATTTTCATTTGCGGGCTACTGACGATCGGGTTGCAATGCGTTCTTGCATATACGCGGTTTGGCAGTCGCCTGCGCGCCGCCGTGGATGACAGCCGCGTAGCACGCGGGCTGGGGATCAACGTCAATCGAATTTTCGCGCTCACCTTTGCCTTCGGGTCCGGCCTCGCCGGACTCGGCGGCGCACTCGGTGCTGAAATTCTCGGTCTCGATCCGACCTTTCCGCTCAAATTCATGATCTACTTTCTCATAGTCGTAACCGTCGGAGGCACATCAAGCATTACAGGGCCGTTCCTTGCCTCACTGCTGCTGGGCATCGGCGACGTTGCCGGAAAATATTATGTGCCGACCCTGGGATCGTTTGTGATCTATACGATCATGATCGTCATCCTCATCTGGCGGCCGCAGGGACTATTTGCCCGCGTCGCTTCGCGGTGAGGAACAACATGATCCTCCCTCGTTCAACCATCCTCGCCGCCACTGAATGCCTCTCCACCCGCGCGCGCTGGCATCCGCTCGAGTTTGCATTCTGGATTTTCGCTTTCGCAGCCATCTACCTGATGCCGGGACATCACCTTATCCTCACCGAGATTGCCTCTGTCTCTTATACACATCT
>JBKPRE010000199.1:0-18367 GCA_046734435.1 Pseudomonadota bacterium | reverse complement strand
GCATCGGGCCACGCTCAGCCACGTCCGCGCTCTAACCACCCATCCCGCCTTCTCGCTTGCCAATCCCAACCGGGTTCGCTCACTCATAGGAGCCTTCGCGCAAGGCAATACCACGCAGTTCAACCGCCCAGATGGGGCCGGCTACTACTTTATCGTGGACACCGTGCTCGCTCTCGACCAGAAAAATCCGCAGGTTTCGGCACGTCTCGCAACCGCGTTCCGCAATTGGCGCACAATGGAGCCTGGCCGACAGATGAAGGCCGAAGGCGCCTTGCGGCGGATCAGGGCAGCATCCCCTCTTTCACGCGACCTTTCAGATATCGTTGATCGGGCTCTGGCGGCCTCGTGAAACGGCTGCTTTGTGTTGCAAAACTATTCGTGGGTAACTTTTTTTAAATATTTGACTCTTCGGACTCTCGACAAATCAGCGCTCATCGATTCCAATCGGCAAGTGATTCGGAAAGCGATGCGGCACATCCTTCCGTCTCGTGGGTGACAGGGGAACTTCCAAGGGAGGCCGACTATGGCGCGCGCCGATACGGCGAGTGCGTCTGCACATCCCGATTCCATCAAAGGCCTCGCGCAATCCATCGCCAAACCGGCGTATCGGCGGCTGCTGAATGCTGAGCCGCTCCTTCGCCGGGCGGTCCCTGTCCTCATCATTGCATTCCTTGCGACCATTTGCGTTGGAGCCCTCGTACAGGTGCTCGACCATCGCCGGCAGACTCTCGCGAGTGAGGTTCTGTCACTCGAAGCCGCTGCCGATCTTGCTTCGGAACGCCTGCATCGTCCGCTCAAAAAGCCGGCAACCGCGGTCGAGCAGCCGCAGCAGGTGCTTGCACAGGCCCTTCCCTCCTGGGCAACGGCTGCGGGGCGTCGCTTTATTCTTACAAACCCGGATGGAGTGATCGCTGCCGCCACACCCGCCACGGACGCCACAATCGGTCGCAGGCTGATCGACGTGCTGGGTGCCACGCAACCTCTCACGACGTTCGGCGCGGGTGCCGGCGTCATGGAAATTGCGCTACCCGACAACTCGCGAGCACTGGCGACAGTTCGCATGCTCAGCGCCCCGTTTGGTCAGCTCGCCGTGGTGCAGGAAAGGAAGGCCGCACTCTCCGAGTGGCGTTCGCTGACGACCCTGACAATCACCCTCTCCTCAACGACCGGCTTCGTCGTCCTGATCCTCGGATTTGCCTTTCATTGGCAAGCGACGAGAGCGCGGGAAGCCGACCTTATCTACGAAACGGTCCGCAGCCGCATTGATACAGCATTGAACCGTGGCCGATGTGGCCTTTGGGATTGGGATCTCGCTCGCGGTCGTATTTTCTGGTCGCAATCGATGTTCGACATCCTTGGGCTTGAGAATAAGAATGACCTGTTGTCATTCGGCGATGTGAATTCTCTGGTACATCCCGAGGACGTGCATCTTTACGACCTCGCCGTCGAACTTGCGGACGCAACCGCGACCACGATCGATCATGCCTTCCGCATGCGCCATGCGGACAGTCATTGGGTCTGGCTGCGCGCTCGCTGCGAGCTGGTACGCCACCCGAACGACCCGGGTCTGCACCTCATCGGGATCGCGGTAGACATCACCGAGCAGAAGAGCCTGGTAGAGAAGACCGTCGCGGCGGACATGCGCCTGCGTGACGCAATTGAAACTATCCCGGAAGCGTTTGTCTTATGGGACGCCGACAACCGGCTCGTGCTGTGCAACTCGAATTTTCAGGAACTGCATCGCTTGCCGGACGAAGCGATTACCGTTGGCGCATCCTACGAGTCGGTGGTTGCTGCGGGCAGCAAGCCGGTTGTTCGCAACAAGATCATCAATGCCGGTCCGAGCCTCCCCGGCGCGCGTACCTTCGAGGCTCAGCTTGAAGACGGCCGTTGGCTGCACATCAGCGAGAGGCGGACCAAGGATGGCGGATATGTTTCGGTGGGCACCGACATCACTGCTCTGAAGACCCATGAGGAGAAACTAATCGACAGCGAAAAGCGCCTGATGGCATCTGTTGCCGACCTGCGGGCGTCGCAGCAGCGCTCTGCGGAGCTCGCGCAAAAATATGCCGAAGAAAAGACGCGTGCGGAAGAGGCAAACCAGGCGAAGTCAAAATTCCTGGCCAATATGAGTCACGAGCTACGTACACCACTGAACGCAATCATCGGCTTTTCCGAAATCATGGAGTCCGGAATGTTCGGTCCGCTCGGGGCCGAAAAGTACCATGAGTATTGCAGCGATATTCGCGGCAGCGGACAGTATCTACTAGAGGTCATCAACGATATCCTCGATATGTCGAAGATCGAGGCTGGCCGGCTCCGACTCGATTTCGACGATATCGGTCTTGATACTCTACTTAATGATGCAATGCGCGTCGTTTCCGCGCGCGCTGAAGACAAGGCATTGCAGGTCACCGCGCGAATATCGCCGCACCTGAAATTGCGAGCCGATCGGCGAGCACTTAAGCAAGTAGCGCTCAACCTTCTATCCAACGCCATCAAATTTACGCCAACAGGCGGCCGGATCGTGGTTCGCGGGCGCGCCACCGGCCATTGCATCATTCTTTCGATCGCCGATACCGGCATCGGCATTGCCAGGGACGCCCTTGCGCGTCTCGGGCGTCCCTTCGAACAGGTGGAGAGCCAACTGACCAAGAGTCATCAGGGTTCAGGGCTCGGTCTCGCAATCTCGAAGTCACTGGTAGAACTGCACGGCGGTCGCATGCGAATTCGTTCTACGCTCGGCAAAGGCACGATCGTCATGGTGCGCTTGCCGCTCGAGCCGCAATGCCTGCTTCCACGCGAAGAGGCGGCCTAATCCGCCACTGGATCCTGCCCCAAAATCCGGACGAAGCTCGCGCGCACCTTTCTCTGCGTATCGGCCAGCGTCGCTTCAAGCGTCGCAAAATCCGGCACGTCGGCGGCCCGCGCCAGAAGCCGTAGAAGGCCTGCCCCAGCCTTTTTTGGATCGAACGCATCCGGTAGACACAAGCGCAGGATCTGCGTCAGATCGTGATAAAGCTGAACCGCAGGACGAAGAACTTCCGCGTCCTCCACCGCCAAGACGTTCAATGCCCTTGCCTTGTCGAGCACACGCACCGTCGAGGTATCAAGAATGTCGGGAAGCCGGTGTGCGTGAACAAGCTGCAAATACTGTGCAATAAACTCAATATCGATCAGCCCGCCGGCCACATATTTGAGGTCCCACCGCGCACTGTCGCCCTTCTCCTTGGCAATCGCCGTCCGCATCTCGACTACGTCGCCAGCCGTCAACGTGGCGTCACGCGGACGCTGAAGAATGCCTGCGATAACATCTTCGATTCGCTTCTGGAATGCAGGCGATGCTGAAACGACCCGCGCACGCGTGAGCGCCATATGCTCCCAGGTCCAGGCTTCGCTTTCCTGATACTGAAGAAACCCGTCGAGTTGCGTCGCGAGCGGGCCTGCGCGGCCCGAGGGGCGAAGCCGCATGTCAACCTGGTAAAGCGCGCCATAGTTAGTCTGCGCCGTCAGCGAATTGATCAGTCTTTGGGTCAAGCGGGCAAAGTATTGCGTTCCATATAGCGGCCGTGCGCCGTCGGATTCTGGATTCTCATCGTTAAAATCATAGACCAGGATGAGGTCGAGATCTGACGTGGCGGTCATTTCGTAACCACCCAGCTTGCCCATCGCGATAACCGCCGACTCTTCTTTACGCATATGGCCATGGGCCTTCGCAAAACTGTCGCCCACAGCGCGGTGGAGAGCGCGAATGACTGCATCGGCCAGTCCTGCGAAAGCCTGCCCCGCCTGACGCGCCGTCACCGTTCCCGTCAGGATGCGGACCCCTATCAGGAACATGTACTCGAGTCCGAACATGCGGATACGCTCGAGTAAATCCTCGTCGTAGCGAGACTGCGCCAGCGCTGCGTCGAACCGTCGCGCGAGCTCCGCATCGCCTGGCAAGGCTCCGAAAAAGCTAGGGTCGACAAGTGCGTCGATAACCTGCGGGTGGCGTGCCAGGGTATCGCCGAGACGCGGGGCGGTCCCAAGGATGAGTGCAATAAGTGCAATGAGGTCGGGCTTCTGCCGCAGGAGGGACAGTAAGCGCGCCGCGCCGTGCAGATTGGCAAGGAAATGATCGAACAGCACGAGGGTTGCGTTCGGATTGTCGGTCCGCGCGATTTGCTCGAGCAATGTGGGCAGCAAAGCCTGAAGATGCTCATGGGCCACCTCACCTCTCAAAGAGCGATGACCGCCGCTCAACCATTCCCGGATGATCCCAGATGCTTCGAGCGGCGCCTTAAAGCCGAGTTCCGACAACCGATCGAGTGTTTTATGGTCGTCCGCATCGCGCGGGAATGTCATCGCCGGACGCTCGGTCTCCGGCTCCTTTTCGAACAACCGAGCGTAATAATCCTGCACCTTGTTCAGATGACCGAGAAGCACTGCGGCAAAAGCATCTCGGGTCTCATATCCGAGAAAGTGCGCAAAACGCTCGAGCTCTATGCGATCAGCCGGCAAGCTCTGCGTCTGCTCGTCATTCACCATCTGCAGGCGATGTTCGACAACGCGTAGGAATCCGTAGGCATCCTTCATCGCGTCGCGCGCCTCGACGTCGATCCATTTGTCCGCACAAAGTTTATCGAGCGTTGTCAGCGTGTCGCGGTCACGCAGGGCCGGATTGCGGCCCCCCGCGATCAATTGCTGCGTCTGTGCAAAAAACTCAATTTCACGGATGCCGCCCCGACCGAGCTTGATGTTGTGCCCCTCGACCGCGATTTCACCATGACCGCGATAAGCATTGATCTGCCGCTTCATGGCGTGAACGTCGGCAAGCGCGACGAAGTCGAGATACTTTCGCCACACAAACGGTGCCAAGTCGCGAAGGACTTCTTCGCCGGCTGCAATATCGCCGGCGCACGCACGCGCTTTTATCATGGCGGCGCGTTCCCAGTTCTGTCCAACACTCTCGTAATATGAGAGAGCTGCCGCTTTGGAGATTGCAACCGCCGTCGACGCCGGGTCGGGTCTCAGCCGCAGGTCAGTGCGAAAAACGTAGCCGTCGGGGGTCCGTTGCTGCAGCAGCTTCACAAGCCGCTGTGTAAGGCGCACATAAAGGGTCGATGGCTCGGCATCCGCAGGCAATGCTGCTGCTGCCGGGTCGTATAGAACAATGAGATCGATGTCGCTCGAGTAGTTGAGCTCGAACGCACCCATCTTGCCCATGGCGAGGACGATGTAGCCGCTGCCTGCCTGCGGCTTGGTCCTGTTCTTCAGGACAAGCCGCCCCGCGCGGCCCGCTTCGGCCAAGGCAAATCCTACGGCGCCATTCACGGCGGCGTCGGCAAGTTCGGTAAGCGCGTGCGCCGTGCGCATTACCGACCAAACGCCGCCGATGTCGGCAAGCGCAATCAGCAAAGCAGCTTCGGTTTTCATGCGGCGAAGCTCCCGCATTGCCTCAGCTTCGTCCTTGCTGCCCGCCGCTCCGTGACCATGCTGTCTCAGGAGTGCCCCAAAATGCTGCTCGGGACTTGCCAGTAGCAGCCGCAGAAACCGATCGGGCTCGCGAGTGACCAATTCCCAAAGATACGGCGAGTTCTCGGCCAGAGACTCAACAAGCGTGCCGATGATCGGCCGCCTGGAAAACAGGCTTTTGAGGGATTTGGAGTCGGCCGACGGTACGCTGGCCAGCCAATCGGATACACGCAACTTCGCGACGTGGGGATCGCTCAACCTCGGGGCGGTTGTAATCAGCTCAGCAAGTGCAGCACCTTCAGCGGCGGCTGCATTGCTGGATTTTCGGGCTTCCTTCTTAGGGGAAGCTTTACCTCCTGCGGGGGGCCTCATCCGGAAATCTGTACCGGTCCTCGCCGCGGCAAGGCAATGATGCTTTTCAGGCCGGGTTTATTGTCCGCCAATACGAGCTCTCCGCCATGCAAGCGGGCGACGGCTGCTGCGAGACTCAAGCCAAGTCCGGAGCCCGGTTGCGAACGACTCTGCTCAAGCCGTACAAAGCGCTCGACCACGCGTTCCCGGTCGCTTTCTGGAATACCGGGCCCGCAGTCGGTCACCGTCAGGAGAATCCGATCGCCTTCGGTTGCTGCGCGAACGACAATCTCAGCCGCCACGCCGTTCACCGCTCCGTCTGTCACGCCGGCATATTTGATCGAGTTATCGACGAGGTTGGCGAGCGCCTGACTAATAAGCTCGCGATTTCCGATCACGGGTGCCGGCGCATCGGCCTCTACCCTTAATAAAAGACCTTTCTCGTCCGCGAGCGGCTCGTACAGTTCTCCTACGTCGCGGGCAATTTCCGCAGCGTCGAACTCCCTCATATCGTCACGCGCCTGACCGGATTCCGCACGCGCGATCATCAATAAAGCATTGAAAGTTCGAATAAGGCCTTCGGACTCCTCGATCGTGCTTTCCAGTGCGGCCCGGTATTCGGACTCATTTTTCGCAACTCGTAACGCCTGTTCATTGCGATTCCTGAGGCGGGTCAAAGGCGTCTTGAGATCGTGCGCAATATTGTCCGTAACTTCCTTCAGACCGCGCATTAAGGCTTCGATCCGTTCAAGCATCACGTTCAGGTTTTCGGCCAGGCGGTCCAGTTCATCGCCGGTGCCCGCGACCGGCAACCGTCCGCCCAGATCGCCACGCATGATCGTGCGTGTCGTTTCTGTCATCGCATCGACGCGTCGCAGGACCCGGCGGGTGACGAAGAGTCCGCCTGCGAGACCCAGAACGATCACAATCGCGATTGACCACCGCCCGGCCGCAAGCACGATATTGTAGAGACGCTCACGCTCGTCGAGATCGCGCCCGACCAACAGACGGAACCCGCCGGGCAGCTGAAAGACGCGCACAAGCGCGTGATGTTCCGGATGATCGGCGGCATCCGCTTCGTCCAGCCGTTTGTAGACGGTCTCCGTCCAGCCCGGATTGTCGAGCGTGCCGGGCGGCAAAGCCGTGACATTGCCCGCGAGAGCCTCTCCCGCAAATGTCGTGACCAGATAAAGGCTGGAGCCGGGACGCCGCGCGCGGGCGTCTACGACAATAACGAGCCGCCTGATCCCTCCCTGTCGGTACTGTTCGGAGAGTCCGGTTATCTCGGCATTGACCGTGTCGGTGATTTGCTCGGTGATCAGCCTGCGCGTGTTGAGTGCGAAATAGCCGAGCAGAAAAGCCGCGAAAAGCCCGAAAACGGTCAAATAGACCAGCGTGAGCTTGAACGTGGTGGTGCGAAATAACTTACCGAGCGCCGTCACGTATCATGTATCCCGCGCCGCGGATCGTGTGCAAAAGCGGCTGGGAGAAACCTTTATCGATTTTTGAGCGCAAGCGCGAGATGTGCACGTCAATGACGTTGGTTTGGGGGTCGAAATGGTAGTCCCACACGTTTTCCAGCAGCATCGTGCGGGTAACCACCTGCCCGGCATGCTGCATCAGGTATTCAAGGAGCCGGAATTCGCGTGGCTGCAATGAGATCTCCTCGTCTGCACGACGCACCTGGTGGGACAGGCGGTCCAGCTCGAGATCGCCGACCCGAAGCACAGTTTCCTGACTGCGGCCGGCGCGGCGACGCGCCAGCACTTCAACCCGCGCAAGCAGCTCCGAAAATGAGTAAGGTTTGGAGAGGTAGTCGTCGCCACCGGCCCGCAAACCTTTGACCCGATCGTCGACCTGGCCGAGCGCAGACAGGATTAGGGCCGGCGTCTCAATTCCCTTTCCCCGCAGCGCGCCGATCAGCGAAAGACCATCTCGTTTCGGGAGCATCCGGTCCACGATTAGGACATCGTACTGACCGTCAGCCGCCATGGTGAGGCCGTCGTCGCCATCCGTAGCCGAATCGGCGACATGCCCGACCTCACGAAACGCTTTGACCAAGTAGTCGGCGGCGTCGCGATCGTCCTCAATGACCAGTAGGCGCATGGTGACCCGGTCCGGTTGCGCTTCAGCCGCCCGGCTGAAAGGGCGCTGCCCGTTAATATCCACAAAGGTGGGCATCGGTCACACCAATTCCAGTCATTTCGGTGGCGGGGTCAACTACCTCCAGCCATGGGTCCCCCATTCGTACGCGAGGGGGTGGCGGAGACCGCCACCCCCTCAACGACTCCACCCCAGCGGGGGCGACGGATGCCAGGGTTGGAGCTCCGTTCGAAAGTGGCCCAAGCAAGAACCACTCCCGGAATTAGCCGGGACGGGCGCTCTGCCCGCCCCGTTGAGGTCGGACCACCGGCGGGGGCGACGGATGCCGGCGGGACGTCCCCAATCTCGTATCTCAGCCGCGGCCCAGCGGCAGCGCGACAAAGCGCGTGTTGTCACCCTTCTTCACGCGGACCAGGACTGTCCGTTTGCCTTGCGTCCGCGCGGTCGTGATGACCTCGCGCACGTCCGTCGGCGTTGAAACGGTTTTGCCGGCAACCTCGAGAATGACGTCGCCAGTCGAGAAGCCGTGATCTGCCGCGACACCACTCGAATCGACCCCAGTGATAACCACACCCTCGGTGCCCGCGCCCGCGACCCGTGCGGCCGGCGCAAGAGTGAGGCCGAGCTTGCCGAGATCGGCGCCGCTATCTCCTTCGTCCGCAGACGCTCGCGCTTCTTTGGCGTTTGGCATTTCACCGAGCGTCAGCGTCAGTATCTTTTCAGATCCGCCATGGAGGACCGTGAGCTTGATCGACGCCTTCGGCGCCAACGCTCCGATTTTCTTGGCGAGATCGCGCGCGTCTTTCACTGGCTTGCCGTCGACGGCAGTAATGACGTCTCCTGCGGCAATTCCAGACTTGGCGGCGGGACTATTGGGCTGCGGCTCCGCGACGAGCGCACCTTCGGCTTTCTTGAGCCCGAGGCTGTCGGCAATGTCCTGCGTTACCGGCTGAATCTGAACTCCGATCCAGCCACGCGTGACCGAACCGTGATCCTTCAGCTGAGCGACGACGCTATTTACAGTATCGGAGGGAATCGCGAAGGCGATACCAACCGATCCGCCGGACGGTGAAAAGATCGCCGTATTCACACCGATGACATTGCCTTCGGTGTCAAACGTCGGACCACCTGAGTTGCCCTTGTTCACAGGTGCATCAATCTGAATGAAGTCGTCGTAGGCGCTTGCTCCGATATCGCGTCCACGCGCCGAGACGATGCCAGCCGTAACCGTGCCGCCGAGACCGAAGGGATTGCCAACAGCAAGAACCCAATCACCGATACGCGGCGTCTTTTCCGACAGCTTCACGTAAGGAAATGGTCCATCCTCGACTTTGATTAGCGCGAGGTCGGTGCGCGGATCGGTACCGATAACCTTAGCTTTATGAGTCTTGCCGTCGTCGGTCGTGATTTGAACGCTTTCCGCCTTCTCAACCACGTGATTGTTGGTTACCGCGTAGCCGTCGGCCGAAATGAAAAATCCCGAACCTTGGCCGGTAATCGTGTTGTGACGGCCGCGTGGCATACCTTCCGGGGCATCCGGCATACCAAAACGCCGGAAGAATTCGCGCAGACCGGGAGGAACGTCATTGTTTCCCAAGCCGTTTGTCTGCGAACCGCCGTCGACCTTGACGCGCACAGAAATAACCGCCGGCTTGACCTTCTCGACGATATCGGCAAACCCGACGGGGGCCTGAAGCTTGCGGGCCTGCTCGGAGAGATTCTGGGCAAGGGCCGTCGGATAACCGGCACGAATGTCTAAGCCGGGGCCAGCCACGAAGGCTCCAATGCCGAGGCCGGCGATGGTCGTCGCCAGCAGCACCGCACGGCGAACGGAAAGCACGCGCGGCTTCTTTCGATTGTCTGGAGCGGAATTAACGCCCGGGTTCATCTGGGAAACTCCATCGGGATTCGTATGGCGCGTGTTGCGCTGTTTCGAACCTGAAGATGGAGAGACGACCCTTACAGCGTCCTGTCGGTAGGATTAAACTTTGGTAAGGTGGGGATTATTGAGATGTTCGAATTTCGTGCGGATAATCAACGCTCAGTCCGGCGTTCGTCGACCAAAGTCGAAAGCCTGCGCCGCTCCTCGATACTAAGTGTCGCAGGTTCCAGTTCAACTGGCCGGCGTCGGCGCATGGCGAAAAACAGGCCAACAGCCCCGGCTAGCAATGCCACCGGCGGCAGCGCCCACAGGATGATCGTTCTGCTTTCGAGTGGCGGCTTGAGCAGGACAAACTCGCCGTAGCGAACTACCAGGAAATCCAGGACCTGCTGATCGGTGTCACCTTTGGTGAGCCTCTCGCGGACCAGCAACCGCAGATCGCGCGCAAGCGGGGCTTCGGACTCGTCGATCGATTGATTTTGGCAAACCATGCAGCGTAACTCGCGCGACAATTCGCGAGCTCTCGCCTCCAGCTTCGGATCCTTCAGCATTTCTTCGGGCTGCACCGCCAGCGAACTGCTTGACGCGATGGTGGCAAGCACAAGAGCGATCGCTGCAAGCCGACGCATGCTCTACTCCGCCGCCTGCACGGCCGGCTTCGCTGCCGGCCTGGGAGCTCCGACTCGCAACCGTCGATCGGACAATGAGAGCGCGCCGCCAAACATCATCACAAGCGCGCCGATCCAGATGAGGAGGACCATCGGCTTGTAATAGAGCCTGACGGCAACCGAGCCGTCGTCATTGACGTCACCCAATGACAGATAGAGCTGGCTAAAGCCGCGGGTCAGCAAAGCGGCCTCCGTCGTGGTGGTCGCGCGTGACTCAAAGCTACGTTTCGCCGGCTCCATTGTGGCGATCGGCACACCACCCCGCCGCACGATGAACTTTCCAACCAGTTCGCGGTAATTCGGGCCCGAACGCTGAACGAGCCCGTCGAAGGACAGATCGAAGCCTGATAGCGAAACAGTTTGCGAGGGCTTGAGCCCGACAATGCGCTCGCTTGCCCAGGTGCCGACGCTGACGATGCCCAGCAATGTCACCGCTATTCCGAAATGTGCGAAAGCAGTGCCCCAAACCGAACGGGGAAGTCCTGCCGCACGCTGGCGCACGACGGAGAGCCGAGTGCGAAACAGCCCGACCCGCTCGACGATGTCGGTCAGCGCCCCGGTCATGACAAAAAGCGCCAGCCCAATCCCGAACGGTGCCAGAACAGAGACCTCGCTTTCGGCCGCCGCAACGATTGCGATCGTCACGAGACCAACGGCGAAGGCGCCCATCAACCGCTGCGCAACCCCGAGAATGTCACCACGCTTCCACGCAAGAAGCGGCCCGAATGGCATGGCAAATAGCAGAGGCACAAAAAGCGGTCCGAACGTAAGGTTGAAGAACGGCGGGCCAACGGAAATTTTCGTGCCCGCTATCGCTTCGAGCGCCAGAGGATAGAGCGTGCCGACAAAGACCGTCAGGCAGGCGGTCGTGAGGAAAAGATTGTTCAAGACCAGCGCGCCTTCGCGCGAGATCGGAGCGAACAATCCGCCTTGCTTGAGCAGCGGCGCGCGCCAGGCGAAAAGTGCCAATCCCCCACCGATGAAGAAGACCAGAATCGCCAGAATAAAGACACCGCGCGCAGGATCATTGGCGAATGTGTGCACCGAGGTAAGAACACCCGAACGCACAAGAAACGTGCCGACCAGCGACAGTGAAAAAGCGAGAATCGCGAGCAGGATTGTCCAGATTTTCAATGCATTGCGCTTTTCCATCACCACGGCCGAGTGCAGCAGAGCAGTTCCCGCCAGCCACGGCATCAGTGAAGCATTCTCCACCGGATCCCAGAACCAGAAACCACCCCAGCCCAGCTCGTAGTAGGCCCAATAGGAGCCCATCGCGATGCCAACGGTGAGGCACATCCACGCCGCGAGCGTCCACGGCCGCACCCAGCGGGCCCAGGCGGCATCGATGCGTCCTTCAAGTAATGCGGCAATGGCAAAGGAGAACGCGATCGAGAATCCGACGTAGCCCAGGTAAAGAAGCGTCGGGTGAATGGCGAGGCCGATGTCCTGCAGTATCGGATTGAGATCGCGGCCCTCGAATGGCGCAGGCGCCAGCCGCAGGAACGGATTCGAGGTTAGCAGAATGAAGAGATAAAACGCGCAGGCGATCCACGATTGCACCGCGAGCACATTCGATTTGAGCACCGCCGGAAGGTTGGTCCCAAAGAACGCGACCAGGGCGCCGAACAGGGAGAGGATCAAAACCCACAAAAGCATCGAGCCTTCGTGGTTTCCCCAGACGCTGGTGACCTTGTACACCAGCGGCATCATCGAATGTGAATTTTCGTAGACCGTCGCAACGGAAAAATCGGACGTGACGTAACAGACTGTGAGCGCGAGGAACGACAACGCGACAAAAACGAATTGTGCGAGCGCGGTTGAACTGGCCAGGCGCATGAGCGAACCGTCGCGCCTGCGCACGCCGATGATGGGAACGATCGACTGGATCAGGCCAAGACCCAGCGCCAATACCAATGCAAAGTGACCGAGCTCCGGAGTCATTTTGCAGTGTTCCCCGAGCCTTTTTGCTCGCCTTCCTGCCAGTGGCCCGATTTTTTCAACGCGTCAACGACCTCGCGCGGCATATAGCGCTCATCATGTTTGGCGAGGACGGTATCGGCTGCAAATACCCCGCCTGTATCGAGCCTGCCTTCGGCAACGACTCCCTGCCCTTCCCGAAACAGATCGGGGACAATGCCCTGATACCGCACCGAGATTTCGGTTTTTCCATCCGTCACTGCGAAACGTAGGAGCAAGTTGTCGCCACGCTCTATGCTGCCCGGTTTGACGAGGCCGCCAATGCGCATGCGGGTGCCCGGCACCGGGTGTTTTTCGGCTACATCGGTCGGTGAATTGAAAAAAACGATGGAATCCCGCAAGGCGCTCAGCACGAGTGCTGCGGCAACCGCCAATACGGCCAGGCTTGTGCCAATCAGAGCCAGACGTCGTTGCTTGCGTGTCATTCCGTCTTAGCCTTCGAGTCCAAGGCTCTTGATTGTATCCTCGATGCGACGGAGCTTGTCGGCATCGTTGGCAAGCGCCCGTTTTGCGGCATCGGCAGCGGAGATCGCCTTCTCCCTTTCGCCGAGAACCAAATAGGCACGCAGGAGCCGTTGCCAGCCTTCGACGTCACTTCCATTTTCTTTCAGCCGGTCGGCAAGGCGAGCGACCATATTGCGGATCATATCGCCACGGTCTTTCTCGCTCATGGCGCCAGCGGCGGCAATATCGTCGGCGGTCGGGCCTGGCACGGCATTACTTGATTGTGCATCCACGCGCGCCAGCGCTTCCCGGACTATCGGAACCCAAGGCGCGTCGGTCGGCGCATTCTTCGTCATGGCGCGCCATATATCGGCTGCTTTTGCCCGGTTGCCGTCCTGCTCGGCCGCGAGACCGATGTAGAATCGGGCTTTGAGCTCTTCCGGGTCGAGCACCATTGCGCGCTCGAATGCGGATTTTGCCTCGGCAGTAACGACGCCATTCGCCGCCGCAACGAGTGCCTCACCAAGATCCGACTGCCGTCCGGCGCTCTCGCCCCCGAGCGTCAGCAGCTTGCGCCGCGCCCTCACCGCGTCGGCGAAGCGGCCCATACGCAGGTAGACGGGAGCCAATACTTCATAACCGCGGATGTCGTCGGGGTTGCGTTCAAGATGTGCTTCCGCTTCCGAGACAAGGCTTGCAATTGAACGCCCTTGGTGTGCTCCAGGGACTCGCTCGGCCAGCGGTTGGCCGGGCAACTGCGGGGACCCAAGTGCAAGATAAAAAGCTGCGGCAATGCCCGGCAGCAAAATCACCGCACCAACGCTCAGCGCCCGCCGACGCCAGAGCGGCGATCCGATTGGCAGGACGTGAGTGAATTCCGCAGCATCCGCTGCCGCGATAAGACGGCGGGAAACCTCTACCCGTGCCGCCTCTGCTTCGGCCGCTCCGATCAGCCCCGCGGCGCGGTCGCGCTCGATTTCATCCAGTTGGTCCCGATAAACAGCAATATCGCTGCCGGCCTGCGCATTCGTCGACTGGCCAAGCGGCCAGAGGACGGCGAAAATCGCCGCAGCTGTCATCAGCGCGAAAACGAACCAAAGGGTCATGGAGCCTTAATTCCACGTCGGGGCCCCCACCGGAGGGCAGCGCCGCTGGGAATACATCACGTTCGATCGTGACAGCAATGTGCTTTATCGCACAGGCCAGCAAAAACGGCCTTTTACGCGCGAGCCACCTTACTGTCGCCGGTGACCGCAACTTCCGCGGCCTTGCCCAGCAGCGCTGCATATTCCCGCCCGAATACCTTGGCGCAGAACCGCACGGCTGCATCGACCTGAGATTGCCGGAAACTGCGATCGGCATCGCCGGAATGGCGCAGTCCCTCGAGCAATGCCCGGGTGCCATTGTCCAGGTAATGGCGCAATTCGCTCAAGGCGCGCTGTGTCATCTCGTTAATCGCGAGTTCGCCGGCAAAGTACCGGCAGATACCGACAAATTCGACCAAGGCCTCGACCTCGGCGACTTCGTTGGGATCGAGCACGGAATTTGGGCGAATTTCTTTTGCCTGGCGCGGCCGCAACAAATGCCGGACGCGGCCAGGCATCGATTCAATTTCGACACGCAGGATATCGGAAATATGTGTGCGTTGCGCCGCCAAGGCGCGTCCCCAGGTGCTGTCGACCGGAAGCGAAAGCTCGGTGCGCAAGCCGCGCGCCGAATCGTGGATCGTCTTGAGGAGCGCACCAACAGCAACGCCCTGCCCGCTTCGAAGATCTTCGCGCAATTCCGCGACCATGCGTTCGAGCTCTGCCATGACGATGTTGACTGCAACGCCATAATGCGTGTCGGCAACGCGCGCTGCCGTATCGCTTCCAGCAGCTTTCACTCCAAGTCGGATCAACTGCCAAGGTGCAGCCATTCGGTTCATGACTGTGAGCAAGGCATAAAGGAACAGCTCGCCGTCACGTGCGGCTGCTCCTTCGATGAGAGACTTGCATTCGTCGAGCTGGGCGTTGGCGAGATTCCCGATCTGGAGAGGCAGCCGCGCAGACATCGAGGCCAGTACATCACGCCCTTTGAGCGCGGCCTTGAGTGCGGCAAGCTCATCACCCGCGCGAGGCGTGCCGATCTGTTGCAGTATCCGGCGCCGGATCTTTCCATCTTGGTCGTCGGCATTCATATTGGAATCGATTGCCGCGGCGACCCTATCCTGGAACATGCGCGCCAACCGCTCGGTCTTTGCCTGATCGCCAGCGACCATCGCCTCGCTTACCTCGCCGGCCAAGGCATCGGCGTCATGGGGCAAGAGATCCCGCCTGATCCAGTTCCATAGGGCGTCCAGAGACGAGCGTGCAATACGGCCCGGATGCTTATGGTCGCCGCGGTCGTCGACAAGGAAAGGTTCAAGCGGCTTGAACAGCAACCGCGCGGAATCTTCTACGCGGGGAGCCACATCGCGCTGCTCGCGGACAATGCGGCGGAGTTCTTGGAGAACGAGGTCCGCGCCGACAACGTCTTCGCCGCGCAACACGCTGCGTTCGAGTTCGCCGATCAGCAGCGAACGCGCCCCAGGCGAGAGCTCGCGCAGAAAATGCCGCAGCCGTTCGACGGTCGTCTCGGCGCCCGCCATCCTCGATCGATCCGAATTCAAGCCTCTAGGCTTGATACGGCGGCGGGCGTTAAGAAGTTGTTAAGTGTAACTTGAGGACTATCCGACGGCCGTCCAAGTGCCGTCCGGATTGCGGCAAGCCGTTCCGCGGGCGGTTTGCGGCTGCCCGTCGATATAAACCGTGTGGGTATAGGATCGGCAGTTGCGGCCAGCCTGCTGGTATTGAGGCCCGGGAACGATCGTGCCGTAGCGACCGGAATCCGGATTGCGCCAGGACACCGGCGCGCCGGGCTGGCCCCGCTCGAGTGCGTTCATCTGCGCGGCGTAGGCGCGCTCCTTGTCTTCGTCGTCAAGTGCGGCACCGATTCGATTGCCGATCAGGCCGCCAATTCCGGCACCAATGAGTGCTCCGGCGACATGCCCGCCGGTGCCGCCGCCGAATTGGGAGCCAATGGCGGCGCCGCCCAATGCGCCAAGCAAGGTACCTGTGTTTTCCTTGGGACCGGGGCCCATCCCATCCGGGCTGCCGGCACATCCCATGACAGTGGCGCACGCAAAGGCCACGGCAGCAATTTTGAATGCCGGCATTTTGGACTCCCCAAGGACCACCACCTGCAAGGTCACGGGAGGCTAGGATTGGGGCAAAACTCCGGCGGGCGGCAAAAAAGCGCCGCTTATACGGCTGGCAACACCAACTCGGCGCGCAGCCCGCCGAGCGGCGCCGTCCCGAGCGTCAGTCCGCCGCCATAAAGGCCCGCGAGCTCAAGCACGATCGAAAGTCCCAGGCCGGATCCCGGCTTCGTCTCGTCGAGCCTACGTCCGCGCTTGGCCACTTGTTCGCGCTCGGACGGCGAGAGTCCGCGCCCATCGTCGTCGACAATGACCCGAACAATCTGGCGCTCGCTCGCTGCATCAGGGCGTTCCCGCACAACCTCAATCGCAACACGCGATGTCGCCCATTTGCAGGCGTTGTCGACAAGATTTCCAACCATCTCTTCCAGATCGGGGCGCTCGCCCTGAAATTGGGCAGTTTCGTCGGCATGGACATCAATTGTCAGATTCTTGTCGCGGTGAATCTTTTCCATGGTGCGCGCAAGCGCCGTCACGACGGGTGCAGCCTGCGTAACCGATCCGACGACCGTCAACCCTGCAGCGAGGCGTGCCCGCTCGAGATGCCGCGCTACCTGATCGCGCATGATATCCGCTTGCTCCAGAATCTTCTGGCCAAAAGGCTCCGTGCCATGCGCTGTAGCCTCGTTCACCATCACTGAGAGAGGGGTCTTCAGCGCATGCGCCAGATTTCCGACGTGCGTCCGCGCCCGCTCGACAATCTCCCTGTTGGTCTCGATCAATGCATTCGTCTCGCGCGCGAGCGGGGCGATTTCTTCGGGGAATTTTCCGGTCAGACGCTCTGCACTGCCTGATCGAATGGCGGCGAGCCCATCGGTGATGCGCTTGAGTGGAGCAAGGCCGAAACGGACTTGAAATGTGGTCGTGAGAAGCAGAACTGCCGTAAGAATGGAAAATGTGATGATCAGCGCCTGGTCGAACGAGCGCGTTTCGTCCGAAATTTCAGCGGCATCGCCCGCTATTGCGACAAGATAGTGCCCCTCATCGCCCAAATCGACATTGCGCTCGACAAGGCGCAGGCGCTGATCTTCCGGCCCGCCGACGTAGCCGGCGCGCGAGCCGTCCGCACTACCAGGAATGCCCTGGTCCCGAAGGTGCGGTAAGCCGCCGTCCCACAACGAACGCGACGATCGAACTTCAGTCTTGCCCGGATCAACGCGCGTCACCTGCCAGTACCAACCGGACAGCGGTAATTCGAACAGCGGCTCGCCCAGGGACTGTGGGAATTTTTCTCCGGCTTCTTCTGGCGACGCGATGTCGGCGACCAGCGTGCGGAGATAGACACCGAGGCGGCGATCGAAGGCACGCTCGACTGCCTGCCTGTAAAGTGACGACAGGACGACGCCGGTAACGAGCAAAATGATCACCGTCCAGGCGGTGGCTGACAGGAAGAGGCGAAGCGCGAGCGAATTGGCACGCATGTCAACGCGCGTCGGGCGGCGTAAGCAAATATCCCAGGCCCCGCACCGTCTGGATGATCTCGACGCCGAGCTTCTTGCGAATGCGGCCGACAAACACTTCGATGGTATTTGAGTCGCGATCGAAGTCCTGGTCATAGAGATGTTCGACCAGTTCGGTGCGCGACACGACGCGACCGGTATGATGCATCAAATACGCAAGCAACCGGTATTCGTGGCTTGTCAGCTTGACCGGATTCCCATTGACTGAAACACGGCCGGTGCGGGTATCGAGCCGGACCGGCCCGCAGTTGAATTCGCTCTTGGCGTGGCCCGCGGAGCGGCGCAGCAGCGCGCGAACGCGCGCGAGCACTTCCTCGAGATGAAAAGGCTTGGCCACGTAATCGTCAGCGCCTGCATCGAAACCCTGAACCTTGTCGCTCCAGCGGTCGCGCGCAGTCAGCATGAGCACGGGCATCGCGCGGCCAGTGCGACGCCACGCCTCAAGGACGGAAATGCCATCCATCTTCGGCAGACCGATGTCCAGAATCACCGCATCGTAAGGTTCCGATTCACCCAGATAGTGACCTTCCTCGCCATCGAACGCACGGTCGACGACGTACCCGGCGTCGGTCAGCGCGGTGGCAAGTTGACGATTGAGATCTGGATCGTCCTCGATCACGAGGAGGCGCACGGGTTACTTCTCCGCTGAGCGGCCAAGCTGGTATTCGCCATTCACTGCATCAATGGTCGCGGTGACTACTTTGCCACTACGGCCGAGCAGAGTCAGCACATAGACCAGCTTCTGGTCGTGCCGGCACAGCCTGGCCCGGACAACCTCCGAATA
>JBKPRE010000198.1:0-13771 GCA_046734435.1 Pseudomonadota bacterium | reverse complement strand
GGCGCCAGCCAAGGCGCAGGCGCCTGCAATAATCGACAGCAGCCAGGGATGGTCGGGCGCAAGCAGCGTGAGCTCCGTTACGGCACGTTCTGCATCAAACGAGATCGACGTTGCGAGGCGTTTGTCGGCATCCTCGGTGGCTCGCACGAAATTGGCGTGTTGGATCTTGTGTGGCAGATCG
The DNA here is from genome assembly GCA_046734435.1 of Pseudomonadota bacterium. GTDB lineage: Bacteria > Pseudomonadota > Alphaproteobacteria > Rhizobiales > Xanthobacteraceae > Pseudolabrys. The sequence goes on along the minus strand of JBKPRE010000198.1, from coordinate 13,590 downwards.
ACCTTGAGCCAATAGGCCGGATAATGCTTGGCGATATAGGTCTCGAGCCGCTCCTGTGGCCAGCTCTTCATCGCCTCGCGGAATTCATTCTGCGCGATGGCGACGCGCTGGGCGCGGTTGACTTCAGAGAAACCTCCGGTCAGCACAGGTTCCGTCTCGTAGTATAGTGTGCGGATCAATTGAGCTTTCCAGCCGTTCCACACGCCGGGGCCGACCGCGCGGATGTCCGCGGTCGTGAGAATCGTAAGTAACTTGAGCCGTTCGGCCGACTGAACGGTGGCGGCGAAGTTCTCGATCGTCCTGCGGTCGGAAAGGTCGCGCGACTGCGCAACGCTCGACATTACAAGATGATTCTCTATCAGCCAGGCTACGGTGTCGGTGTCGGCGGCGGAAAAACCCATGCGCGGGCAGAACCGCCGCGCGACACGCGCCCCGGCAATCGAATGGTCTTCCGGCCTGCCCTTGGCGATGTCGTGCAGGAACAGCGTGACATAAAGCAGCTTGCGATGCTCGGGCAGGATCTTGTGAATTAGTTCGTTTGCGAGGGGCGAGTCGTTGCTGCCGCCACGTTCGATTTCGGCAAGCACGCCGATGCACCGCAGCAGATGCTCGTCCACCGTATAATGATGATACATATTGAACTGCATCATGGCGACGATCTTGCCGAAGGCTGGCACGAACCGCCCGAGTACGCCTGCCTCGTTCATCCGCCGCAGCACTGTCTCCGGGTCGTTCCTGGATGTCAGGATCTCCAGGAAAAGCTCGTTGGCTTCTTCGTTTTCGCGCAGCTTGGCATCGATCAGATTGAGCGAGCGAGTGATTGCGCGCATGGCGTCAGGGTGGAAAGCCAGATTGTGCTTCTGCGCCAGATGGAAAATACGGATCAGGTTGACCGAATCCCGCTTGAAGCCGCTCGGGTGTGCAAGCAGGATGCGATTCTTGTCGACGGTAAAGTCGTCGCTCTCGGCAAGCTTGCGTCGCTTCACCGGCCGAAACCGCTCCATGACGCGGCTGAGCACCGGTACGCTCTTGGCGTGACTGTCTTCCAGTTCGGCGCACAGGATGGCCGTCAGGTCGCCGACATCCTTGGCGATCAGGAAGTAATGTTTCATGAAGCGCTCGACATCCTGCAGGCCGGGATGCTCGGTGTAGCCGAGCCGCACCGCGATCTCGCGCTGGATGTCGAACGACAACCGCTCCTCGGCGCGGCCCATGAGAAAGTGCATGTGACAGCGCACCGACCAGAGAAAATCCTCGCAGCGCCGGAACAGCTGATACTCCTGCTTGTCGAAGACTCCGCTTTTGATCAGCTCATCCGGCTCGCGCACGCGGTACACGTATTTGGCGATCCAGAACAACGTGTGCAGGTCACGCAAGCCGCCCTTGCCGTCTTTCACGTTTGGCTCGACGAGATAGCGTGACTGTCCGCTGCGGCGGACACGGTCTTCACGCTCGGCGAGCTTGGCCGCGACAAATTGCGGAGCAGTATTACGAACTATGTCCTTGTCGAAGCGGGTTACCAGTTCGTCGAACAATTTGCGGTCGCCGAGAAGAAAGCGCGCTTCGAGGATAGCGGTGCGGATGGTCATGTCCGCCTTGGCCTGGCGGATGCATTCGTCGACCGAACGGGTGGCATGGCCGACCTTCAGCCCGAGATCCCACAGGCAATAGAGAATGGCCTCGGCGATCGACTCGCCCCATGCGGTCTGCTTGTAGGGCAACAGAAACAACAGATCGATGTCTGAGCCCGGCGCCTGCAGCCCGCGACCGTAGCCGCCGGTCGCGACGACCGCCATGCGCTCGGCCTCGCTCGGGTTTTGCGAAGGATAAAGGTGCTTGCGCGCGAACTCGAACAGGACACGGATGACCTCGTCTTCCATCCTGCAGAGGCGCTCCGCACAGCGCCGCCCGTGACGGTCTTTGAGCAGCAGCTGCTCGGCCTTGGCGCGGCCGTCCGTCAATGCAGTCTTGAGCTTTTGCGCCACCAGTGAGCGCAGGTCGCGCTCGTTGCCGGTGTGAGCCTTGGCAAGCTTCTCCAGGTCGGCGGTGATCGCGCGCACGTCGATGAGGTCGCCCGACCCACGCGAGGTTCGTTCGGTAGACGGGCGCTGTTCCTGGTCGAGCGCAAGGGAGGCCATAGGTCCATCGGATAGCGGAGGCGAGGCGGTAAGTCACCCGCCCGACAGAGATATTTCTTGCAAGGCCCGATTTTGAGGCATCCGCGGGGCGGGTGACGACAGCCCCGGAGTGTGGTTCGGTGTCGGGGCAATCCAGCGATGCGGGGAGAGTAAATACAATGCGCATGTTCCAGGTCTGCGTTTGCGGTCAGCCGTTGCAACTCAATGAGCAGCCCACGCCGGAACCGAAAGGCACAGAAGTTCTGCTGAAGGTCCTGGCAGCAGGCGTTTGCCACAGCGATCTGCATTTGGCCGACGGCTATTTCGATTTGGGCGGCGGCAAACGGATGAGCCTTGCCGATCGCGGCATGAAGCTTCCGGTCACGCTCGGCCATGAAAACGTCGGCGAGGTTGTTGCCTTCGGTCCCGACGTCAAGGGCGTCAAAGTCGGCGATCGCCGGCTTGCGCATCCGTGGATCGGCTGCGGCACCTGCGGCCCATGTCAGCGCGGCGAGGAAAATCTCTGCCGTGCCATGCGCAGCCTGGGGGTGTTTTCGAACGGCGGTTACGCCGATTACATGATGGTTCCGCATCCGCGCTATTTGTTCGATATCGGCGATCTCCCGCCCGAGCGTGCAGCGCCGCTCGCATGCTCCGGTGTCACGACGTATGGCGCTTTGAAAAAGATTTCGACGCTGAAAAGCGAGCCGACCGTGATCATCGGTGCCGGCGGTCTCGGTCTCATGTGCCTTGCCTTGCACAAGGCGATGGGAGGCCACAGCGCCATTGTGGTCGATATCGATCCGGCAAAGCGCGACGCCGCGAAAAAGGCGGGCGCTGCAAAAGTCGTCGATGGCGGTGCGGCCGATGCGTCACAGCAAATTATTGATATGACCAATGGCGGCGCCTGGGGGGTGATCGATCTTGTGGGTTCGTCGCAGAGCGCACGCGTCGGCTATGACTCCCTGATCAAGGGCGGCAAATACGTCGTTGTCGGGCTTTACGGTGGTGATCTGACGGTGTCGTTGCCGCCGATCCCGATGCGGGCGCTGACGATCCAGGGTTCCTATGTCGGCAGCCTGCCCGAAATGAAGGAGTTGATCGAGCTTGTCCGGCGGACAGGAATCCCGCCGGTGCCTGTCGCAACGCGTCCGCTCGAGGACGTGAATGCGGTGATGGACCAGCTTCGTGCCGGCAAGGTGATTGGCCGTGTGGTGCTGACGCCGAATTGAGGAGCCCATCATGGACGCGAATGGACTGCGCGCGCTGCAAGCGCCGATCAAGGAGCGTTACAAGAATGATCCGAAAGCCGCCTACATAACGCTCAAGGCGAGCGGTCATCTCGACGACGCAAAGATCGCCTGCAAGGTCGAAACGGGACGCGCGCTCGCCGTTGCGGGCCTGCATCCGGCAACGGGTGGCTCGGGCCTGGAACTTTGCTCCGGCGACATGCTGCTGGAAGCGCTGGTTGCCTGCGCCGGTGTGACCATGAAAGCGGTGGCCACGGCGCTTGAGATTCCGCTCAAATCAGCGCGTGTCTCGGCGGAAGGCGATCTCGATTTTCGCGGAACGCTTGGCGTGGCCAAGGATGCCCCGGTCGGCTTTGCGCAAATCCGTCTGCGCTTCGATGTCGACACCGACGCGCCGCAGGACAAGCTCGATCAGCTGCTCAAGCTCACCGAGCGTTATTGCGTGGTCTATCAAACCATCAAGAACGGACCGCCGGTCGAGATAAAGCTCGCGCGCGTCTAGCGGCAGACGATCTGCTATGCATGGTTGCAACTTGCGCCGCGTTTGATGGCGTGGTCATGTGCGCCGCCCCAGATGTCTCCCGACCTGTATTTTGCGCTCACGCTCATCGTCAAAATGGCCATCACCGCCGCTTTCGTGCTGGCGGCGACAATTACGGCCGAGCGTGCGGGCCCGCTGGTCGGCGGGCTGGTGGCGACGCTGCCGATCGGGGCAGGACCGGTATACGTTTTTCTTGCGCTCGACCACGACGCGCATTTCATTGCGCAAAGCGCGGTGGCGAGCCTTGCCGTCAATGCGGTCAACGTCATTTTCGCAGTGGTCTATTGCGTGCTTGCCCAGAAGCGATCCCTCGCCATCAGTCTCGGCGCCACCTATGTCGTGTGGCTCGTGCTCACGGCAATCGTAACCGCCAATCACTGGTCGCTCGGCCCGGCGCTTCTTATCAATGCGGCCGCGATTGCCGTGGGAATGTGGGTGGTATGGCCGTTCCGACACACGCGGATGTCGCGGCAGCAGCCGCGCTGGTATGATTACGCACTGCGCGCGCTGATGGTTGCCGTCCTGGTCGGTATTGTCGTCACATTCAGCTTCCGTATCGGGTCATATGGCAGCGGCATGCTGGCGGTATTTCCTGTCGTGCTCACCAGCATCATCCTCATTCTGCATCAGCGGGCCGGCGGCAAGCCGACGGCGGCCGTGCTCGCCAATGCACCGCTCGGCCTGCTCGGGTTTGGCATCGCCTGCATGGTGCTGCATCTGACCGCCGAGCCCCTGGGCGTCGTGGCAGGACTCTCGCTGGCGCTGGCGACGTCGATCGGCTGGAGCCTCGCGGTCCTGGCAGCGCGCCGGCACGGAGTCGCGGTTTAGTTCATGTCGCTGTTTCTTTTCGGATTGCTGCTGAAAATTCTGATGACGGCCTCGATCGTGGTGGCCGCTTCCGTCATCGTGGAGCGCAGCGGTCCCTTCATTGGTTCGCTCGTCGCAGCGCTTCCGACCGCCGGCGGCGCGGCGATGATCATTCTCGCACTCGAGCATCCGCCCGAATTCATCGCACAAAGCGCGGTGGGAAGCCTGATCGCGAACGCCGCCTGTGCGTTCTTTGCGCTGACCTACGCCGCGCTTGCGCAACGGCGCTCTCTGCAGCTCAGCCTCGGAGGCGCATTTCTGGTCTGGCTTGGCATTGTGTTCCTCTTGCGCCTCGTCGAGTGGAATGCGGTCGGTGCGGTGTTGCTGAACGCTGTTGTTTATCCGATCGCGATTGTCGCTGCGCGCCACTTTCGAGTCGCCGGGGCCGTAAAGCGCGTCGAACTGAGCGGCGCCGAGCTTGTCTGGCGTGCCGGCGTGGTGACCCTTTGCGTCGTGCTCGTGACCGCGGCGAGCAGCTCGATCGGTTCTTATTTTTCGGGTACGTTTGCTTTTTTTCCCGTCGCCATGGGCTCGTTCTTCATCATTTTGCATCCGCGCATCGGCGGGCCGGCAGCGGCAAGCGTCGCTGCGCACGTGCTTACCCCATTAATTGGGCTCGGCCTTGGCTTGCTCGCCGTGCATCTCCTGGCGGTTCCGATCGGCGTGTGGTGGTCCTATGCCATCGGGCTGAGCATCGGCATTGGCTGGAACGCGCTGCTGTGGGCGCTGCGCCAGCGCAAACTATTGCAGTAGCCGTTCTTCCAATGCCTTGATCTGCAACGCCAGGTATCGCGAGAAGATCCGGCACTGGGCGAGGCTGCCGGCCGTGAACCAGAGCCCGGACTGCGCGGTGCGCCGCCACATGTTGCATAGTTCGCCCTTCTCATCGAAGCCCCAGACCGGGCCGATGCGGTCGGCTATGGCATCGCCGAGGTAGCGGCGGACGGTTTCCTGCTGGTTCTTGTAGCCGGTAGCAAGAACAAGAAGTTCGGCCGGCACGATCCTCCCGTCGTGCAGTCGCACGCCCTCCGGCACGAAGGTTTCGATATCGGCATACTGAAGGAGGCCGATTTCGCCCGAGATGATCAATTCCGAGCATCCGACATTGAAGTAATAGCCGCCGCCGCGGCGCAGATACATCATCTGGAATCCGGTCTCGTCCTCGCCAAGCCAGGTATTGAATCCGCGCCGTTCGAGGGCATTGATCAGATTGTCGTCTACCTTCCGGCCTTTTGCGGTGGAGAGCTGATACGAGCGCCGCAGAACCGGATAGGGAAACGAGGTGGCGAGCAGGTCGCAATCATCAAACGGAATTCCTTCCGCGTAGATGGCGTAAACGCTCTGCGCTTCCTTCAAGCTCACCACATGGGTCTTGCTGCGCTGGATCATAGTCACCTGCGCGCCGTGCGCCTGCAGCTCCTGCGCGACGTCGTGGCCGCTGGTGCCGGTTCCGAGCGCCAGCGCCTTGCGACCTTTCCACTTTTCGGCGTGCTTGAAATCGCCCGAGTGGACCTTGGTGCCGGCGAACTCGTCGAGACCAGGCAAATCGGGCGTGTAAGGAATACTGCTCACGCCGGTCGCAAAGATGAGATGGCGCGGACGCATGACGCGTTCCGTCCCGTCGCCTCGGCGCAACGTGACGCGCCATTCTGAGCGCTTATCGTCGTAGGATCCTGCGACAAGCTCGGTGTCGGTCCAGAAATTAAGCTCCAATGCTTCGACGTAGGATTCGAACCAGTTGGCGAGCTTGTCCTTCGGGATGTAGACGGGAAACGTCGGAGGAAACGGCAGATAGGGCAGGTGATTGACGTGCACTTCATTATGCAGCGTCAGCGAATGATAACGCGTGCGCCAATTGTCGCCGACGCGTTTGTGCCGATCGACGATCAGTGTTTCGATGCCAAGCTGATGCAGGCGCGCCGCAATCGATAGCCCGGCTTGCCCGCCGCCGACCACGAGGACAGTTGGGTCGCTATCAGAGAATGCGCGTTGTTTCTTCAGACGATCGGCCCAGTTTTCGGCGCCGAAGTCGCGCGTCGAGTCGGGTTCACCGCGCCGCTTGAATTCGTCTTCGTAACCTCTGAGCTCCTGCAGGTTCGTATTTAGAGTCCAGGCACGCAGCCTGCCTTGGCTGTCGGGTCGCAATCGCAGCACGCCCGCGCAAGGACCGAAGGCAGTTTCAAATTCGAACAGCGCTTCGATATTTTCCTCGCCGGCGCGGGATACCCGGCGCGGCGGTGTTCGCTTGCCCGGAATGTGGAAGTTTCTCGCCTGCGTGCGCGATAGCGTCTCACGCAAGGTTGCTCCGATCGCCGGTCGGCCGGCCATCGTCTGGATGGTCCAGGTGAATGCCAGGACATCCCGCCAGAGCCCGTCATCCAGAAACAGTCCTGCTGCCGCGGCAGCGTCCTGTGCCAATAGCGCAGCCTCGAAGCTTTCTAGCCAGCGTTGCGCCTCCGCCAACGCGGTTGCCTGCTTCCTCTCGGCAATATTCATCATGGTGTCTAAGATTTACGCGTGCCCGTCAGCTTCGCTTTTAGCATATAAAGCGCTTCCATCGCTTCACGCGGCGACAGGTCGTCGGGGTTGATCGCGGCAAGTGCCGCGACCAGCGAATCCTCAACCGTTTCCTGCTTTTCCTGCGGTGTTTTCTGGGGAACCGCGAACAGGGGCAGATCCTCGAAGCCCTTCGACGCGGCACGGTCTTCCTGTTCCAACTTGGCGAGAACCATTTTGGCGCGCTCGATCACGCTTGGCGGCAGGCCAGCAAGCTTCGCGACCTGAATGCCATAGGAGCGGTCGGCTGCTCCCGCGACAACTTCGTGCAGGAAGACGACATCGCCCTGCCATTCCTTCACGCGCACCGTTGCGTTGTGCAGCCGGTCGAGCCGGCCGGAAAGGGCGGTCAACTCGTGGAAGTGGGTGGCGAACAGTGCACGGCATTTGTTGACGTCATGCAGGTGCTCGACCGTCGCCCATGCAATCGACAGTCCGTCGAAGGTGGCGGTGCCGCGGCCGATCTCGTCAAGGATCACCAGCGCGCGCTCACCGGCCTGATTGAGGATGGCGGCGGTTTCCACCATTTCGACCATGAAAGTCGAACGCCCGCGTGCAAGATCGTCTGCGGCGCCGACACGCGAAAACAGCTGATCGACGACGCCAATATGCGCCCGCCGGGCGGGAACGAAACTGCCCATCTGCGCCAGCACTGCAATCAGCGCGTTCTGCCGCAGGAAGGTTGATTTGCCGGCCATATTAGGGCCGGTGAGAAGCCAGATCCGGCCGGCGCCGGTTTGCGGCGGTGGCGAGAGATCGCAATTATTGGCGATGAACGGCGCGCCGTCGCGCGACAACGCCTGCTCCACGACCACATGACGCCCGCCTTCAACGACGAATGCGTGGCTGTCGTCGACCTGCGGCCGTACATAGTCGCGTTCGACGGCAAGATGCGCGAGTGCGCTTGCGACGTCGAGTATGGAAAGCGCCTCGGCGCATTCCTTGATGTTGACGCTCTGCGCCATCACGGCTGCCGCCAGCCGCTCGAAAGTTTCCAGTTCCAGGCCGAGTGCGCGCTCGGCGGCGCTGGCGATCTTTGCTTCGAGCTCTCCGAGTTCGATGGTGGTGAAACGCACCTGTCCGGCGAGCGTTTGCCTGTGAATGAACGTGGCGTTGAATGGCGCGCTCATCAGGCGCTCGCCGTGCTGCGCTGTCACTTCAACGAAATAGCCGAGCACATTGTTGTGCTTGATCCTGAGGATACGGATTCCGCTATCCTCGGCGTAACGTGCCTGCAGCGCCGCAATGACGCGGCGCGACTCGTCCCGGAGTGCACGCGTTTCGTCGAGGGCCTTGTCATAGCCTTCGCGGACAAAGCCGCCGTCGCGCTTGAAGGCCGGCAACTCGGCGGCGAGCGCAGCAGACAACTCGGCAGCCAGCATTCCATCTGGCTTGCGGCAGGCCTGCATCGCACCCGCTATCTCGGCCGGTTTGTCCTTGAGCGACGCAAGCGCGCGGGCAAGGTCAGCTGCTGCCAGCACGCCGTCGCGGATGGCGGCAAGGTCGCGCGGCCCGCCACGGCCAACGGCCAATCGCGACAACGAGCGGGCAAGATCCGGCGCGGCATGCAGGCGGGAGCGGGTTTCCGCGCGCGCTGCAGCATCCGCAACGAAAGCACCGACGGAGTCCAGCCGCTCGGCGATCCGCGCCTTATCGGTGAGAGGTGCCGACAGACGTTGTGCGAGCAGCCGCGAGCCGGCCGCGGTCACGGTGCGGTCGATGGCATCGAGCAGCGAGCCGCGCCGGTCTCCGGACAGCGTACGCATCAGTTCGAGATTGCCGCGGGTCGCCTGATCGATCGCTATGCTGGCCCCCGCGCTCTCGCGCAAGGGCGGCGACAGCGGCGGCCGCTGACCGATCTGCGTGCGCTCGACATAGGTCACGCAAGCTGCGGCGGCCGTAATCTCAAGCCGGGTCAGCGCGCCGAAAGCCTCGCTGGTCGACACCGCGAAGAATGATGTCAGCCGCCGCTCGGCTGTGGCGCCGTCGAAAACGTCGCGCGTGAGTGGAGTCACCGCCGGCAGCGAGCGCCAGAACGCGGCGAGATCAGGCTCCCCGTAAAGCGCGTCCGAGACGATGATTTCGCCGGGCTCAAGACGCGCGATCTCGGCGAACAGCTTGGCCCGGTTGCATTCAGAAACGCGGAACTCACCGGTCGAAATATCGATCCAGGCCAGCGCGAAGCGGCTGTCGTCGCCGCTGGAAGAGGTCCGTGCGCGTGCGACCGCGAGCAGATAATTGTTCCGCCTCGCATCGAGCAGCGAGTCCTCGGTGAGCGTGCCGGGCGTAACCAGACGCACAACGTCGCGCCGCACGACGCTTTTGGCGCCGCGCTTGCGCGCCTCGGCCGGATCCTCGAGTTGCTCGCACACGGCCACGCGGTGGCCCTGCGCGATCAGCCGATGCAGGTATTCGTCGGCGCGCTCGATCGGCACGCCGCACATCGGAATGTCGATGCCGAGATGCTTGCCGCGCTTGGTCAGCACGATGCCGAGCGCGCGTGCGGCAATTTCGGCATCCGCGAAGAACAGTTCGTAGAAATCGCCCATCCGGTAGAACAGCAGGCAGTCCGGATGGGCGGCCTTGATGTCCTGATATTGCTCCATCATGGGAGTCACGCGACCGGTTTCGCCGGCCGCTATGGGAGTAACGCGGCCGGCATCGCCGTTCTGGGGCGGAATTCCGGTTGCGTCAGCTTCGGGCTGGCCAATGGGTCGCGGGAGCGCCATGGGCGCGGAGGTTACCAGATGACGGTCGCGCGACGAGCCGGAAGCAGGGCGTCATGCCCGGCTTTGTGCCGCGCATCCACGACTTTCTTTCCACGAAAGGGCAGAAAACCGTCGACGAGGCTCAGCTCTTGAACTTCACGCCGGTGATGCGCTCAAGATTGCCGTGCCAGACCTTTTCCTTGTCGGCTGCCGGCATATCGATGCCTTCGATGATGCGCAGCGTTTCGCGCGTGTACATAGTGCCCTTTTCGGGATCGAAGGGGCAATCGGACGCGAACACGATCTTCTCGAGATCGTAGAACGCAAGACCGGCATGGGTTGCCGGCACGCCGCCGAACACGGCCGTGTCGGCATAAAACGAGTGCTTGAAGTAATCGAGCGGCCGCTTCTTCAGGCGCTTCAAAATCACGCTCAGATCTTCGTCCGAGGTGCGCGCGCCCAGCTGGTCCCAGCCGGGACCGATGCGGCCTTCCAGCATCGGCACGATGCCGCCGAAATGGTGCGTGATGATCTTCAGGTTCGGGTACTTGTCCATGATCCCCGAGAAGACGAGGCGGGCCATCGCCGCCGCGGTTTCGTAGGACCAGCCGAACGTCCACCAGATCTCGTACTTCGATTTCTTCTCGGTAAGATAGTCGGGGAAGTTGGCGGCGCGCGCCGGATGCATCCAGACCGGCTTGCCGGACTTGTTCATCGCCTCGAAGAACGGCTCGAAAGCCGGATCGTCGAGCGGCTTGCCGGCAATGTTGGTGTAGATCTGCACGCCAAGCGCGCCATTCTTGAGCGCGCGTTCTGCCTCCCGCACGCCGCCATCGGGCGCGATCAGCGCCGCCTGTCCGACCCAGCCGGGAAACTGATCGGGATATTTCTGACAGATCTCGGCGAAGCCGTCGTTCACGAGCTTGGTGTATTCCTCTGTCAGCTTGCCGTCGCCTTTGGTCATCACCTCGAGCGGCGGCATCGGGTAGGAAAGGATCTGCGCATAGTCCTTGAATCCGTCGACGATCTTGCGGCGGATGTCGAGATCATGAATGCACGGGATCTCGCGCACGCGTTTGCCGATGTCGGCATGGCCACTCTCCACGATCTTGTTGAAGTATTTTTCCGGAATGAAATGGGTATAGGCATCGATGCGCATGTACTCGTTCTCCGTGACTTCGAACTCTCAGAATACTGAATCCATTCAATAAGGGGTGATGACGTTGAGCATCGCCTGCCGCTTATCATTGATGATGGCGTTTCGTGCACGCGAAAGGGCCTCGGGCAGGTCGGCGGGCTTTTCAACGCGCTCGGCGTGGGCACCTTGTGCGCGCGCCATCTCCTCAAATGGCGGTGACGGATCGAGATCGGCGAGTATGCGGCCATCGCTTTCGCCTGCCACGCCGTCCTTGAACATCGACAGCGTGGCGCGGCGAACGGCGCCGTAGCGGCTGTTGTTGAATACGATCGTCAGGATGGGCAGATTCTGGACAGCGGCCACCCAGTGTCCGACCATCGGATTGGCAAACATGTAGGAGCCGTCGCCAAGTGTCGCGACCACGAAGTTGTCGGGTGCCGCGAGCTTTGCTCCAAGCGCTGCGCCGAATCCCCATCCGAGTCCACCGGCGGGCCCGAGCGCGAAGAACGTGCCTGGCTTTTCGCGTGCGCAATGGTCCGGCCGCAGCGGATATTCGTTGATGATGACGGCATCCTTGCCGACCGTTTCACCGATGACACGTGACAGATATTCGGGCGAAATCGTCGTGCCCGCCGTTGAATCCTTCGCCAGTTGCGCGCGCCGCGTCCGCATGCGCTCGGTCAGGCGCGCGCGGCGCGCTGCAATGCGCGCGTCGGCCATCTGCAGGCGCGGCTCGACGGCACGAGTAAGCGCATCGAGCGCCTGCGCAGGTCCGGCCTGCAACGCAAGGTCGCTCGGAAAACTCCGCATCGGATAGCGCACGTAGAACGGATCCTCGCCGACGTGCGCGACGCGGCAGCCGCCAGGCGGATGCTGCAGATGCGGAATCCAGGGCACGTCGGACTCGAGCGCGATGACGAGGTCGGCATCGGCAAGCAGCGTGCCGGGCTCGTATCCGAAATGCATGGAATGGCTCGAGGGCAGGCAGACCGAGCGCGGGCTGTGGGTGACGACGGGAATGGCGCAGCGCTCTGCGAGACGCCCAAGTAGATGGACGGCTTCGACCGGTAAGGTCGACGTGACGATCAAAGGGCGCTCTGCAGCCGCGATCCATTCGGCCAATGTTGCGATCGTCCGCGGGTCAGGATACGCAGCCGCCGCTTGCGGACGCGGTTTTGTGGGTCCGACCGGCTCTGGCAGCGCGGCCGCAAGCGGTTCGCGCGGGAGCACCAGGTAGACCGGTCCGCGGGGATGCGCCATGGCGACTTCGACGCCGCGCGCCACGATATCGCCGATCTGTCCCGGCACGCGCAGTTCGTAATCCCACTTCACGAGCTCACGCACCATTCCGGCCTGATCGAACATTTCCTGCGCCCAGTGGATCGGACGGGAGCGTGAGCCGAATGTACCTTTTTCGGTAATCGGTGTGCGTCCGGCAGCCAGGATCAGGGGGACACGGTCGCGCGACAAATTTGTCAGGTTGTTGATTGTGTTTGCAGTGCCGACATTGACATGAACCATCACTGCCTGCGGGCGGCCTGTCATCATATAGGCGCCATGCGCCATCCCGACGGCAAGATTCTCGTGAGGTACCAGAATGGGTTTCGGGACCTTGGCATTTGTTTTCTTGGCGCGGCTGAAAGCTTCGACGATCGGCGGAAAGTCGGTGCCCGGATTGACAAAAAAATAGTCCGTGCCGTGGTCGGCGAGTGCGCGCAGGAAAGCTTCGGCGGCGATTGTTGGCCGTTGTCCCGTCGGTGTCGCGGCCATTTCCGCCCCTTAAACGTCCAGTTCCCGCAGACGTGATTATCGTTTGTTTTGTGGGCCCGGTTTTACTCGACCGAGGATTGGCTGACAACGGAGGCGCGCGCACCTCAGCCTTGCAGACTACTCCGCTGCAATCCTCAGCGCCGGCTGACCGTCGATCTCTGCAAGGCACTTGGTCAGGCTTTCGCCGTCAGGATCGACCAAGGCCGCAGTGCGTGCGCTGGCAACTGCGTCGGCCCCACGTGCCGACGGGATTTGGCCCGCCAAAGCGGGACGAATCACGCGCGTCTCGATCGCGCGGTAGTTGGCGAGCCCGCGCGCGTGCGTGTCGCCATAGCCTTTGATCAGACGGGCGCATTCGGCAACTTCCAGCGCCAACTCGGTAGAATGTTTCGCGGCTTCGCGGATCAGCCAGAGCCAGTTGTCGATTTGTTGCTGTTCCTGCTTGTACCGGTAGCCGTAGGGCCGCAGGAAACGAAGCTCCGCGAGCAGCCAGAAACGCAGATAGCCGCTGATCGAGGTGGAATTGATCTCCATTCCAAAATAAACCCGGCCAAGCCAACCTTTACGCTCCGCCAATCGCAGGATGGGCTGCGCCAGGAATGATGGAAGCAATTGGCAAAGTTCTTCAATACCGGGCTTGAGA
>JBKPRE010000197.1:0-11338 GCA_046734435.1 Pseudomonadota bacterium | reverse complement strand
CAGCCGATATTTCAATTGTCGTTTGCGGTCCGCGTGCGATTCCCGCCCGCGCATTGCCGGTAGTGGTCAAGCCGCCTTGATGTCGCTCGGCAGCTTTCCGCCGTTGGCGGCAAGCTTCTGCATGATCTGCTTGTGCAGCCAGACGTTCATGGCGGCCGAGTCATTCATGTTGCCGGTATATTTGAGCTCGGTGGCGAGCTGCTTGCGCGCTGCCTGGCTGCTGTCGAGGTTCAGCGCCTTCATCAGATCGACAATGGACGTTCGCCAGGCAAGCTTCTCACCGGTCGCGGCAGCTGCCTTGTCGACGATCGCTGCTACATCCACCGTTTGCGGTGGAGGCGCGCTCGGAGGTGGCGCCGTCGGTGACGCGCTTGCTTGCGCTGAACCGTGGCCGAATATCGCGCTCATAATGCTGCCGAAGACACTCATGACTTTCCTCCGTATTTGCCGCGAGCCTGCGGCTATTTGAATAAAGGGACATCGGCCCTGCGGCCGCGAAATTCATCTAAAGCTTCTTTTTTGATTGCTCGATTGCAGCAATAATTATTTGCTGCGGGGAAAGGTCGCGCAATACAATTTGCCTCGCATGCGGGCACTGGTTACCGCATTCGGACCGGATGCCCTATTCCTTTACCGCACCGGTCATCGCCGAGACGTAATGCTCGACAAAGAAGGCGTAGAGAATAACCAGCGGCAATGAGCCCGCCAGCGCGCCCGCCATCAACGAGCCCCAGCGATAGATATCGCCGTCGACGAATTCATTGACGATGGCGACCGGCACCGTCTTGTGCGCCGTCGTCGAGAGAAACGTCAGCGCGTAGATGAATTCGTTCCAGCACAGTGTGAAGCAGAAAATAAAAGCCGAGATCAGACCGGGGATCGCGAGCGGCAGCACGATCCTCATCAGGATCTGCCAGCGGCTGGCGCCGTCAATGAGCGCGCACTCCTCGAGCTCGAACGGGATGGTCTTGAAATAACCCATCAGCAGCCAGGTGGAGAATGGGATCAAAATGGTCGGGTAAGTGAGGATCAGCGCGAACGGCGAGTCGAAGAGGCCGTACTGGAAAACGACGGTCGATAATGGAATGAACAGGATCGACGGCGGCACCAGATAAGCCAGGAAAATTGCGGCGCCAACCCACGCAGCCCCGCGATAACGCAAGCGCACGATCGCATAGGCCGCGAGGACGCTGGCGATGATCGATAGGATCGTCGCACCGATCGCAACGAACATCGTGTTCCATAGCCACAGCGGATAGCTGGTCTGGAACAGCAGATTGTAGAAATGTTTCAGCGTCGGCGCGGTCGTCCAGAACGGATTGACCCTGTCCATGTCCAAAAGCTGGTCGTCCGGCTTTATGGAGGTGAGCGCCATCCAGTAGAACGGAAACAGCAGTATCAAAAGGATGATCGAAAGCGGCAGATAGAGTGTCACCAGCCGCCGCGGCAGCGTCTGCAGATAGCTCATGCCCTCACTGTGATCAGCGCTCGCATTTAGCAGGGCGCGCG
The DNA here is from genome assembly GCA_046734435.1 of Pseudomonadota bacterium. GTDB lineage: Bacteria > Pseudomonadota > Alphaproteobacteria > Rhizobiales > Xanthobacteraceae > Pseudolabrys. The sequence continues at coordinate 9,829 of JBKPRE010000197.1, read as the reverse complement.
GGTCGGCGGCTTTGCCTGCAAGCGTCTCAGTCATTGCTCTCGCCCTGTTGCCACTTCCGCCGTTGAAGGCCGAACCAGGAGATCAGAATGGCGGCGAGCAGGAACGGGATCATCGCCGTCGAGATTGCCGCTCCCTCGCCAAGCTGACCCGCGACGATGGCGCGCTGATAGGACAGCGTTGCCATCAATTGCGTCGCATTGACCGGCCCGCCGCGCGTCAGCACCCAGATCAGTTGGAAATCCGTGAAGGTGAAGAGCACGGAGAACGTCATCACCACCGCGATGATCGGGGTAAGCAACGGATATGTGATGAAGCGGAACCGCTGCCAGGCGCTGGCGCCGTCGATGGTGGCCGCCTCATAAAGCGATGGAGATACCGTCTGCAGGCCTGCAAGCAGCGTGATGGCGACGAACGGCACGCCCCGCCAGATGTTCGCAAAAATCACCGACCAGCGTGCGTTCCACACGTCGCCGAGAAAGTCGATGTTGGACGAAATCAGGCCAAGATGACGCAGCGTCCATGACACGATCGAGAACTGGCTGTCGTAGATCCACCAGAACGCGATTGCTGAAAGGACCGTTGGGACGATGAATGGAATGAGCACAACCGCACGCAGGATCGCCTTAAAAGGCAGATTTTCGTTGAGCAGCAGCGCGAGATAGAGGCCAACCGCAAATTTAATGGCGCTGGCAACGATTGTGTAGAGCAGCGTATTGAATACCGAGAGCCAGAAGATGCTGTCATCCCACAGCCATTCGTAGTTCTCGATGCCAACGAATTCACCGCCTCGGCCGATCTTGGCGTCGGTGAAGGACAGCCAGACACCAAGACCGAGTGGATAGGCGAGAAACAGGATGAGGAATGCAGCGGCCGGCAGCATGAACCAGATGCTGAGCCAATTGTTGTTGGTCTTGAGCCGATCCCACGCGGTCGCCTCGCGAGGTGCGGCTATGCCTGACGATTTCAGCGCGATCTCGGCCATTCATTCGCTCGTTGTAATTGTCATGGCCGGAATAAACCGGCCATGACGTTTTTTCTTCGGCGGTCGAGAGGCGCTTACCGATAGATCCGCCGCAGCTGACGATCGGCGATCTTGATCGCGCCTTTTGGATCTTCGCGCCCGGTGCACACAGCGGCGAACATGTCGAGCACCACGAAATCGGCAATCGCGCTCGCGGCCTTCTCGCCGACGGAGCCGAGGCCGCCCGCCGTCAATGTGCGCTTGGCGACATCGCGGAATGGCGTCGTCTTTTTGTCGGCGGTCCATACCGGGTTTGCGTCATAGGCATTCAGGCAGTGGGTGAGGTAGCCTTTCGATGCCGTCAGCCATTTGTTGAACTGGTCGGCTTCGAGCATGTAGGCCATCAGCGCCTTACAGGCCTGCGGATACTTGGTGTAAGTCATCGCCAACAGCGGGAACAGCAGGTGGAATTCGGTCGGCTTGCCGACCGGTCCAACGGGATAGAGCGCGTGATCCATGTCCTCGGCGATCTGCTTCTTGCTCGCATCGTTCTGGGCTGCGACGTAGATGGAGATGCCGTTATTGGTCCAGTGGATTTCGCCACCGAGGAACGCCTTGTTGTTGAACGCATCGTTCCAGGAAGCCGTGCCTGGCACGTAGTTCTCATACAGCGCCTTGGCGTAGGTGAGCGCCTTTTCGGTTTCCGGCGAGCTGATGATGACCTTGTCGTTCTTGTCGACGACGTTGCCGCCGAAGGCCCACAGGCACCAGTAGACCCAGGCATTGCCGTCACCGGAAGCGTGGCCGAGCGCCATGCCGCCCGGTGTGCCCTGCGCTTTCATCGCCTTGGCGTAGGCAAGGAACTCGTCAGTCGTCGTGGGGAATTTGGAGAAACCGGCCTTCTTGGAGGCTTCAAGACGATAATTGAGCAGGTTGCCGGCGTAGCAGACCGGAATTGCGATCCACTTGTTGCCGGTCCCTTTGCCGTAAGTGACCGCCGTCGGCACCCAACCGCCATACTTCTTGCCGAGATAGTCGGCGACGTCACTGACGTCGAGACATTTCTGCGGGAACAGGTGCGGCAATGAATAAAGGCCCCAGAACAGATCCGGTCCCGCGCCGGTATTGGCCGCCACCGAAGCTTTCGGCTGCACGTCTTCGTATGACTCGCGCGCGATCGTGATCTTGACGCCAGTCGCCTTGGTGAAGGAATCCATCAGGGCGACGAAGGCATCGTCTTCCGATTGCACGAAATATTTCCAGCGCAGGATCGACAGCTGCGCGCCTTTCTCTGGCTTCCACTGCGAGGACTGTGCCCAAGCCTTGGCCCAATCAAGCAATGCCGGGCCGGTCAACGCGCCCGCCGCGGCCGCCGCCGTCCCGCCTTTGACGAGTGTGCGGCGTGTAAAATAAGTCATGGTCTGCCTCCCTTTCGTTCCTCAGTTTTCGAGGCGCTTACCCGTCGCCTCGTCGAATAGATGGATGAGCCTCGGGTCTGGCTTAAGCCGGATCTTGTCGCCAGGCTTGAATTGGTGCCGCTCGCGGAAGACCGCGATGATCTCGCTCCCGCCCAGCTTGGCGACCACCTGCAATTCGGATCCGGTGGGCTCGACGACCTGGACAACGGCATCGGCGCCATCGTCGGACAGCGAGAAGTGTTCCGGGCGCACGCCATAGATGGCGGGGCGACCATCACTGCCGGCCGGCGCGTTGCGAAGCGAGAATGTCACGCCTGCAGGTGCCTCGAATGCCGCAGCTCCGTTCAGGCTGATGCGGCCCTTGAGCATGTTCATTGCCGGCGAGCCAATAAAGCCGGCAACGAACAGATTGTCAGGGCGGTCATAGAGATCGAGCGGCGCGCCAATCTGCTCGACGCGGCCGTCGTGCATCACGACGATCTTGTCGGCCATGGTCATCGCTTCGATCTGGTCATGCGTGACGTAAATCGTTGTCGTCTTCAGCCGCTGATGCAGTTCCTTGATTTCCGTGCGCATCTGCACGCGCAGCTTGGCGTCGAGATTGGACAGCGGCTCATCAAAAAGAAAGACCTGCGGATCACGGACGATGGCGCGCCCCATGGCGACACGTTGACGCTGTCCACCCGACAGCTGGCGCGGGAACCGTTGCAGCAGCTGAGTGAGGCCGAGGATCGAGGCCGCCCGGTTGACGCGCTCATCAATCTCGCTTTTCGGCGCGCCACGCAGCTTCATGGAGAACGCCATGTTGTCGGCGACCGTCATGTGCGGATAGAGCGCGTAATTTTGGAACACCATCGCGACGTCGCGTTCCTTCGGCGGCAGCCGGTTGACTACGCGATCACCGATACGGATTTCGCCTCCGGAGATGTTTTCGAGGCCGGCGATCATCCGGAGCAAAGTCGATTTGCCGCAGCCCGAGGGTCCGACGAGCACGACGAATTCGCCGTCGCGTATCGAAATGTCGACGCCATGGATGACGGCCGTCGCTCCGAAGGCCTTACGCACGTCGCGGATCGCGACCGAAGCCATTCATTCCTCCCAGGCGGTAAAGGCCGCCTTACGCATATTCTTCTTTGTTTTCAGTACCGTGCGAATGCCGGAACATCCGTCCAGACTAAATCATCCCGCTTTCGCCCTCCGAAAAGCAAGCCCGACGTGAGGCCCGGCCCAACAGCAGTTGGCCGGTGGAGGCCTAAAGCGCCAGGCCGCCATCGACCAGATGCGGCTGGCCGGTGATGTAGCTCGACTCGTCCGAAGCAAGGAAAACAGCAAGCGCTGCGACTTCCTCCGCCGTACCCAAACGCGCCATCGGCTGGCGCGCAATGAAATTCTTGCGCACCTGGTCAAGCGGAGTCCCCGTTTGCTTCGCAACGGCCTGCACGCGTTCCTCGAATGAAGGCGACACAATTGTGCCGGGGCAGATGGCGTTGCAGCGGATGCCTTTTGTGATGAAATCGGCAGCGACGGCTTTGGTCAGCCCGATCACCGCCGCCTTGGTCGCACCATACGCGTAACGATTGGGCAGCCCTTTGATGGAAGACACACCCGACGACATGTTAATGATCGAGCCACCGCCGGCTTTCAGCATCGCGGGCAAAAACGCCTTGATGGTGCGGTGCATGGATTTGACGTTAAGGTCGAAGGAGAAGTCCCAGTCCTTTTCCGTACACTCCAGCACCGTGCCCTGGTGCACATAGCCTGCAACGTTGGCAAGCACATTGAGCGCGCCGAATTCCTTGTCGATCAAAGCGGCGAAGGCATCGACCGCTGCGCTCGACAGCACGTCGAGCTTGGCGGTTTTTGCGGCTTTCAGGCCGTCAAGCTTGTCAGTCGCGACATCGGTCGCGATGACGCTCGCGCCTTCCGCGACGAAGGCCTCGGCGATCGCGCGGCCGATGCCCTGGCCGGCGGCTGTGACCAGCGCGAGTTTTCCCTTCAGTCGATCAGCCATCGCCGTCTCCTTGTCATTCCGGACGCCGCGTAAGCGGCGATCCGGAATCCAGACACATACTCACTCATTGCGCGGCTCTGGATTCCGGGTTCGTGCTTCGCGCGCCCCGGAATGACAGGAACCTAATGGTTGTCGCGTGCGACGCCATGTTGGGCGACGCGTTGATACTTCACGGCGGGCTTGAGCACCATGCCATCCGCCAGCTGGTCGACCATGGAGCGCTGAATTTCCTGCCATGGCGTCTGGCTTGCGGGATAGCGGAAGCCGCCGCGCCTCTGTAGTGCCTTGCGCCGCCGCGCCAGCTCCGCTTTCGAGATCAATATATCGGCGGTTCCCTTGCGCAGATCGATGCGGACGCGGTCGCCGGTCTTCAGAAGAGCGAGGCCGCCGTTCGCGGCCGCTTCCGGCGATGCGTTGAGGATCGACGGCGAACCGGACGTGCCTGACTGCCGTCCGTCGCCGATGCAGGGCAGGGAGGTGATGCCCTTTTTGATCAGCGCCGCTGGCGGTTGCATGTTGACGACTTCCGCCGCACCCGGATAGCCGATGGGGCCGGCGCCCCGGATAAACAGCAGCGTGTACTCGTCGATCTTCAACGACGGATCGTCGATGCGATGGTGATAATCCTCCGGTCCGTCGAAGACGACGGCGGGGCCTTCGAAGGCGTCCTTGTCCTTCGGTTTGGACAGATAGCGCTTGCGAAACTCGTCCGAAATGACGCTGGTCTTCATGATCGCAGAGTCGAACAGGTTGCCCTTCAGCACCTTGAACCCAGCTTTCTTCTTCATGGGTGAGCGGTAGGGTTTGATCACGTCGGCATTGGTGCTTTGCGCCCCCTTTACGTTCTCGCCCATTGTCTTGCCGTTGATCGTCAGAGCGCCGGCATGGATGCGCCTGGCCTTGAGCAATTCATGCATGACCGCGGGCAGCCCGCCGGCGCGGTAATATTCCTCGCCAAGATACTCGCCGGCCGGCTGCATGTTCACCAGGAGCGGCACGTCGTAGCCGATCTTCTCCCAATCATCGATCGACAGCTTCACGCCGACATGCCGTGCGATGGCATTGATGTGGATGGGAGCATTCGTCGATCCGCCGATCGCCGAATTTGCGACGATCGCGTTCTCGAACGCCTTGCGTGTAAGAATATCCGACGGTTTCACATCCTGTTCGACGATCTCAACCGCGCGCAGGCCGGTTTCGTAAGCCATCTGCCCGCGCTCCTTGTATGGCGCCGGGATTGCGGCGCAGCCGGGCAACGACATGCCAAGCGCTTCGGCCAGCGCATTCATGGTCGAGGCCGTGCCCATTGTGTTGCAGTGGCCGACCGATGGCGCTGATGAGGCAACGATCTGCATGAATTCTTCGTAGTCGATCTGGCCTGAAGCACGGAGTTCGCGCGCGTTCCAGACAATTGTTCCAGACCCGCTCCGATTGTTTTTCCACCATCCGTTCAGCATCGGACCGCCGGAAAGGACAATCGCCGGGAGGTTGACCGTTGCCGCCGCCATAAGACATGCCGGGGTCGTCTTGTCGCAGCCGGTCATCAGCACGACGCCATCTAGCGGATAGCCGTAAAGCACCTCGACGAGTGAAAGATATGCGAGATTGCGATCGAGTGCGGCCGTGGGCCGTTTGCCGGTTTCCTGAATTGGGTGGCATGGAAACTCGAATGCAATGCCACCCCTCGCTGTAATGCCGTCACGCACCCGTTTCGCCAGATCGAGGTGATGCCGGTTACACGGCGACAAATCCGAACCGGTTTGTGCAATGCCGATGATTGGCTTTCCGGACTGCAACTCTTTGCGCGTCAGTCCCCAGTTGAGATAACGCTCAATGTAGAGCGCCGTCATGCCCGGGTTATCGGGGTTGTCGAACCAGAGCTGGGACCTCAGGCGCCGTTCGGATTTTTGGGGAGTTTTTGCCATTTGCTACCAACCGTGTTGCCAGGTTGGGGCATAGATGATCGCAAAGACGCAGGAACCGCAAGAACCGCGCCACGCACCATCGGCGCCAGCGCTATTTTGTCTCCAGTACGAAGACCCCGTTCCAGTCGGCGGGCGGCGGGTTTTTCTCGAATATCTGTATGCGCTCGGAATAAAGATCAAACAGGTAGCCCAGGCCGAAGCCGTCGCCGAACTTGCGGCAGCGCTCGATCGCCTGGGTCGCGCCGGAAAAGTCCTGCTTGCGGAAACGCGTGAGCATGTCGTTGACGTTCTGACGCAACTGGCCAAAGCGATCGCTGCCTGCAACGTCCGCGCCGCCAAGAACGGTATAGACCGACTCCGGTTCAGTCTTTCCTTTGACGGTGATGCAGTCGAGCTCCAGCACCGCGAACTTGTCGCCGACTGCTGTCGCCGTGCGTGATCCGAGAATGATCGGCAGGCCATAGTTCTTCGACTGGCCTTCCAGCCGGGATGCCAGATTTACGGGATCGCCGAGGACGGAATAGTTGAACCGCAAATCCGAGCCCATGTTTCCCACGACGCAACGGCCGGTATTGATACCGACGCCAACCTTGATCGGAATGAAGCGCTGGCCGCTTTCTTTTGCCTGCTGCTCACGTTGACCGTTGAGCGTGTCGACGCGCCGCAGCATTTCGAGCGCCGCCTCGCAGGCGTTGATCTCATGGTCGGCGTCGTCCAGCGGCGCATTCCAGAACGCCATGACGGCATCGCCCATGTACTTATCGATGGTCCCTTTGTGCTCGATGATGGCATTGGTCAGCGGCGTGAGGAAACTGTTCATCAATGACGTCAGGCCTTGCGGGTCGTCCTTGTACAACTCGGATATGGTCGTGAATCCGCGCACGTCGCTGAAGAGGATGCTCATTTCGCGGTCTTCGCCGCCGAGCACGAGCTTGTCGGGCGACTGCGCGAGCTGCTCGACCAGCGCGGGCGAAAGATATTGACCGAAGGCCGACCGGATGCGGCGGCGCTGCGCTTCCTCGCTGATGTAATTGCTGAAGACCAGCGTGAGATAGACAAGGACGCTCGACAGCAGCGGATAGGTGAAATCGAACAACAGCCTGTTTTGTACGTAGAAGTACCACGAGGCGCCCATGGATACCGCGACGACCGTTGCGCCGACTAGGAGCAGCAGGAGCGGGTTCAGGGTCGGCGCCAGCCAGATGATGATGATGCCAAGAAGAAGTGCCGCACAGAGTTCGACGCCGATCGCATAGTTCGGCGCGGACAAAACGGAATTGGTCAGGATGTTTTCGAGGACCTGTGCGTGAACTTCGACCCCCGGCATGAGAGGATCGACCGGCGTCGTTTTTGAATCGAGCAGGCCGACGGCGGATGTGCCCACCAGCACCAGCCGCTGCGCCACACGATCGGCTGGAACCCGGCCCTCGAACACGTCCACCGCCGATATGTAGCGGTCCTTGTCATGCGGCGCGAAATGGATCCAGAGCTGTCCGTTGCGGTCGGTCGGTATCACGAAGCCCGGCACGGCCGCGCTTTGCACTCCAGCGTGGTCCGAGCGGATCAGGACCGTGTTGCTGCCGCTGACGACGCGCAGCATTTCCAGCGTCAGCGAAGGCATGATTGCGCCCTGCGCCTGCATCACAACCGGCACGCGCCTGACGATACCGTCGCGTTCGGGGCGGATCGTGAAAAGCCCGCGGCCACTGGCTGCTTGTTCGAGGGTGGGCACATTCCTCAGCAGTCCGGGAAAATTGAGCAGGAAGGGCCGCGCATCGCCACCCATGGTCGCTATGCCGATCGGCCGTTGGGCCCCGCCGGGTTCTGCCACCGCGAAGGGAAGGCCCGATTCACCGACCACAACCCGCGATTTTCGAAAGGCATCCGCAAGTATCGCATCGTTGCTCGGCAGCGTGCGCAGCTTTGCGCGCGTCGCCTCGTCAAGGTCGCGGAATGTGTCCGCGGCGATGCCAGGCGACATCCGGTCGGGCTCTGCGAAAACGACGTCGAACGCCACCACCAGCGCGCCCATTTGAGTGAGGCGCGTAATAATGTCGGCAATCCGCGTGCGCGGCCACGGCCACTGGCCGAGGCTGTTCAGGCTCTTTTCATCGATATCGACAATGACGACCGGCCGTTGGGTCGCTTCGCGCGGATGCAGCACCTGAAAGAAATCGAAAACGCGGACGCGAAGCTCCTGCACCAAAATGGGGTCGGCCAGGCGCAGTGCCGCGAGCCCGATGAGCAGCAGAAGAGCGAGCCCCCGGGCCAAACCAAATCGCCGCGCCAATCGTGCAAGCCACGTCATTGAAAATCGCCTGCAACCGGGCGAAGCAACGCCGCGGTCATTTCTCCCGGAACGCCCGCATGAACTGATCCTGCAGGGGCTTGATCAGATACGACATCACGCTGCGTTCGCCGGTCTGAACAAAGGCTTCGACCGGCATGCCGGGGATGAGCTTGACCTCGCCGAGCCGCGCGATCTCGCCTTTCGTCATGGCAATACGGGTGTTGTAGTAGGTCTGGCCCGTGCGCTGGTCGGCCGTGGTATCGGCCGCTATGCGCGTAATCGTGCCGTTGATTTCCGGAGTGGTGCGCAGATTGAACGCCGAGAAACGCAACATTGCCGGTTGGCCGACCTGGATCTGGTCGATGTCGCGCGGACTGATCTTGGCTTCGACCTGCAGGTTGTCGGACTCCGGCACGATCAGCATGATTGCATCTCCGGCCTGAATCACGCCGCCGACCGTGTGAACTTTGGACTCAAGCACGACGCCGTCCTGCGGCGCGCGAATGTCGATGCGCTTGAGCTGGTCCTCGGCGGCGACTTTGCGCTCGACGAACTCGCCATATTTGGCATCGACCTCGCGCATGTCTTTGGCGACCTCGCTGCTGAGATCCTGATCGATCTGGATGATCTGCAGCTCGGTTTCGGAAATTTTACCCTTGGTTTGCGCAACCGCGGCAATCAGTTGCGCACGCTCGCCTTCGAGGCGCGCGGCGTCGCGCTCGAGCGCGGTCAGCCGCGTGATCTGCACAAGATTGTTTTTCCAGAGCTCGCGGACACCGTCGAGCTCCTTGCCGATCAGGCTTATCTCGCGCGCCTTCGCCTCCTGCTGGGCGTTCAATCCGCCAATTTCGTCCTGCAACTGAGTGATGCGCTGCCTCAGCTGTGCCTTCTGCCCAAGTCGGGCTGTGCGGCGGAGCTCAAACAATTTTCGTTCGTTGGCGATGGCAATGGCAACCGGAGCTTCTTCAGCGTGGGCGAGGAGCATCCGCGGAAACGTTACGCTTTCCGCACCGTCGCGTTCTGCCTCCAGGCGAGCCTTGCGCGCTGTCAGTTCATCCAGGCCTTTGGTGACAATGGCGAGGTTTGCGCGCGTGATCGTATCGTCGAGCTGCACCAGGATATCGCCGGCCTTGACCCGATCGCCATCCTGAACATTGAGCTTGCCAACGACGCCACCGGTCGGGTGCTGGACCTTCTTCACGTTCGAATCGACGACGACCGAG
>JBKPRE010000196.1:0-5478 GCA_046734435.1 Pseudomonadota bacterium | reverse complement strand
TCCTGGCTCTTGTCGTAAATCGGGGCACGGCGCTGCACGATCTCCTGCAACTTGGCGCTATCGAAAGTCTCGTCCTTGCGTGCCGCACGCCAGACTTCTTCGGCAAGCGTCAACGCCGCCCGGCCGTCGCCGTCCGCCATGCGGACCAGAGATGCACGCGCGTCGGCATCGAGCGGGAGCCGCCTGTTCTCGATCGTCTCGGCGCGCCCCAGCAGCTTTTCGATTGCTGCGGCGTCGAGTGATTTGAAGACCAGGACGCGCGCGCGCGACAGCAACGGCGCGTTCAGCTCGAACGAGGGGTTCTCGGTGGTGGCACCGACCAGAACGATGGTGCCGTCCTCCATCACGGGCAGGAAACTGTCCTGTTGGGCGCGGTTGAAGCGGTGGATCTCGTCAACAAACAGGAGCGTGCCCCGGCCCGTTTCGCGGCGGTGGCGCGCTTCCTCGAAGACCTTTTTCAGATCGGCGACGCCGGTGAAGATCGCGGAAATCTGCTCGAAATGCAGATCGGTTGCCTGCGCCAGCAGCCGCGCGACCGTGGTCTTGCCGGTGCCCGGCGGCCCCCAGAACACGAGCGAGCCGAGCGATCGCGTCGCCAGCATGCGGGTCAGAGCGCCGTCCGGCCCGAGCAGATGATCCTGCCCGACGACCTCATCGAGCTTCTGCGGCCTGAGCTTGTCGGCGAGCGGTCTCGGCGCGTCCTTATCGAGGCCCGCGGCCGCAAAGAGGCTGGGACCGCTGGTTTTGGGACGGACAGCCATCGGACCGTCACTCCCTCATCCGCCGAAGACGGCGGAAATTTTCTGCCCGTTACGAACGATCACGATGCGCCAGGCGCGGTTTTGCGTCTTGCTCAGGCGATCGAGATCGTGGGTGGTGGTGACGCGCTCGCCATTGACCTCCTGGATCACGTCGCCGCGCTGGAAACCCAGATTGCTGGCATAGGACCCGTTATCCACGTCGACGACGACCACGCCCTCGTCAGCATTGCGCACCTGCAGCTCGTCGACGAGCGCTGGCGAAAGATTGGCGATCTTCACACCCGAAAACGGCGAGCGCGAGCGGATCACGATCTCCTCGCGCGGCCTTTCCGGAGCAATCTGCAGCGCCACCGTCACGGTCTGCTCGCGTCCGCCCCGCACGATGCCAAGCCGCGCGGTGCCGCCAAGCGGCTTGGTCGCAAAGCGATAGTCGAAGGCATTGGGATCCTCGACGTCCTGGCCATCGACCGACACAATGAGATCGCCTGGCTTGAGCGAGGCGCGCGCCGCCGGACTGTTCGGCGCGACATTTGCGATCAACGCGCCGGACGGGCGCTTGAGTCCCATGCTGTCGGCGATATCGGCCGTCACAGCCTGCAATTTGGCGCCGAGCCAAGGCCGCGCCACCGCCTTGCCGCCAGTCTTGGCGGACGCCACCACCACCTTCACCATGTTGGCGGGAATAGCGAAGCCGACACCCTGCGAGCCGCCCGAGCGCGAAAAAATAGCGGTGTTGATGCCAACGAGCTTACCGGCCATGTCGACCAGCGCGCCGCCCGAATTCCCCGGGTTGATCGCGGCATCCGTCTGGATGAAAAACTGATAGTCGCTGACCCCGACCTGCGTGCGCGCCAGCGCCGAGACGATACCGTGGGTCACGGTTTGTCCGACGCCGAACGGATTGCCGATCGCAAGCACGACGTCACCGACCTGCAGTGCATCGGAATCGGCGAAGTCGAGTACCGGAAACCGCTCGCGGCCGTCCTTGATCCGGAGGATTGCCAGATCTGTGCGCGGATCCTTCAGCACCAGTGACGCCTCAAACTCACGCTTGTCGGCGAGCGAGACCTTCACCTCATCGGCGCCCTCGATGACATGGTTGTTCGTCACGATCAGGCCGCCGGCGTCAACGATGACGCCTGAGCCGAGCGAGCGTTGCACCTGATTGCCGCCGGGACCGCCCGGCACGCCGAAAAATCTGCGGAAGATCGGGTCATCCAAAAGTGGATTGCGGTTCTGCACCACCTTGGCGGCGTAGACGTTCACCACCGCGGGCGCCACGTGCTGCACGACCGGCGCATAGGAAAGTCGTAATTCCGATTGCGTCGGCACGCGCCGCTCCTGGGCGACGGCACTCGCCGAAAGACCTGCGGCAAACAGGGCGGCAATCAGATACACGGGGCGCATTGGCTCGATTCCTGAGGTCTCATTCAGTCATGGCCGGGCATAGCCGTTCGAAGAACGGCGTGCTTTCGCACGCCTATGTCCCGTCCGTCCACGACTTAAAAGCAGGACGTGGATGCCCGGCACAAGGCTTGTGCCCGGGCCGGGCATGGAACCACGTCCGAATGGGCGAGATATAGGCCTCGCGCGGGCCCAAATGAAGGCCGGGGCCCCCCTCTACCCGCCCACAGGGTAAAGGCTCTATTCGACCGCCGGCACCGTTCGCAGGTAGGCAACGATGGCGTTCAGGTCGTCCGGAGTCACCGTCGCGTAATAGTGATACCCCATTGGCGGCTTGAGCTTGCTCCCGTCCTTGCTCACGCCGGTCGTGATCGCGCGCTTGATCTCGTCATCGGTCCAGGCGCCGATCCCCTTGGTCTTGCTAGAGGTGATGTTGCGTGAAGTCGACACACCCCATGGTCCTGGGAAATCGAAACCTCCGGCGCCGAGCCGCGTGTTCCACAGCCGCACACCTTTCTCCATCGGCGTGTGGCATTCCATGCAGTGAGCAATGGTGACCAGATAGAAGCCCTTCTTGAGCTTGTCGCTCATCATCTCTTCCGTGTAGGGCTTCTCGCCGCCGGGGATGACATGCTCGACCTGCGGCATCTTGTAGATCGGATCTGCAACCTTGTTCCTGATCGGCTTGACAGTGCGCAGATAGGCGACCACCGCATTAAGATCGCTCTCGGTCATGATGTGATAGAAACCGGTCGGCATGATCATGGCACCGTGCGCGCCGTTCGGCAGTATGCCGGTGCGCATCAGCGTCTTGATCTGGGCGTCGGTCCAGTTACCGATCCCGGTCTCCTTGTCCTGCGTGATGTTGGGCGCCGTCACCTTGAACGGGGGCTCGTCCCATGACAGGCCGCCGGAGAACGCCTTGTCCAGGATGTCGCCCTGCGGACCCTTCGGCGTATGGCAGTTGCCGCAGGTCAGGATTCCATTGACCAGATAGTCGCCGCGTTTGATCAGATCGCCGTTAGTCGATTGCGCACTGGCGGCGCCGACCACGGCGATGCCGAATGCACCTGCGAAGAGTGCTAGACGAAACGTCATGAAGTTCCCCCACTAACCGCCCCGACGGCGATCATAACGGCCGGACACCAACCCGCAAACAAAAAGGGCGGCGAACGTGCCACCCTTTTCGAAACGATATGTAAAACGACTTATGCCGCCGCGGTCGCCGTCTCTTCGGTATTCTTCTCCTGCACCGGCCCGGAGTCCTTGCCCTTGGCATCGACATCACGATCGACGAATTCGATGACCGCCTGTGCGGCATTGTCGCCGAAGCGGAAGCCGGCCTTCATGATGCGGGTGTAGCCGCCATTGCGCTCCTTGTAGCGCGGGCCGATCACGTCGAAGAGCTTCCTGACCTGGGCGACGTCGCGGACTTCCGCGATCGCCTGGCGGCGCGCATGAAGGCCACCCTTCTTGGCGAGCGTCACCAGTTTCTCCACCACCGGGCGCAACTCTTTCGCCTTCGGCAGCGTGGTTATGATCTGCTCGTGCTTGATCAGGGCCGCGGCCATGTTGGCAAACATGGCACGGCGATGCGCTGGCTTCTTGTTGAGCTTTCGGTGAACCTTGCCGTGACGCATTTTCAGTAATCAGCAATCAGTGATCAGTGATCAGAACTCTTCTGATTACTGATTTCTGACCACTGTCCCCTGGTTAGTAATGATCCTCGAAGCGCTTGGCGAGCTCTTCGATGTTCTCCGGCGGCCAGCCCGGCACTTCCATGCCGAGATGCAGCCCCATCTGCGCCAGCACTTCCTTGATTTCGTTGAGCGACTTGCGCCCGAAGTTCGGCGTGCGCAGCATTTCCGCTTCGCTCTTCTGCACCAGATCGCCGATGTAAACGATGTTGTCGTTCTTCAGGCAGTTGGCCGAACGCACCGAGAGCTCGAGCTCGTCGACCTTCTTGAGGAAGGCCGGATTGAAAGCAAGGTCCGGGATGGTCTCGGCAGCCTGCTCCTTGCGCGGCTCTTCGAAATTCACGAAGACATTCAGCTGATCCTGCAGGATGCGCGCTGCATAAGCGAGCGAGTCTTCCGGCGACACCGCACCGTTGGTCTCGATCGTCATGGTCAGCTTGTCGTAATCGAGAATCTGCCCTTCGCGGGTGTTCTCGACCTTGTAGGAGACCTTGCGTACCGGCGAGTAGAGGCTGTCGACCGGAATAAGGCCGATCGGCGCGTCCTCGGGACGGTTGCGTTCGGCGGGCACGTAGCCTTTGCCCGTATTGACCGTGAACTCCATGCGGATCTCGGCGCCCTCGTCGAGCGTGCACAGCACCAGGTCCGGATTGAGCACGACCACATCGCCGACGGTCTGGATGTCGCCGGCGGTGACCGTGCCGGGTCCCTGCTTCTTCACGACCATCCGCTTGGGACCTTCGCCCTGCATCTTGATGGCGATGTCCTTGATGTTGAGCACCATGTCGGTGACGTCCTCGCGCACGCCGGCGATCGAGGAGAACTCGTGCAGCACGCCATCGATGTGCACCGATTGCACCGCAGCGCCCTGGAGCGAGGAGAGCAGAATGCGGCGCAGCGCATTGCCGAGCGTGACGCCGAATCCCCGTTCGAGAGGTTCGGCAACCACCGTCGCAATCCGCGCGGCGTCGCCGCCGGCGGAGACCTGGAGTTTGTTCGGCCTGATCAATTCCTGCCAATTCTTCTGGATCACGTCTTCACCTTTTCAGCGGCGCGGTCTTCTCGCGCCTAGCGCACCCCACCCGCCGCGTGGGGAAAATTTCGGCGGTAGATCACGCGCGGGACGTCAATGCCCACGCGAAAGAAACAATCAAACGCGCCGCCGCTTGCGCGGCCGGCAACCGTTATGCGGTATCGTCGTCACGTCACGGATCGAGGTAATCGTGAAGCCGGCCGCCTGCAGCGAACGCAACGCCGATTCACGTCCCGAGCCGGGCCCCGACACTTCGACCTCGAGGGTCCGCATGCCGTGCTCCTGTGCCTTCTTGGCGGCATCTTCCGCGGCCACCTGCGCGGCGTAAGGAGTCGACTTGCGCGAGCCCTTGAAGCCCATGGTCCCGGCCGACGACCAGGCAATCGTGTTGCCCTGCGCGTCGGTGATCGTGATCATGGTGTTGTTGAACGAGGCCGCGACGTGCGCGACGCCTGACGCGATGTTCTTGCGTTCGCGCCGGCGGACGCGAGTAGCTTCCTTACCCATTCTCAATCCTTTCGCGCCCGCGCGCCGTAACCGGCGTGAGGGCTTATCCTGTTATCAAGTCGGTCCCGCTGTCTTC
>JBKPRE010000195.1:0-38633 GCA_046734435.1 Pseudomonadota bacterium | reverse complement strand
GGCGCCGGGCCCGCTTTCGGCGCTTGCCGCGTGCATCGCCACGTTCGCGGCGCGCGCCCTGAACGACCGGCGGTTGACCTGGGCCGTGCTGGCGGAGCCGGTCGACGCCAATATCGATGCGCTGCGTGTGGAATTCCGCCGCGCGATCGCAAGCGAACTGGCATGGCGGATCAATGTCGCGATCACCGGCGGGCATTTGCCCGATCAGGACGCGCGCGCGGCCGCGCCCGCCATCGTTGGCGCACTGCTTGAGGGCTTGATCGGCCCCTTGGCTTCGCCCGGCAGCAATGCGCGCGAGGCCGTGCAGACCGTCACGCTGCTGTCGCTCCGCGCGCTTGGTGTGGTTGACGCCCGTGCCAGAGGGCTCGTCGCACAGTGTCCGTTGCCGCAAAACCCTAGTGCGACATCAGCACCGGTACCGTCATTGACTCAAGCAGCCCGCGCGTAGCGCCGCCGAGCACGAATTCGCGCAGCCGTGAGTGGCCATAGCCGCCCATTACGATCATGTCGGCGGAGGAGTCGGCGGCGTAAGACAAGATCGTCGAGGGCACATCGGTGTCGGGCGAAGTAATCCGCTTGATGTCAACCTTAAGTCCATGCCGTGCAAGATGCTGGCCGAGATCGGCGCCGGGCACCTCGTTGTCCTTGGCTGGCTTGCTCGAAATGATCACGATCTCGACTTGTTTCGCCTTTTTCAGGAAAGGCATGGCATCGGCAACCGCGCGGCTCGCCGCCCGGCTGCCGTCCCAGCACACCATAATGCGGTCTGCTTTCATGCCGCCTTTCTGGATGTAAGGCACGAAGATCACTGGTCGACCGGATTCGAACAACACGCCTTCGTCGACCACCTCATCCGGCAAGGAATCTTTGCGCTGCGGTTGACCGACAACGACAAGATCGAAGCGTCTCCCGATGCGCCCGATCTGGTCAGCAGCGCCGGAAACACTCGTATTGAGAACGCGGGTCTCCATCGAAATTCCGGCGCGCTTGGCTGCCTGCTCGAAACGGGCGATCGCGGCTCGCGCCTTCTTGTTTGATTCGGCGCGCTGACTTTCGATTACTTCCGGCGGAACGCCGCCCATCACCGTGCCCGGAATGACGGGTTCGTAGGAAACCGCGACACCCAGCAAATGCGCCCCGAAAGCTTCGGCGACTGAAACGGCGTAATCTCCGGCAGGGTCGTTCGTTCCAAGGCCCAGGTTGACGACAATATCTTTGATCATGATGCAAAATCTCCTTACTTCATCATCATACCAAGCAAGCTTTGCCCCATATTGATGAAGGTCAAAGGGCGGTCATCGGCATCCAGAACCTATTTCTTCTTGCCGCTGGCGTCGAATTGCTTGAGGTAGGCCCACAGGTCGCTGGCCTCCTTTTCATTCTTGATGCCGGGGAAGATCATCTTGGTGTTCGGGATCTTGGCGCGCGGATCTTTGATGTAGTCCTTAAACGTTGCCTCACTCCAGGTGATGCCGGAATTCTTGTTGGCGTCGGAGTAATTATAGTCGGGTGCGCTGCCTGAATGGCGCCCGTCGAGGCCATTGAGCTCGGGCCCGACTTTATTCTTCGCGCCTTCGCCGATCGAGTGGCACGGGAAGCACTTCTTGAACGACTGCTCGCCTGCGGCCACATCCTGTGCGTGCGCAACCTGAACCATTGCGGTCACGAGAATGGCCGCAGCAAATACCGGCTTCATCACTCTTGCTCCCGTTGTGACTTTGGCAGCCCCCGAGGGAAAGCGCCCCCGCCGCTACCCTGGTTTCCATTGGTTTTTGCCAGCCCTATGTGTAAGCCGTCAAATGGCTGATATCGTTGTTTGGACATAACGGAGTTGCATGGAATGTCGGTGCGTATGCCCGAACTCGACGCCGAAATCCTGGGGCGCCGCGACCGCATCGTGGCCGCCTTGCGCGGCATCGTTCCGGGCGAGGGGGTCATCGCGGGCGAGCGCGAGATGCGGCCCTATGAAACCGACGGCCTGACCGCCTATCGGCAGCTTCCCATGGTTGTCGTGCTGCCGGAGACCACCCAGCAAGTGGCTGACGTGCTTCGGTATTGTCACGATGAAGGCATCAAGGTGGTCCCGCGCGGGGCCGGCACGTCACTGTCTGGTGGCGCGCTTCCGCTCGGCGATGGGGTGCTGCTCGGCATGGCCAAGTTCAACCGGATCCGCGAGATCGATTTTGAAAACCGTGTAGCCGTGGTTGAGCCCGGTGTCACCAATCTCGCCGTCACCAACGCCGTCGCCCATGCCGGGTTTTACTACGCGCCGGACCCGTCCTCGCAGATCGCCTGCACGATCGGCGGCAACGTGGCTGAGAATTCCGGCGGCGTGCATTGCCTCAAATACGGCATGACAACAAATAACCTGCTGGGATGCGAGATCGTGCTCATAACCGGCGAAGTGCTGCGCATCGGCGGCAAGCATCTCGACGCGGCGGGATACGATCTCCTGGGATTGATCACCGGCTCGGAAGGATTGCTGGGCGTGGTGACGGAAGTGACGGTGCGCATCCTGAAAAAACCGGAGACGGCGCGCGCGCTGCTTGTGGGTTTCCCGTCGTCGGAAGATGCCGGCGAATGCGTGTCGCGCATCATCGGCGCGGGGGTAATTCCCGGCGGGATGGAAATCATGGACGGGCCCGCTATTGCGGCGGTCGAGCAATACGTGCACGCCGGCTATCCGCTCGATGTCGAAGCGCTCCTGATCGTGGAGCTTGATGGTCCCCCCGCCGAGGTCGATCACCTGATCGAGCGCGTCGAGAAAATCGCGCGCGATTGCCGCGCGGTCTCCTGCAAGGCGTCGCGCTCGGAAGAGGAGCGGGAACTGTTCTGGGCCGGCCGCAAGGCCGCATTCCCGGCGGTCGGGCGCATCTCGCCCGACTATTATTGCATGGACGGCACCATTCCACGCGCGCAGCTGCCTTTGGTGCTCAAGCGCATGAAGGAGATGTCGGCGAAATACGGCCTGCGGGTCGCCAATGTTTTTCATGCCGGCGACGGCAATCTGCATCCGCTCATTCTCTATGACGCCAATGTTCCGGGCGAGCTGGAGAAAACCGAGGAATTCGGCGCCGAGATCCTCAAGCTATGCGTCGAGGTGGGCGGCGTGCTCACCGGCGAGCACGGCGTGGGCGTGGAGAAGCGTGACCTGATGCCGACAATGTTTTCGGAGATCGACCTCAACCAGCAGCAGCGCGTGAAGTGTGCGTTCGACGCCAAAGGTCTGCTCAATCCCGGAAAAGTTTTCCCGCAATTGCACCGCTGCGCCGAGCTCGGCCGCTTGCATGTTCATGCCGGCAGGTTGCCGTTTCCCGATATTCCGAGGTTCTAGTGATGCAAAAGACTCTGTCATTCCGGGGCGCGAACCAACGGGCCCGCGCGAAGCGCGGCCCGATGATAAACTCCGAGAGCGAACCCGGAATCCAACCGCCAGCGCTGATATTGTTTCTGGATTCCGGGTCCGTCGCCATAAGCGCGCGTTTACGCGCGTCTTCGACGCGCTATGGCGCCGTCCCGCAATGACCGAACGGGTGTAGTGATGCGGTTTGGCCTGTTCTGTTCACCGAAAGCCGATGCTCCCGGATTTCGTCCCGAAACCGGGCGCGGATTCTTCGACTATCTCGAGTTTAATGTCGAGGCCGAAGCGCTGGGCTTTCATTCGAGCTTCTCGGTCGAGCATCATTTCAGCGGCTGGAACCAGGTGTCCTCGACCCTGATGCTGCTCGGCGCGCTCGCGATGCGCACGAGAACGTTGCGCCTGGGCACCGCGGTGATCGTGCCGCCCTGGCACAACCCGGTGCTGTTGGCCGAAGAAGCGGCAACGCTCGATCTTCTCTCGCATGGCCGTCTCGATCTCGGTATCGGCAAGGGTTACCGGCACAGCGAATTCAAGGGTTTTCAGATTTCGCCCGACGAGGCGGAGGCGCGCTTTGACGAGGCGGTCGAGGTCATGACGCGCGCGTGGACGACACGCGAGCGTTTTTCGCACATCGGCCGGTTCTGGCATTTCGAGGACATCATCGTCGAGCCGCCGCCGGCGCAACGTCCGCATCCGCCGCTGTGGGTTGCCGCCGGAAATCCGCACTCGATCCGGCGCGCTGCCGCGCGCGGCTTCAATCTCATCCTCGACCAATATGCATCGCCTTCAGTGCTTGGCGAGCGTATTGCCGTCTACAAGGCCGAGCGCGAGGCAAACGGGCTGCCGTTCGATCCGATGCAGGTGACGACTGCTCGTCAGCTCTACGTAGCGAAGGACAAGGCGGACAAGGACGCCGCGCTGATACGGCAGGCCGAATATACGCGCCGGACGATCAACGTGGCCCGCATGCCCGACGGCAAGGCGGGCTCGCACGTGCTCGCTTATGCCGACAAAGCGGGTGCGACGGAAGAAAACGCGCTTTTTGGCACGCCTGATGAGATTGCGCGCATGATCGAAGCGCTGCGCGACGCCGGCGTGACCTATGTGTTGCTCACGATCGCCGGCGGCGTCGATCAATTGCGCCGCTTCGCGCGCGAAATCATGCCGGCATTCGCCGGCGAGCCGGCCGCCCGCGCGGCGGAATGAATTGCCACGCGATGCCTGACAAACTCAAACCCCGCGATGCCAAGGAGGTCGAGGAGGCCGTGCGCTGGGCGCTCGGCAACGAAAAGCCGCTTGAAATCGCCGGGCAGGGGACCAAGCGCACGATCGGCCGGCCGAGCCAGACCGATCTGACGCTCGACCTGTCGGGGCTTGCCGGGGTCACATTATATGAGCCGGCCGAGCTGGTGCTTTCGGCGCGCGCGGGCACACCGTTGGCCGAGATCGAGACTCTGCTCGAGAAAAACAATCAGGAGCTGGCCTTCGAGCCGATCGACTATGGCCCGGTATTAGGCGGAGAAGTGAATCGCGGGACGCTCGGTGGCGCCATTGCAGCCAATCTTTCCGGCCCGCGGCGCATCAAGGCCGGCGCCGCGCGCGATCATTTTCTTGGCGTCACGGCTGTCACCGGTCGCGGCGAGACCATCAAATCGGGCGGCCGGGTGGTGAAGAACGTCACCGGCTATGACCTCTGCAAGCTCCTTGCCGGGTCGTGGGGCACGCTCGCGGCAATGACCGACATCACGATCAAGGTCCTGCCGAAGGCGGAGACCGAGGCAACGGTGCTGGTAACGGGTCTCGACGATGCGCGCGCCTGCGCCGCCATGGCCGCGGCAATGGGCTCGTCGTGCGATGTGTCCGGCGCCGCGCATCTTCCCGACCATGTGGCATCCTGGTTTGACGGCCTGCCCAAGACCGAGGCTTCGACCGTCTTGCGGCTGGAGGGCTTCGCGCCGTCCGTCGCGCGCCGGAAAGAAACGCTATTCGCGTTGCTCAAGGAATTTGGCGTGGCGTCATTTCTTGATGAAAGTCAGTCGCGCGCACTGTGGCGGAGCGTACGCTATGTGATGCCTTTCACCACCGAAACAGCGCGCACGCGTCCGCTGTGGCGCATTTCCGTCCCGCCCAGCCACGGCCACGAGATCGCTCGCGCGATCACGCCAGCGGCGCAGATGTTCTACGACTGGGCCGGTGGACTCGTCTGGGTGGCGATGCCGTTTCCAGGCGAGCCCGATGCCGCTGCGATTCGTGGCGCAGTTGCGGCAGTCGGAGGCCACGCCACGCTCGTGCGCGCGCCGACCGCGGTGCGCGCCTCGGTCGATGTCTTTGCTCCGGAGGAGCCGGCTGTCCGCGCCTTGGGCAAGCGGGTGAAAGAGAGCTTCGATCCGAAAGGCGTCCTCAATCCAGGGCGCATGTGGGCGGGAGCTTAGCCGTGCAGACGTCGTTCTCGCTCGCGCAGCTGCTCGACCCGCAGGTCGCATCATCGGAGAAAATCCTGCGCGCGTGCGTGCATTGCGGGTTCTGCACCGCCACCTGCCCGACTTATGTGCTGCTGGGCGACGAGCTCGATTCGCCGCGCGGGCGCATCTACCTGATCAAGGAGATGCTCGAGCAGGACAAGCCGCCGACCCCCGACGTGGTGAAACATATCGACCGCTGCCTGTCGTGCCTGGCGTGCATGACGACCTGTCCCTCGGGCGTGCATTACATGCATCTGGTGGACCATGCCCGCGAGCGGATCGAGAGGTCCTACAAGCGTCCTTTGACCGAGCGTGCGTTGCGCGGATTGCTCGCGCGCGTGCTGACGGATCCCGCGCTGTTCCGCCTCGCCGTCGTAGCTGGGCTGGTGGCCCGGCCGCTGGCACCGGTTCTCGATCTGCTTGGCCTTCGCAGAGTAGCGGCGATGCTGAAGCTGACGCCGCATCGCAAGCCGGCGCCGCCGACCGAGCGGACCGGCAAGGTCTATGCGGCAGAGGGCAAGCACCGCGGCCGCGTGGCGCTGCTGTCCGGCTGCATCAATCCTGTGCTCGCGCCGTCGACCGATGAAGCTGCCATTCGCCTGCTCAACCGCCATGGCATCGAGGTCGTGGTTGCGGCGGGCGAGGGCTGCTGCGGCTCGCTGGTGCATCACATGGGACGCGAGGAGCGGGCGCTGGCGCAGGCGCGCAACAACATCGACGCCTGGACGCGCGAAATCGAAGGCGATGGTCTCGACGCCATTCTCGTAACCGTGTCCGGTTGCGGGACCACCGTGAAGGACTATGGGTTCATGTTCCGCAACGATCTGACCCATGCGGAAAAGGCCGCCCACGTGAGTGCGCGGACGCGCGATATCACGGAATATGTCGCGACGCTTTCTTTGCAGGCTGGCAAGCTTCCCGCGCCGATGACGGTCGCGTATCACGGGGCGTGCTCGCTGCAGCACGGCCAGAAGGTCGTGCGCGAGCCGGTCGATCTGCTTCGCAAGGCGGGTTTCGTGGTGAAAGAGATTCCGGAAGGTCATTTGTGCTGCGGCTCGGCGGGCACGTACAATATTCTTCAGCCCGCGCTGGCCAATCAGTTGCGTGCGCGCAAGGTCGCCAACATTGAACCGCTCAAGCCGGATGTCATTGCAGCCGGCAATATCGGCTGCATCACGCAGATCGCCGCGGGAACAACAACGCCAGTCGTGCATACGATCGAGTTGCTCGACTGGGCCAGCGGTGGCCCGGTGCCCGAGCCGCTTGCTGCTCTCGCAAGTTAGCCGCAGCGGGCCCGATTGCATCGATACGATGGGCCGCATAGCATGTGCGGTGAGATGGCCTTAACGGCTGGAACTCTTTATGGTTTTTTCGAATAAGCAATAAGGGAGGCCGCAATGCCGGCAACTTACAAAATTCTGATCATGGGCGCGTCCTACGGCTCGCTGCTCGCATCCAAAATCTTGTACGGCGGCCATTCCGTGCATCTGGTCTGCCTGCCGGCGGAAGCGGACCTCATCAACGCCGAAGGATTTCGCGTTCGCCTGCCGGTGAAAGGCCGCAAGGACCAGGTCGAGATCGACTCGCGCAAGCTTCCCGGCAAGGTCACGGCCGGCGGTGCGGCGGGTGTCAATCCGAAGGACTACGACCTCGTCGGCCTCGCCATGCAGGAGCCGCAATACCGTTCGCCCGGTGTCCGTGAATTGCTCGATGCGGTCGCGAAGTCGAAGGTGCCCTGCATGTCGATTATGAACATGCCGCCGCTTCCGTACGTCAAGCGCATCCCCGGCTTGAACTACGATGCGCTCAAACCCGCCTACACCGACGCCAGCGTTTGGGACAATTTCGAGCCGGGCTTGTTGACGCTGTGTAGCCCCGATCCGCAAGCGATCCGGCCGCCGGAAGAGAAGGTCAACATTCTGCAGGTGACATTGCCGACCAATTTTAAGGTCGCCAGGTTCGACAACGACATGCACACCTCCATCTTGCGGCAGCTCGAGAAAGACATCGATGCCGTTCGCTTCGATGCGCCGGAGGGAAAAATCGAATTGCCGGTGAAACTGCGCGTGCACGATTCGATCTTCGTGCCGCTGGCAAAGTGGTCGATGCTGCTTGCCGGCAACTATCGCTGCATCACCAAGGACGGCATGAGGACCGCGCAGGAGGCGGTGCATTCGAACATCGAAGAAGCTCGTTCGGTCTACAACTTCGTCTTCGATCTGTGCGTGAAGCTCGGCGCTGCGCCGAGCGACCTCGTGCCGTTCGAGAAATATGCGGCTGCCGCGCAAAGCCTCACCCGTCCGGCCTCGGCCGCGCGAGCCCTGCAAAATGGCGCGCCGAACATCGAACGCGCCGACAAGCTTGTGCAGCTGATCGCCAAGCAGAAGGGGCTCAGCCACCCTGTGATCGACGGCATCGTGGCGCTGGTCGACTCACGGCTCGAAGCCAATCGAAAGAAGGCGGCAGCGGCCTGAGCGGGCTCGCGTCGGGATATTGAATGCGTGCCCGGCGGGTGTGGACAACCACACCCGCCGGCACTTTGAGACTTGCCGCCTGGCGGGCAATTGGCGAAGTGCTTTGTGACATTCACGCAACAGCCGACATCTTTTTGTAGACAGACGGGCAAAACGCCTAAAAAGGCAGCACTTGCCCCCGTTTTCGCCTTGCCCCGCGCTCGGCTCAAAGGTCTAAATTTCAGATAACGCACGCCTAATGCGTCCACGTCGTTCGCAGCTGGGGCTCGCGGCTCACGCGTGAGGGGGTGCGAAGGGGACCGGCGCGGGCGCGCCGATCGAATTATAAGGGGCAGACTCAATGAAAAAAGTTGTGTTGGTTGCCGCGGCATTCGCAGTTTTTGCTGCGCCCGCCTTGGCCGCGGATATGCCGGCGAAGGCGCCGAAAGTGGCTCCGGCCGCCGCGCCCAGCCCGTGGGACATCGCCTTCGGCGCTGCGGTGATGAACGACTACAATTTCCGCGGCATTTCGCAGTCCGATCGCGGCCCTGCCGGGTTCGCCTATTTCGAGCCGAGATATAACATCACGCCAGACGTGCAGCTCTATGGCGGTATCGCCGCCACGAGCGTGAAGCTTGCGACGGATCCGACCGCCGAGATCGATTTGTATGGCGGTATCCGCCCGACCTTCGGTCCTTTGCAGTTCGATTTCGGCGGCATCTACTACTGGTATCCGCGCGAAACGCAGTTCTGCGGCAATCCGACCGGTGCGCCTAATCCTCCGTTTACCGGCCCTTGCGGCGGCAATCCCGCATTCCCGAACGGCAACACGACACTTGCCGATACCGACTTCTGGGAAGTGTACGGCAAGGTGTTGTGGACCGTGAATCCGATCGTCACCCTCGGCGCCAACATCTATTATTCGCCGAGCTGGCTGAACACCGGTGCCTCGGGAACCTATGCCTCCGGTACGGCGAAGTTTACTACACCGGAGAATATGCTGCCGCACGGCATCATCGCGTATCTGTCAGGTGAGGCTGGCTACTACTGGTTCGGCACCACCGACTTCGTTCCCGGCGTCTTTGTCAATAACGCCGGGACGGGCGGCTGGGACCTTCCGGACTACGCCTACTGGAACGTCGGCATCGGCTTCAACTGGAAGGTCTTTACCCTCGACCTTCGCTATCACGACACCAATCTGACGAAGGAGGAGTGTAATGCTCTGACCGCCGATCCTGGAGCCGTCGTGAATACAGGAGTTGTCATCAACAACTTCACAACGTTTTCTTCTTCCAAGTGGTGCGGCGCAGCGTTCGTCGCCAAGCTGTCGGCCGACCTGACGCTCGGCAGCCTGAAGTAAACCTAGTGTCTACCCTCATAAGGCGGCGGCCCTTTATGGCCGCCGCCTTTTTTTGCGAAAACTGTTGCCCCGATCAGGACGCTGGCGAGAGCGCAGTCTCCCGCACGACGTGGCGATCTTCCGCCCCAGTAAATGCGAGCCGGCGCCGGTGGAATGCCGCGAGCGTTGCGCGGTGACCGATCGAAACGACGGTCGCTTGCGGAAGTCTCTGGTCGAGCAGCCGATAGAGGGCCGCTTCACTTGGTTCGTCCAGCGAAGCTGTCGCTTCATCGAGAAACAGGAAATCAGGACGGTAAAGAAGTGCGCGCGCAATGCCGAGTCGTTGCTGCTCGCCCAGTGACAGCATTCGATTCCAGTGCGCTTCCTCTTCAATGCGCGGCACGAGGGCAGGCAGGCCGACGGCGCTGATGAGCTCCGCGATCGTCGCCGCGTCGAATTGTCCGGGTTCGGCCGGATACGCCACCGCCGCAGCGAGAGGCGCGATCGGAAAGTACGGCCGTTGGGGGAGGATCATCATTCGTGCATTCTTCGGAATTGTGATGGTGCCTTCTCCGAACGGCCAGACCCCGGCCAGTGCGCGGAACAGGGTCGATTTGCCTGCGCCCGACGGGCCGCTGATCAGCACGCGCTCGCCGAACTTGATCGTAACGTCGGTTGCATTGATCAGCGGCTCGCTATTAGGGAGCCTGACCGACAGGTCCTTGAAGCTGACGGCGTTCGAATCCGCCGACGCGACCGCGATGACCGGAGGTTTCACGGCAGCTTCGCGAGCGGTAGCGATGGAACGGTCGAAGCCCGACAGTCGGTCGACCACCGCGCGCCATTCCGCGAGTTGCCGGTAGACGTTGACGAAAACAGACAGTGCGCCTTGAACCTGGCCGAATGCGTTTGCTGTCTGCATAAGTCCGCCAAGCTGAATCGCCCCGGCGAAATAGGCGGGGCTGACCATGATGTAGGGAAAAACAACGGCGGCCTGTGAGTACCCTGCTGTCAGAAAAGTAAGCTTTTTCTGGCGCGACATGATCGCCATCCAGTTAGACACGACATTCCCAAAACGCATGAGGAGGCGATCACGCTCGGCCGGCTCGCCACTGAGCAGGGCGATCTGCTCCGAGTTTTCCCGCACACGCACCAGATTGAAGCGGAAGTCGGCTTCGTAACGTTGCTGCTGGAAATTCAGCGCGATCAGGGCGCGGCCGACGAGGTGTGTGAACGCTGTTCCGAGGACTGCGTATATCAATGCCGCCCACAGCAGGTATCCCGGGATATCGAATGAAATCCCAAACACATGCAGCGGCGCGGTGGCCGACAAGTTCCAGAGAATGACCGCGAAGGAAGCAAGCGTGACGGTGGCATTCAACAAACTCAATCCGATCGGAAGTATGCCGATCCCGGTCGCGCCCGCGTCGATGAATTGCTTGACATCTTCAGCGATGCGCTGATCGGGGTTATCAGCCGCGTCGCCAAGCAATTGCATCCTGTAGTGATTGGATCCGGCGAGCCATTTGTCGAGATAGGTCCGCGTCAGCCAGCGGCGCCAGCGGATCTGAAGCCATTGATTGAGATAGAGCTGATAGACGGCCAGAAAAATATATGCGGTGGCGAGGACACAGAAATATGCGAGCTGATAGACGAACGCGTCCCAGTTCTTATCCTGCAGGGCATTGTAGAAAGTGTTGTTCCACGAATTGAGCAGCACGTTGATGCCGACGATCGACAGCTCGATGGCAATCACCGCCGCCAGCAGAATGCGGCCGGGCCATTTGTCCTCGGAGCGGAAGTACGGGCTAGCAATTCGCCAGATCGTAGCCAGCGTCGCGAAGTGACGTTTCACGAATGCTCTCCTGTCTCGATAGCTGCCGGCATTACTGCAATTGCCGAATCAAATCGCGCAGCGATTCCTTTTTCTCTTCGGAAAGTTACGACGCCAACTTAGACGAAAGATTACCAGGCCGCGCCTTGCGTGAAAGTTCCAAAGTCGTTCAACAAAGTGCGCGGGCCGATAAAAAGCGCGTGTCTAAATTCTCTTTATTCTTGCGTGCGATTGTGACCGCACATTAGCATGGCTTTTGGGGGAGACAGCGTCCTGTCGAGCGCGATGAAGCGTTCGGCCCGCACGCGGTCTCCTTTTTCGTTTTCATAATCGCACAAACAATGTGCGAGGGAGGATCAAGATGACCACGTCCCTTTGGAGGCCGAGCCGGAGAACCGTCATCAAGACGGGTGCGGCCATCGGCGCGACGGCAATTTTCTCGCCGCCTGTCCTGACATTCGCTCAAGGTGAGACACCTATCAAAATTGGCATGCACGATCCGCTCACCGGTACTTATGCGGCGGAAGGTGAAAGTGAAGTGCGTGGCGCGAACATGGCGCTCGCCGAGGTCAACGCCAAAGGCGGCATTCTCGGGCGCAAGGTGGAGCTGGTTGTCGAAGATGACGCCGCCAATGCCGGACTTGCGGCACAAAAAGCGCACAAGCTGATCGAGCAGGACAAGGTCAACCTGCTGATGGGTGCCGTGTCGTCGGCAACCGCATTGTCAGTGAACCAGGTCGCCCACGAAAAGGGCATGCTCTACATGGTTACTGGTGGCCACACTGATCCGGTGACCGGCCAGCAGTGCCACTGGACCACGTTCCGCATTTGCACGACGACCTACATGCTGGCGGCCGGGCTTGCTGGGACGCTATACAAGAAGTTTGGCGGCAAGTGGTATTTCATTACGCCGGACTATGCCTTCGGCCACACGCTCCAGGAATCCTACGCCAAGCTGCTCCAGGGCATGGGTGGCCAGGTTCTCGGCAATTCGCTTGCCCCCCTCGGCACGACCGACTTCTCGTCCTATCTAATCAAGGCCCAGCAATCGAAACCCGACGTGTTGATCGTCCTTGCCGACGGTCAGGACCTGGTGAACTGCATGAAGCAGGCGGCGCAATTCGGCCTGATGAAGAAGTTTCCGATCGGCGGCGGGCTCAGCGAGCTTGAAGTGCTGCGTGCCCTGCCGAAGGAAGCCAAGCAGGGCTGGTGGACGCTCGAATGGTACTGGGACCAGCCGAATACGCCGCACGTCAAGGAATGGGTCGCGGCCTATCAAAAGGCGCATCCGGACGGCACTTATCCGAGCGCGCGCACGTGGTTCGGCTATGCCGGCCTGCACTCGCTCGCGCTGGGCGCGGCCAAGGCGAAGTCAATCGAGTCAGTGAAGATCGCAAAGGCCCTGGAAGGGCTCGAGCTGCCGCCAGAGATCAAGCTGCAGCCGAACAAGGTCTACTTCCGGCCCGGCGATCACCAGCTCATGGCCAGCGAGTTTCCCGGTGAAATTCTTCCCGACGGAAGGTATCCAAGCATGTTCAAGGTCGCGGACATCGTGGCCGGCGACAAGGTTGCGCTGTCGGTGAAAGATACCGGATGCAAGCTCGACTATCAGTCGTGATGCGATAAAAAAATCTGGATGCATCGGCTGACGCCGCGCCGCCTCGCCAAGGGGCGGCGCGGCGCAGCTTAGAGCCAAGCAACACGGAGACGACAAGGCCGCCAATGGAGCTTCTGCTTTTTAATGCCTTCAACGGGCTGATCCAGGGCGTGTTCTACGCGCTCATGGCGCTTGGCCTGGCGCTGATCCTGAGCCTGAACTCCGTGATCAACATGGCCCATGGCGGGTTTCTCGTCATTGGCGCCTATCTGGCTTACACGCTGTCGCCGTATCTCGGTTTCTGGGGTGCGTTAATTGCGGGCCCGGTTCTCGCAGCCGGCATCGGTCTTGTGGTCGAACGCGTTTTGATCCGGCCGATCTACAAGCGGTCCGATCCGATCTACAGCCTGCTGCTCACGTTCGGCCTTGCGCTGATCATTGAAGACCTGACGCGCACAATCTGGGGCGCGCAGGGCTTGCCGCTCGAGGTGCCGGACATCATCAATGCGCCGGTCAGCGAGCAATATTTCTTCATCACGGGTTATCGACTGTTCGTGGTAGCCATCACGGCAGCGGCTGCCATCGGCCTTTATCTTTTGCTGCGTTACACGCTGCTCGGCATCCGCATTCGCGCGGGAACGCGCGACCTCGAGACCACGTCGGCGCTCGGCGTGAACATCTACAAGCTGCGTGCGTTGAATTTCGGATTTGGCTGTCTGTTCGCGGGTCTAGCCGGGGTCCTGGCCGCGGGCGTGCTCGGCCTGACGCCGCCGATGGGCAACAGCCTGATCATGCCAAGCTTCGTCGCCATCATCATTGGTGGTGTCGGCAGCCTATTCGGCGCGGTCTGCGGCGGCCTGATTATCGGCTTGGCGGCCGGAATCGTTACCACTTACTACCCCGCCGCGAGTGAGGCGGTGATCTACCTGATGATGCTCATCGTGCTCGTGGTTCAGCCGCGCGGGCTGTTCGGCGAAGAAGGTCTGTTCGAATGAAACGCCCCGCCTTGATTGCAATCATGTGGGCCGCGCTGGTCGCGCTACCGTGGTGGCTGCCGATGATCGGTGGCTACACAGCGCTGGGCTCGAAGGTCCTCATCTACGCAATTGCGACCATGGGCCTCAATATCGTGCTCGGTTTCACCGGGGGTCTGTCGTTCGGGCAGGCTGCGTATTTCGGCCTGGGTGCGTATGGCGCCGGCATGACACTGAAATATCTGGCGCCCAGTACGCCACTCGCCATCCTTGTCGGCACGGTTGTCGGCGGCCTTGCGGCGACCTTGCTCGGGCCGTTAGTGATGCGCCGCCGCGGCATCTATTTCGCGATGATTACGATCGCCATTGGTCAGTTGTTCTATTTCGTCATCGTGCGATGGAACGAGGTGACCGGCGGCGAAGATGGCCTGGCCGGGTTCAGCCGCCAGGACATCCATTTTGGTCCGTGGGTCTATGAGCTGACGGAGACACACTTCTATTACCTTGTGCTGCTGGGGTTTACGGTCGCCGTGGCAATCATGTGGGCGATTCTGCAATCGCCGCTCGGGCATACCTTTGTTGCAATCCGCGAGAACCGGCGGCGGGTCGAATTTCTCGGCATAAAGGTCGAGCGCTACGTCTGGGCCGCATTCGCCATCGCCGGGACGATTACGGCCTTTGCCGGCACGCTGAATGCCCTGCTGTTCAACTTCACATCGCCGCAGGACCTGCATTGGATCCTGTCCGGCAACTTCGTGGTCATGATCGTGCTCGGCGGCATGCGCAGCTTCTTCGGGCCATTGATCGGAGTCCTCATTTTCGTCGTGGCGCAGGATTATCTTTCGAGCATCACCGGCAATTGGATGTCATTCATCGGGATGATCTTCGTCCTCATTGTGTTGCTGTTCCCGAAAGGCGTTCTTGGAATCATCAATCGACGCGTGGAAGCGACAGCATGAACGTGGCAGTCGCACACAGCGAAATGCAGACTGTGGTCCGCGGGAAGGGAGGTCCGTTCCTCCGGCTAGACAATGTGTCGCGTCACTTCGGCACGCTGAAAGCGGTCGACGCGGTCTCGTTCGACATGGCAGCGGGCGAGTTGCGGGCGGTGATCGGTCCGAACGGTGCAGGCAAGACGACATTCTTCAATCTGATCAGCGGGCTTTTACCGCCGACGTCAGGCGAGGTCGTCTTTGAAGGTGAAACGATAACCCAACAGACGATCGTAAAGCGCGTTGCCAAGGGTATCGTGCGCACGTTTCAGATCACGGAGATTCTACCCGACCTCACCGTCTATGAGAACATTCGCGTCGGCGTGGAGACCGCTGCGCGGGTCAACGCCAAACCATGGATCAGCCGTGAAGAACGTGTTGTCATCAGACGGCGGGTGGAAGAACTTATCGATACGGTTGATTTAAATGGCAAGGTCAACCGCGTGGTCGGCGAAATGGCGCACGGCGACCAGCGCGTGGTCGAAGTCGCGGTTGCGCTTGCGGTCAAGCCGCGCCTGCTGCTGCTCGACGAGCCGACCGCCGGCATGGGCGATCACGAGACGGATCACATGGTCGGGTTGATCCGCAAGCTGCACACCGAGCAGGGTATGAGCATCCTTTTCATCGAGCACGACATGGACATCGTGTTTGGCATCGCGCAGCGCATCACAGTGCTCGACCAGGGCCGTGTGCTGGCCGAAGGAACTCCGGACGCAATTTCCATCGACGCAAAAGTGCGTGCGGCCTATCTAGGAACAATCGAATGACCGCCGTTCTGAGCGCGCAGGGGCTGCATACGTTTTACGGCAAGAGCCATATCCTGCACGGCATCTCGCTTGAGGTGAATGAAGGTGAGATCGTCGCTGTCCTCGGCCGCAACGGTGCCGGCAAGACGACGACGGTCCGCAGCCTCGTCGGCCTGACGCCTCCGCGGCAAGGCAAGATCGAAATCTTCGGAAAAGAGACTACGCATTGGCCGGCGCACCGTATCGCCGGGCTCGGCGTCGGTTACGTTCCGGAAGGCCGTAAGATCTTCGGTCCCCTTACAGTGCTGGAAAATCTCAAGGTGCCGCAGGCGCGGCCGGGACCATGGGACCTTGAGCGGATCTGGAAATTGTTTCCGCGCCTCGCCGAGCGCAAGTCTCAGCTCGGCCGTCAGCTATCGGGCGGCGAGCAGGAGATGCTCTCGATCGCGCGGCCGCTCCTGCTCAACCCGCGCATCATGCTCCTCGACGAACCAAGCCAGGGCCTGGCGCCGCTGATCGTGCGCGAGGTGATGAAGGTCGTGCATCGGATGCGGGAGGAGGGGCTCTCAGTGCTGCTTATCGAGCAGAATGCGCCGTTGTGTTTGTCAATCGCGGACCGCGCCTACATTCTTGATGACGGCAAGGTTGTTTATGCCGGCAAGGCAGCCGAACTGGCGAAAGACACCGAGTTGGTCAACAAGCTTGCCGGCGCCGGAAGGTCCGCGGCCTAGTTGCATTGGCGCGGTGACCGATCGCGCCGGTTCCAACCCATAACTTTGGACTAAACGGTGGTTTTAGCGCTTTGTTCCCGTTCATGAAAATCGACGCGATGGGGACTCATAGCGCGCCGCCGATCACCGAATTCTTCGCTGTTTCAACGCGCAAGGGACGCGAGATACGACTTGTCGCGGCGCGAAAATAGATACAGACTATTTACTAGGGCAGCGGTGTTAGTCACTGCGATATAAGAACAAAAACAGCCTGAAACATCAAAAACGCTTGAATCACGGGGGAGTCACGATGACCAAAGACAATCAGCGTTCAACTGCGACCCGCCGCAAGTTCCTCGGCGGAGCCGCGATGGCCACGGCCGCTGCGGTAACGGCGCCATCCGTTGTCAAGGCACAGGGCCCAGTCAGCATGCGCTGGCAAAGCACATGGCCATCGAAGGACATCTTCCACGAATACGCCCTCGATTTCGGCAAGCGGGTCAACGATATGACCGGCGGCGATCTCAAGATCGAAGTGTTGCCGGCGGGTGCGGTCGTTCCGGCGTTCCAGCTGCTCGACGCCGTTTCCAAGGGCGTGCTCGATGGCGGCCACGGCGTGCTGGTCTACCACTACGGCAAACAGCAGGCGCTCGCGCTCTGGGGTTCGGGCCCGGGCTACGCGATGGACGCCAACATGCTGCTCGCCTGGCACAAATATGGCGGCGGCAAGGAATTGCTCAACGAGATCTTCACCTCGATCGGCGCCAACGTCGTTTCATTCCCGTATGGTCCGATGCCGACGCAGCCGCTTGGCTGGTACAAGAAGCCGATCACCAAGGTCGATGACTTCAAGGGCCTCAAGTTCCGCACCGTCGGTATCTCGATTGACGTGTTCACCGGCATGGGTGCCGCGGTCAACGCGCTACCCGGCGGTGAAATCGTCGCGGCGATGGATCGCGGCCTGATCGAAGCGGCCGAGTTCAACAACGCCACCTCCGATCGCGTTCTCGGCTTCGCGGACGTTTCCAAGGTCTACATGCTGCAGAGCTATCACCAGAACGCAGAGCAGTTTGAAATTTCGTTCAACAAGACGAAATTCGATGCGCTGCCGGCCAAGCTCAAGGCTCAGATCGAAACGGCCGTTGAGGCTGCCTCACAAGATATGCAGTGGAAGGCGATCGACCGGTATTCCAAGGACTATATCGAGTTGCAGACGAAGGATCACGTCAAGGTCTACAAGACGCCTGACGCGATCCTGAAACGCCAGCTCGAGATCTTCGACGAAGTCGCCAAGAAGAAGGCGGGCGAGAACCCGATCTTCAAGAAGATCATGGAGTCCCAGATTGCATTCGCCAAACGCGCGGTGCAGTGGGAGCAGGACACGGTCGTCAGCCGCAAGATGGCGTTCGATCACTACTTCGGACCAAACGCGAAAAAGCCCATCTAACGTGCGACACTGAACAGACAGAGCACCATTCCGGAACTAACGGAATGGTGCTTTGTCATTCCCAACAAGAACGACAGAAAAAAATGAACGTTCAAAGCGTCCTTCACGCTATCGACGGTCTCAGCACCTTAGTCGGCAAGGCCTTTTCATGGTTCATCATGATTTTGATGACCGTGGTCTGCGTCGAGGTCTACAAGCGCTATGCCCTCAACGCACCGACGGCCTGGATTTTCGACCTGGACAATATGCTCTACGGCACGTTGTTCATGTTATGCGGCGCCTACACCCTTGCGCAAAATGCGCATGTACGCGGTGACTTTCTTTACAGTTCGATGCGGCCGCGCATGCAGGCGGGTCTCGATATAGTCCTCTATATCGTGTTCTTCCTGCCAGGAATTGCGGCGCTGATTTATTCGGGTTGGGTTTTCGCCGGCGAGTCCTGGGTAATCAACGAGCATTCGACGGTGACCGCGGAAGGGCCACCGGTCTGGCAGTTCAAGTTCATGATTCCACTGGCGGGGGTGCTCGTCATGATTCAGGGGCTTGCGGAAATCGTGCGCTGCGCGGTCTGCCTGAAGACAGGTGAATGGCCGAGCCGGCTCAAGGACGTCGCCGAGATCGACGTCATCGAAGAGCAGCTGGCGCACAGCGAATATGTTGACGAGGAGTCGCGCAAGCTCGCGATCGAGAAGGCTAAGACGATCGACGAGGTTGCGCGCCAGCGCGGCATGGGCGGGGACCTGCAGACATGATGAGCGACCCCGCACTCGGCCTCTTGATGCTCTGCCTCATCGTGGTTGTGATCATGATGGGGTTCCCGACAGCCTTTACGCTCATGGGCCTCGGCATGTTCTTCGGTTACATCGCGTTTTACG
Source organism: Pseudomonadota bacterium (assembly GCA_046734435.1). Classification (GTDB taxonomy): domain Bacteria; phylum Pseudomonadota; class Alphaproteobacteria; order Rhizobiales; family Xanthobacteraceae; genus Pseudolabrys. Next base: position 19,843 of record JBKPRE010000195.1, on the reverse strand, counting down.
TGCCGCACCAGCTCTTCACCGAAAACAAGGTCTTCGACCTGATGGTCCAGCGCACCTACGGCGCCATGACCAACGACGTGCTGGTGTCCATCCCGTTATTTGTCTTGATGGGTTATGTGATGGAGCGCGGCGCGCTGGTCGACAAGATGTTCTACTCGATCCAGCTTGCATTCAGGCGCGTGCCCGCCTCACTGGCGGTTGCCACCCTCATCGTCTGCACATTCTGGGGAATTGCTTCGGGTCTGGTCGGCGCGGTCGTCGTGCTGATGGGCGTCATCGCTTTCAATCCGATGTTGCGCGCCGGGTACGATGTGAAACTTGCATCCGGCGTCATTACGGCCGGCGGCACACTCGGCATTCTGATTCCGCCCTCGGTGATGATCATCGTCTATGCGGCCGTTGCCGGGCAATCGGTCGTTAAACTCTACGCCGCCGCGATGTTTCCGGGCTTTTTCCTGTCATTCCTCTACCTGGTCTACATCATTGCCTGGGCGATGATTAACCCGAAGATCGCCCCGCCGCTGCCGCCCGAGTTGACGAAAGTGCCGGTGCCGGACTGGCTGCGGAAATTCGAGGTCGCATATTCGCGCAACGTCTTCGTCGGCCTCATTTCGGCGCTGATTTCTCCCGCCCGCGCCACGGCAATCGAAACGGAAAACGGCCGTGTCAGTTATCTCCTGCTTGTGAAGAACTTCGCCTATTCGCTGGTGCCTTTCGCCATCGTTGCCGGAACTCTTTGGCTGACCTGGTGGTACGTTGTCGTTCACCAGCAGGTCGTTGCGCAGGCCGCGGTTGAAGGCGTGCAGCAGCTGGGTTCGGCGGTCGCGGAAAAACAAGCAACGGCTGCCGAAGCCGGCCCGCCGGAAGGCTTCTACATGTGGTTCGGCATCATCGCGGTGATCTGCCTGCTGTGGCAGATCAAGTATTATCGCAAGCTTGATGCCGACCGGCTCGAGATCATCAAGCTTCTGTCGACATCGATCATGCCGCTTGGAATTCTGACGGTCGTCGTCCTTGCCGTCATCCTGTTTGGCATCACGACTGCGACGGAATCCGCAGGCGTTGGTGCAGCGGGCGCCTTCCTGCTGGCGCTGCAAGCCAAGACCCTCGACTGGAAACGGACGAAAGAGGCGGTGTTCCTGACCGCGAAAACGACGGCAATGGTGTGCTGGCTGTTTGTCGGCTCGGCATTGTTCTCCGGCGTTTTCGCCATCCTCGGCGGTCAGGCCCTGGTTGAGGAGTGGGTGCTCTCACTCAACATGACGCCGATCCAGTTCATGATCCTGTCGCAGGCGATCATTTTTATTCTTGGCTGGCCGCTGGAATGGACCGAGATCATCGTCATCTTCGTTCCGATCTTCCTGCCGCTGCTCAAGCACTTCAACATCGATCCTGTCCTGTGGGGCGTGCTGGTGTTCGTGAATCTGCAGGCAGCCTTCCTGTCTCCGCCGGTGGCGATGTCAGCGTTTTACCTCAAAGGCGTCGCACCGAAGCACGTCACGCTCAACCAGATCTTTAACGGCATGATGCCCTATATGTTGATCGTGATCCTGTGCATGATAGTCATGTACTTCTGGCCGGGGATGACGCTCTGGCTTCCGAACTATCTCTACGGCAACTAAGGCGGAGCTTGCCGAATTGTCTGAAGAAAGTCTGACAGCGGTGTCCGCGACCAAAGCGGCTGCGGAAATCGCACGTGGTGCGATATCGTCCGAAGACTATACACGCGCCTGCCTTGACCGAATCGCAGCGGTCGAGCCGAAGGTGCAGGCCTTCGCTCACCTCGACGCGGAATACGCACTGAAGCAAGCGCGCGAGCGCGACGAATGGCGCAAGAGCGGACGGCCGATCGGCCCGCTGCACGGCGTACCCGTCGGGATAAAGGACATCATCGACACGTCCGACTATCCGACGGAATGCGGCTCGCCGGTTCTTTCCGGCCGCCGGCCTCGCGAGGATGCAACCGTCGTGTCGCGCCTGCGGGCCGCCGGCGCGGTCATCATCGGCAAGACGGTGACGACCGAGTTTGCCTATTTCCATCCCGGCAAGACTCGCAATCCGCATAACCCCGAGCGCACGCCGGGCGGCTCGTCATCGGGATCGGCCGCCGCGGTCGCGGCGCAGATGGTTCCGCTCGCCTTGGGCAGCCAGACCAACGGGTCGATCATCCGGCCGGGAGCGTTTTGCGGCGTCTTTGCGATGAAGCCGACGCATGGCCTGGTGCCGCGCACCGGTGTCCTCCCGCTCTCGCGCACGCTCGACCACGTCGGCCCCTTTGCGCGTTCGATCGAAGACCTTGCACTGGTTCTCGACGTGATCGCGGGGCACGATGACGAAGATCCCGATACCCGCCCCATCGCAGCTCGTAACTTCAGGCAGACTGCCACCGAAGATTTTCCACTACCGCCACGCTTTGCATTTGTGCCGACACCGGTCTGGAACAAGGCCGATGCGCAGACGCACGAAGCGTTTGAGGGGCTCGCGGAGGAACTGGGCGAAGGCTGCTTCAAGTTCGATTTGCCGGATCGCTATGAGGCCGCGTGGGATGCCCAGCGTGTGATCATGGCGACCGAAATGGCGCACAATCTCGGCGCCCTGGTCGACAAAGGCGGTGAGCTGATCAGCAAGCAAATGCGTGACCTGGTCGAGGAGGGCCGCAAGACGACCGCCGTCCGGTATCTCGCCGCCGTCGCCGCAGCGGAGCCTTTGCGGCAAGGCCTAAACCAGTTATTTCAGCAGGAATGCACCGCGATCATCACGCCGGCGGCGCCCGGTGTCGCTCCAAAAGGTACAGCGACCGGCAATCCGGCGTTCTGCACGCTCTGGACTTACGTGGGTCTGCCGGCAGTCACCATTCCGCTGATGACGGGCGAGGGTGGGATGCCGCTTGGCGTCCAACTGGTCGGGCCATCGGGCGACGATGCCCGGCTGCTGCGGACGGCGCGAGCGCTCGTCGAGGAACTTTCCAAAAACTGATGGCCCGTCGCGTTTCAGTGCGCGGTGCTCTGGCCGCGGTTTGTCTGCTGCTGATCTGTGGCGCTGGTGCTGCGGAGCCGTTTCCATTCGGCCAGGAGCTTCTGCTCGATGCAGCACCGATGCGGCCGGGCAAGCGCATGCCGATCCTGACCGTCGAGGCAACTGGCGACGCGCGGATCGATCTGTGGTGCCGGACGGTTCCGGCCCGCGTGGAAATTGCCGAAATGGCGATCAAAATCGAGGCAGCCCCCTTGCCCGAAGAGTTGCCGGCCATGCAGGGCGCCGGGCAATGCACGCCCGAGCGCATAAAGGCCGACGAGGAGACGCTTGCCTCGATCGTTCAGATGACGGAGTGGCGCCGAGAAGGCGATGTGATCCTGCTGATAGGTCCGGCAACGATGAAATTCCGCCCGGCGACCAACTAGATCGCGGATGCCCTTGGGTCGAAGAATTCTCGACCCAGCACGAACTTCCGATTGCCCATCCGTCAGGGCCCGGCCTAGGATATTCGCCGGAATGGGACCTGGATATAAAATCCCCGCCGAGTTGGCTCTGAGCGCTTCTAGAGCGCCGAAGCGGCTTTCGCGGTATTGAGCGGACGAGCGGACGGAGCCGCGTGCGCGTCAACGGGCTGGGGCTTCACGAAAATCGCGATGACGTCTGGACGCGCATCGTGTATCCGGCGCTCGAGCTCAGCGGCTAATTTTTCAATATCGGGCGCCTTGAGATCGTCGCGAAACTCCAGCCGAAGCGCGATCACAACTTGCTCCGGTGCAAGATGCACCGTGAAAATGATCTGCACGCGCTCGATGCCGTCAAGTTTTTGAACAATCGCGAGGATCGCGTCGCGCGTCTCACGACTTGCAGGCTCGCCGAGCAATAGGCCTTTGCTTTCCCGTGCAAGCACCAATGCCGTGCCCGCAAGCAGGACGCTGATGCCGATGGAAGCGAGCCCATCGAGGATTGGCATTCCTAACTGATCGGCTGCAAATGTTCCGAGGAATGCAATGAGAAGGCCGAGCAGTGCCGCGCTGTCCTCGAACAAAACAATGAAGGTCGGCGGATCCTTGCTATGCCGCATGGCCTCGTAATATCCGAGGTCACCTTTGGATTTGGAGAATTCACGCAAAGCGACCAGCCATGAAATACCTTCAAATATGGCGGCGCAGGCAAGCACGATGTAACTGACGTGCGCGTCGACGATCGCCTGCGGATCGCGGATGTGCTGGATGCCTTCGTAAAGTGTCACGCCGGCTCCGATCGTGAACATCAGAAGCGCGACGATAAAGCTCCAGAAATAGATCTCCCGGCCATAGCCGAGGGGGTGGCTGGCGTCGGGCGGCCGTTCTGCCCGCTTGAGGCCGTACAACAAAAGGACCTGGTTGCTGGTGTCGACGAGTGAGTGAATGGCCTCGCTCAACATGGCCGAAGAGCCGGTCCACCAAGCAGCAATGAATTTGGTGATTGCTACCAGCGTGTTGCCGGCGAACGCGGCAATCACGACTGGTTTCGAATTGCCTGCGGCCATGGGCCATCAACGCATGACGACGCGCGGGAGTTCATCGCATGCAAAAAGGCCGCCCTTCGGCGGCCTTTCGTGTCGAGTGAGGCTGGATCAGAAGCCCATGCCGCCGCCCATGCCGCCGCCCGGGGGCATTGCCGGCGCCGGCTCTTTCGGCAGCTCGGCGACCATCGCTTCCGTGGTGACGAGCAGGCCGGCGACCGAGCCGGCGTCCTGCAAGGCGGTGCGCACGACCTTGGCGGGATCGACGATACCCGCATCGATCATGTCGACATATTTTTCTTCCTGAGCGTCGAAGCCGTAGGTCTCGGACTTGTGCTCCATAATATTGCCAACCACGATCGAGCCTTCCACGCCGGAATTCTCCGCGATCTGGCGGATCGGCGATTCCAGGGCCTTCAACACAATGTTGATGCCGGCCTGGACATCCGGGTTTTCGTCGTGGATGCGCCCGAGCGCCTTCTTGGCACGCAGCAACGCGACGCCGCCGCCAGGCACGATGCCTTCCTCGACCGCGGCGCGGGTGGCGTTGAGCGCGTCCTCGACGCGGTCCTTCTTTTCCTTCACTTCGACCTCGGTCGCGCCGCCGACCTTGATCACCGCGACGCCGCCGGCGAGCTTCGCAAGCCGCTCCTGCAACTTCTCGCGGTCATAGTCGGAGGTGGTCTCCTCGATTTGCGCCTTGATCTGGCCGACGCGGGCTTCGATGTCGGGCTTCTTGCCGGCGCCGTGCACGATGGTGGTCTTTTCCTTCTCGATGATCACCTTCTTGGCGCGCCCCAGCATGGCCGTTGTGACGTTCTCGAGCTTGATGCCGAGATCTTCGGAAATCAGCTGGCCGCCGGTGAGGATCGCGATGTCCTCGAGCATCGCCTTGCGGCGATCGCCAAAGCCCGGGGCCTTTACCGCCGCGACCTTGAGGCCGCCGCGCAGCTTGTTGACCACCAAAGTCGCAATCGCTTCGCCTTCCACGTCCTCCGCAATGATGACGAGGGGCTTGCCCGACTGCACGACGGCTTCCAGGACGGGAAGCATCGACTGCAGGCCGGAGAGCTTCTTTTCGTGGAGCAGGATGTAGGCATCCTCGAGCTCGGCGAGCATCTTTTCGGCATTGGTGATGAAGTAGGGCGAGATGTAGCCGCGATCGAACTGCATCCCTTCGACGATCTCGACTTCGGTCTCGAGCGCCTTTGCCTCCTCGACCGTGATCACACCCTCGTTGCCGACCTTCTGCATCGCTTTCGCAATCATCTGACCGATATTGGCGTCGCCATTAGACGAGATGGTACCGACTTGAGCGACCTCCGCCGAAGAGCCGACCTTCTTCGCGCGCTTCTCGATGTCCTTGACGACCGCGTGCACAGCAATGTCGATGCCGCGCTTGAGATCCATCGGGTTCATGCCGGCAGCGACCGACTTGGCGCCTTCCCTGACGATCGCCTGCGCGAGCACGGTTGCGGTCGTAGTGCCGTCACCGGCGAGATCGTTGGTCTTCTGGGCGACTTCGCGCACCATCTGCGCGCCCATGTTCTCGAATTTGTCGTCGAGCTCGATTTCCTTGGCGACGGTCACGCCATCCTTGGTGATGCGGGGGGCGCCGAACGATTTGTCGAGGACGACATTTCGGCCTTTCGGGCCGAGTGTGACCTTGACGGCGTTGGCGAGAATATCGACGCCGCGCAGCATCCGTTCGCGGGCATCGCCGGAAAATTTGACGTCCTTGGCAGCCATTTCAAATCACTCCTTGAACAAAAGCGTACGGGGTCAGGCGATCACGCCCATGATGTCGGACTCCTTCATGATCAGGAGTTCCTCGCCGTCGAGCTTGACCTCGGTGCCTGACCACTTGCCGAACAGCACGCGGTTGCCGGGTTTCAGGTCGATCGGAATGAGCTTGCCGTTCTCGTCGCGGCCGCCGGGGCCGATAGCAATGATCTCGCCTTCCTGCGGTTTCTCCTTGGCGGTGTCCGGGATGATGATCCCGCCTTTCGTTTTCTCTTCGGCGTCGATCCGGCGTACGACGACGCGATCGTGAAGGGGACGAAACTTGGTTTTGGCCATGGGCTTCCTCTTGGCGCTAACGCGCGTCTCATGAACAGAAAGTGTCGGTATGTCAGTCATTTAGCACTCACCATCAGGGAGTGCCAAACGCTGCCTGGGAAATATTGCCTTCGCGCCGGGGAGTCAAGCTGCGAGGCTCGGGACGGGCGCAATCATGATCTGCGAATGCGTGCTTGCGCTGGCCGCTCCGGCCATCCAAAGTTGAGACCTGTCTCTGGGGAGCCGGAATGCATCAGCCCGCCCGTCTCACGATCTCGAGTGCCGCAGCAATTGTCTTGCTGGCCCTCGGGCTTTCCGGCTGCGCCACCGGACCGCAGCCCGAAACGCCGGCAGCTCCGGCCGTCGGTCCGACACTGCCGCCGGCCTTCCCGCCGCAGGACATCGTCGGTCGCTGGGGACTTGCCGCCTATCACAAGGAGGAAGACCGCGCGCGCACCGAGGCGGCTGCCGCCCGGGGCTGCAATCAACCTTACGTCATTACACTGGGCCCGACCGGCGGCGTCATGATGCACCTCGCCGACCAGGCGACCCCGACCGAGCTGCGCCTGAAGGGCGCGGAGGGCGGCAAGACTTTCATCGGGCCTGCCGAAGATCCGCCGGGCAGCGCGCAGGACCGCGAGGTGGTCTTGTTCAATGGCCGCGTATTGATTTTGCGCTGGATGGATTCGGAAGTGCAGGGCCGCTACGGGACGATGGTCTATGTTCGCTGCGGCGCGGAGGGCGGCAGGAAGACGGCGGCGAAGCCGCGCGCGGTCGCGAAGCCCAAAGCGGCCCCTACCGCGCCCCCACCACCGAGACAGTGATGTGCGCGTTCTGTGAAAATTTCGCGGCAGGACGATTTACTCTCGATAAATTTCCCTGTTTTGGTAAGACAATTCCCTGTTTTGTTGCGTAGGGAATTTTTCTGGAAGACACTGAATTTGCTTGCTATGTCTGCTGTTAAAATCGCAATGGCTGGCTAGATTCGGACGTGGATAGGCCGTGTGTGCGTTGTTCTCAGGGGACAATGAGAATAAACTCTGTGCCAGACCGAGCCGTTCGAAATGAAGCGACCATTCGGCTGGCGCGTCGCGCAAGGCCGTAACGCCGATGCCACCGGGCAGCCGTCCTTCGATGGCGGCCTTGACCAGAGCCCTAGCGCCATCGAGATCGTCATGTTGACGTGGCGAAGGCTGCATTTCTGGCGAGCGGCAGCGATGGACAAAGCGGTCGCTGCACCTGTGAGAACATAAACAAACTGCCGCCACCTCATCGCCGCCCCGAACCATGGACAGGCAGCGTTGCGTAGCCCTCTACCTATTCGGGCGGCATGGAAGTTGCTATCGTTTGTTCTTCCGATGAATTCGGGGAGACACGCCTATGGCCCATGTATCGTCCATGTTTTGCATCGCAGGAGCGGTGATCGTTGGCACCTCAGCACTCGCACAAACATCACCGCCCGCTCCGGCCTCGGGATTGCCGCCGACGGCGACAATCACCACGCCCGGCTACCCCGCGGCCGGGCCGGCGGATCCCAACCTCCGCGTCGTGACCCTCCCGGGGGGCAAGAAAATACATGTCCTACCGGCCACGCTCGAAACTACGCAATGGGGCTGGTTCGACAATTCGCAGCCGCCGGTCCTGCGTGTCCACTCCGGTGACACCGTCGTGCTGGAAACGATGATGCACAGCCATAACCAGGTGGTCCCCGGCGCGACCATCGAGCAGATCAAGAAGCTGCGTACCGATTTCCCCGGGCGCGGGCCGCACACTTTGACCGGGCCGATCTATATCGAGGAAGCGCAACCGGGCGACGTGCTCAAGGTGAGGCTCAACAAGATCGTCCCGCGAGCCTACGCCACGAACTTCAACGTGCCGGGCATGTTCGGCCAATTCCCCAGCGTGTTTCAGGACGGCCAGGTCAAGTATATGTATCTAGATCTCGATAGCATGACGACCGAGTTTCTGCCCGGCATCGTCCTGCCAGTACGGCCCTTCCCGGGCACGCTCGGCGTCGCGCGCAAGGAGCCGGGCCGCTACTCGAGCGTTCCGCCCGGGGAATACGCCGGCAACATGGATATCCGCGACTTCGTCGCCGGGACAACACTCTATGTGCCTGTGCATGTGCCCGGCGCGCTGCTCTGGAGTGGCGACTCTCACGCGGGCCAGGGTAACGGCGAGGTGAACCTGACCGCCATCGAGACCGCCTACAAGGAGCTCAACGTCACGGTCGAGGTGGTGAAGGGCAAGCCGCTCGACTTCCCGCGCATCGAGACGCCGAAATCCTGGATCACAATGGGATTCGATGCGGACTTGAACAAGGCCTGGGCCCAGGCCAAGGCGCAAACCGCCAAGTTTCTCTCGGAGCAGCGCGGCGTGTCGGCCGATCAGGCAGCGAAATTGATGGTGAGCGTTTCCGACTGCCGCGTCTCGCAGGTCGTCAACATCAAGAAAGGCATCCACTGCCTCAATCCCAAGAACACGCGCGACAAGGAAGACATGGAGCGCCCCGCCAAGGAAACGTCGAAATACTACGTCTCGCATGCCAAGGATGCGGACCTGAACAAGGCTATGAATGACGCGTCGATGGGCATGATCAACCAGCTCGTTTCGCAGAAAAAACTCACGCGGCTCGACGCCTATGGGCTCGCGAGCGTGGCGATGGATTGCCGGATCGGCGCGATGTCCGACACGGAAAAGAATGTCCATTGCCTGATGCCAAAGAGTATCTGGGTAGCGAGCGCGAGCAAGCGCTAGTGGAAATCAGGCAGGGCCTCGGTATGCCGCGGTCCTGCCTGCAGCAAAAAGATGGCGTTGCGTTCCGTTCTCATCGCCGCATTGCTGGCTTTGGCCTGGCCGGCATTTGCGCAGGACCGCCTTGAAGTCGTGACCACAACGGGCGACCTGCGCAGCCTGACCGAAGCCGTGGGAGGCAACCGCGTCACGGTGACGAGCCTCGTGCCGCCGAATATCGACGCCGAGGAATATCAGCCCAAGCCGCAGGACGTGGTGCGACTCAAACGTGCGCAGCTGCTCGTGCGCGTCGGGCTCGACTACGATCTGTGGCTCGATCGCCTGCTGGCGCAGACCGGCAGGCCGGAGATTGGCCGCGGCGGACCCAGCTACGTGGACGCATCGTCCGCCGTTGCCGTGCTAGAGTTGCGCGGAATGAGTGTCGGGCCCGGCGACGGCCACGCCCACGGCAGCGGAAACCCGCACTATTGGCTGGATCCGAAAAACGCCGAGATCATCACCGCCAATATTCTCGAAGCCTTGGCGCGGATCGACGCGGCCAATGCAGCAGCTTATGAAGCCAACCGGCAGGCATTCCTTGCACGCCTCTCCGCCAAGCTTGATGAGTGGGAATCGAAGCTGAGCGCGCTGAGGAACGTGCCCATCGTCGCCTATCACAACAGCTGGCCATATTTTGCGCGCCGCTTCCGGCTGGATATCGTTAGCTTTATCGAGACGAAGCCCGGCGTGCCGCCGAGCCCCGCACACCTTGCAGGGGTTATCCGTGATATGCATGCGCGCGGTGCGCGCATTGTCGTGCGCGAGCCGCAAGAACCGGAACGCGATGTTGCTTTCGTGGCGAGCAGGGCAGGGGCCAAGGTTGTGACGCTGGCCGCATCGATTGGCGCACTGCCGCGCACGGACGATTATATCGCGCTATTCGATGCCAACGTGAAGGCGCTCACATCAGCGGTGGCCGAGCAATGATCGAGGCATTCCAGTTTCTCTGGCCGGCCTTTCTGGTGGCGGTGTGTCTCGTCGGCATCCACGCCTATTTCGGCATTATGGTGCTTGCGCGTAAGGTGATCTTTGTTGATCTGGCGCTCGCGCAGATCGCGGCGCTCGGCGCGACGGTCGCCTTCATGCTCGGCCATTCGGCGCAGAGCATGGCGACATATGGCTATTCGCTCACGTTCGCTTTGCTCGCCTCCGTGCTGCTCGCTTTCACGCGGGCCTGGGGCACGCGCGTGCCGCAGGAGGCCCTGATCGGCGTGATCTACGTCGTTGCCGCGGCCGCGGCTATCTTGCTTATCGAAAGAGCCCCACAAGGTGCCGAGCACCTCAAGCAGATCCTGACTGGGAATATCCTTACCAGCGGCCTTGGTGATCTTGTCGTCATCGTGCCGCTCTATGCGGCGGTCGGATTTCTGCATTGGCTCCTGAGCCGCCACATGTCCGGGACGGGGTCTCTCGTCTGGGAGTTCGTGTTCTATGCGACCTTCGGCATTGTCGTCACCAGCTCAGTAGCGATTGCGGGAGTCCTGCTGGTCTTTTCGTTTCTCATTATTCCGGCCGCAATCGGCATGATGTTTGCGGCATTGATGTCAGGACAACTCGCGATCAGCTGGATTGTAGGCACATTCGTCAGCGCCGCCGGTCTGGCGGCATCTTACATGTTCGACCTGCCGACCGGTGCAGCAATGGTTTGCGCGTTCGGCATGTCACTGGTGCTGGCCGGCATGCTCTATCCGTTCTTGCGGGGTGATCGTCCTAAGGCGGTCCGTATGACGATCATGGCCGCGCGCTGGACCGGTGCCACGATTTTGGCCGCCTCCGCATTGCAGCTTGCAGGCGCGCCGCGCGCCGATCAGCCGCTTCTCGATATCGCCGAGCAGGCGGTGCCGTCGCTCCGCAGGATCTATTTCACCCACGCCGAGACGACGACGTTTGCCGACGCGAACGAGTATGCCGAGCGCTATCGCCGCGAGGCCGAGCAACTTAACGAGCGGGAGCGCCGCAATCGCACCCAGGGACAAAGCTTCGACGATTTTGCCGTCGCGCGCATCTCCTCGTTCCTGAAATCCTATGGGGAAATGCGCAAGGGCGAACAGTTTGTCATGGGCGAGGTGCGCGCCCGCGCGCGTGAGCGCATCCGCTGGTCCGCCGGCCTGGGGCTGCTTGCCGCCGCGATTTTCGTGGCGCCGCTGCCGTGGCGGCGGCTCTGGAACCGGGGATAAATCCGCCTGTGTGTACCGAAAACTTCATCCGGCGATGATTTCGGCTTTGGCAGTTTAGTTTCCCCGTTCTTGCGTCGAAATCCTCTGTTCTCCCTCAAAAATTCCCTGTTCTTTTGCGTAGGGAATTTAGCTGCAAGGCTCTGAATTCGCTCGCGTGTTAGCTTTCAGGGCAAGCGTTTTTTCAAGCTTCTGGAGCAGAACGGAGTCGTACCGATTGCCTGGGGAGAAAATGGTTTTAGAGAAGTGACAAATTCGAAACGCTCAATTCGCGCCCAGACGATCTTCAAGGACTAAGAACACGTGCCTCCGGTACCAATAGTTGTAGACATTTTTGAAGCGCTGGGCGCAAAATCCGTCACGATGAACTGGGACCAAGCCCAAGCAGCCTTCCAGCAGCATATGGTGGACGGACAAGAGAATCCTGTCGCGCTCATCATTCCGTACAAATTTTGGTCCGTGCACAGTTACGTCACGCTCTGGCATTACGCCATTGATCCACTCATCCTTGCGGTTAGCGCGAAGACTTGGGCTACCCTTAGCGCGGAGGATCAGAACACTCTACAAAAGGCCGGCGAGTCAAATGGAGGTGACCCGCCTCTCACCTGCGGATATCGAGGCGTTTCGAGGCAAGACCAAAATTGTCTACGATAAATGGGCTCGGGACATCGGAATCGAGATAGTCCGCAGCGCAGAAAAACTTGCTGAGAACCGGAAGCCTAATTGAATGAGCCGATGTCCGCTTATCAGCCAGCTCAACCGGTCGAGGCAACACTCTCTGTCTTGAAGGGGAAAGACGGAGTGTATGACGAAACGAGGAGGTTTTTTCGAAGCTCCGCTGCGCCAGAGAAACAGGGCACTTTCGGGATTGTCGGCAGTGTCGCAAGACCTCGGGATTCAAATCCCAGCAGAAAGAATGAGATAGAGTGTTGCCTCGACCGGTTGAGACCACCGCCCAAAGCGGACATTCTCCTTCAACACGATAAGTTTGATTGCTGCCATGGCCTAGGGGCGCGACATGGAAGCATTCACTTGGTTGGAACGGGCGGTCTCCTTGGGAGCTGCTATCATGTTTTTTGCCATCGCGATTGCGATGGTGCTGTATGAGACGGCCCGAGCCAAAGCAAAAAGACCTATTTTGAAGGGCGGCGATGCGGGGCAATATGGCCGCCTATTTCGCCTTCTTTGTTCTTGGGGTCACTTGCGTTATGGCGGCGGTCTTCAAATAGGATATCGACAGGTGCAAGCTGTACTGACAATTCTTTTGATTGTTCTACCGTTCGGAACGGCGCTCATTTGCGGTGCGCTTACCGATTGGGCCGGTCGGATAATTTCAGGATGGTGCTCAGTCGGAGGTCTCATTCTTGGTATATATTTCTTTCATAAGAGCATGGAATTTTTGATGCCGAGTTGAGGGGGCTTTTATCGAATGACTTGGGGACAGATAGGTTGGTTCGTTGCAATGGGCCTTATTGCTGTAGCCATTTGGTATTTTAAAATTCATCGCAAGCGTCCGACCGAATAAGTGTAATACAGTGGGAGATCGATCATGCCATATTTCGAACCGAAGACCGGATGGCCTGAACAATTAGGCAAATTAATAGGCGACGCATTTGCAGCCGCTACCATCATTTCCGTGATCGCCTTGGTGTTAGTAAACATCTTGCGTTGAAATGCGATCCAGGAATGCAGCGCGAGGGCTAGCCGAAACTTACATCATTCGACGAAGCCGCCCACCGGCTTACGAAGTGATAACGATTTGCTCCAATAAATTGATCAGCCACGCCGCCGACTTGAGTACAGCCAGACGCCCCGCCAACTTTTCTTTCCGAAACGTGCTGTTGAGCAGTATGAGCGCGTGCTTGTAACCAGGATGGCGTTGGACGGCTTCGCCGCACGCGTGCAGGCGTGCCACAAGTTCGGCGCGTTGGGCTTCCAGCGCGGCATAACGTTCGTAGAAGGATTGCCGCTGCCGTGACCTAGCTACTACACGGGCGATTAATCGACGTGGCATGGTCAGTCTAATTCTTGTGGTCGATTCGGAATCGTCTGGGGCTACTTAGCCCCAGCGAGGGAAGGCAAGCTCGCCAAAAGGGTCGACCCGCTTTCTTGTCGAGCAAATCGAACCGCGGCAAGAACTCTCGCCGTAACTTTTCGGTCTCGTCCCTTTGTTCCAATGTTTCCGCATTCACTCAGTAGTCCGCACGAGTCGTACATCTGGCAACACCGGAACCGGTGTAAAATTTCCATAAAAAAGAAACGAGCATGTCGTCGATTGTTGCCGCGCTTAAGCTGGGTTACTGCGGTATTTTGTACTTTAGTTGTAATGACGCTCTCCGGCTTGCGTCTTAGGCTTACTGAGCGGCCGCATGTGCTGAAAAAACGGCCGCACACCATTGCGGGGGCATGGTGACCGCCGCCAATCAGAAGCGGTCGGAGACTGCCGGAACCGGCAGTCACGTAAAGATGAGCGTCGCTACGCCTCCTTCGGCTGGTGCTGCATTCAGATGCCAGCAGCAACGGGCATCGCAACAAGGAGGACGCGATTATGGCTGGGCCTCAAATCCCTAAAAACTTTCGTAAGGTGATTGTCGCTGCATCGGTCGGCAACGTCATCGAGTGGTACGACTTCTACATCTTCGGCAGCTTAGCCGCGGTGCTGTCGGTGAAGTTTTTTGAGAAGACCCACCCGGTCGCGGCGCTCTTAAGCACGATTGCGCTGTTCACGGCGGGCTTCCTGATCCGCCCGCTGGGCGCTTTCCTGTTCGGATGGATGGGTGACAAGATTGGCCGCAAGTACACCTTCCTTCTCACGCTGAGCGGCATGGGCATCGGCACTGGCTTCATTGGCCTGATACCGACTTTCGATCAGATCGGCATCGCTGCGGCGTTCACGCTCTTTGGCCTACGCATGATACAAGGCCTGTGCCTGGGGGGCGAATACGGCGGCGCCATCACCTACGTGGCCGAACACGTCTCGGATGAGCGTCGCGGCTATTATACGGGTTGGCTGCAAACTTCGCCGACGCTCGGCATCGTGGTCGCGTTGGCGGTTGTGCTCGCTACCCGCGGCTACTTTGGCGAACAGGTCTTCAACAGCTGGGCCTGGCGCGTGCCATTCCTGGTGTCGTTCCTGCTGGTCGCGATAGCGATCTACATCCGGCTCCAGCTTGGCGAAACTCCGATATTCCAGGAAATCAAGGACAAGGGCCTGCAGACGAAGAATCCGTGGAAGGAGGCCTTCCTCAGCGCCAACATCAAGTTCGTACTGATTGCCAGCATCGTGGTGATCGGCGAAGGCGTGGTCTGGTACAGCGGCCAGTTCTGGGCGCTCTTCTTCTTGCAACAGGTATCCAAGGTGGACGTATTCACCTCAAGCTACATCGTGATGGCCGCGCTGCTCATCGCAACGCCAACCTTGATCCTGTGGGGCTGGGTGTCCGATCACATCGGCCGCAAGCCGGTGATCCTGGGCGGATTTCTGCTCGCTGCCGTCACCTACTATCCTCTCTACGCCTGGCTTGGGTCGGTGACGCAGCCGGGCAACATCAACTATCCAATCGCGATTCTGATTATCGCCATCCTGGTGAACTACGTCGGAATGGTCTACGGGCCGATCGGCGCCTTCCTGGCAGAGTACTTTCCTGCCCGCATCCGTTACACCTCGGTGTCGGTGCCGTATCACATCGGCAACGGCTGGGGCGGCGGCCTGGTGCCATTCATCACCTCGGCGGCGTTCGCGGCGACCGGCAGCCTCTGGTACGCGCTGCTCTATCCGATCGCGGTTCCTGCGGTGTGCTTCGTGCTCAGTCTGTGGCTGATGCCGGAGACGCGGCACATCAGCATCTGGCAGCCGGATAAGGCAAGAGCGGCAGCCTAGCGGGCGGGCGAGTTGGTGCGGGGCCCGTGTGGCCCCGCACTGCTATTCCAGGTCCGCACCAGCCACCAGCTACTCAGCGGGGCGCGAAGGGCGCCAGTCGCGCCATGTCTGACAAAGGTGACTTTGGCTTGAGTGACGAGCACCAGACGACTCGGGGCGGCGAGCACGTGCTGATCCGGCCGGTGCACCCTGAAGACACGGCGTTATACCCGGACTTTTTAGCTGATGTCAGCGCCGAGGACCTGCGGCTCCGCTTTTTTGCGCGTATTGCCGAACTCAGTGCCGACGAGGTTAATTGGCTCGGGCATCTGGACTACGCGCACAAAATGGCTTTCATCGCGCTTGACGAACGCACCGGGCACATGCTCGGGCTTGTGCGCCTGAAAGATGAGCTCGACGAACAAACCACCGAATTCGCCATTTTGGTACGTTCGCGACTCAAGGGCCATGGTCTTGGCTGGCTGCTGATGCAACGCGTCATGCGTGTACGGTGATGTACTGGCTGAAAACACGGCCATGCTGCAGATGTGTGCTGAGCTCGGCTTCCGCGACGAGGACTTGGGGTCGGGCATGAAGCGCGTTGTGCTGGACCTTGGAATTACCGCGGATGACCATTGAGCGGCGGTGTTTTGCTCTTCAGAAAATCTTGTCAGCTATGGCCCAAAGCGGACACCCATGTGGTTGATGTCTGTCTCTCACGAGCAGGCGTCAATTGTTTGCGATGGTCGGATGGGTTTGCTCCCAAAAGTCTCGCGCGATTTTGCGTGCATCAATATTTTTATCTGCCCACCACGTCGTTTCGTTGCCTGATTGGTGTAAGTCTCGGTGGTGCCCACGACACAGGGGCACCGTGAATTCGTCACTCACTTTGAGCCCAATCGCGCGCGGTTGCGCAAACCGCAGATGGTGTGGGTCCGAGGGGCTACGACCGCAGACCAGACAAGGCTGCGAAGCCACGAATTTCAGATGTGCTTTGTCGCGCAGCCGCTTGGGTTCGGCGATGGCGAGCTGGCTTTTGTCGATTTTGTCGTGTTTGGGCCCTTCACCAGCCGTAGGCGCGAGCGTGGGCGTTGCTGTGGTCCTGTTGGTCTCTGCGTTGATCTTTGGAAACAAGTCTTTTGTCGCAGCTTGATGCCGCCGACCATAGTAGTGCGACGGACGCGGGATTGGGGTGGCGTCATCCGGATGCAAGCCAAACCGTTCTGCCCGGCCTGAAGGTGCGAGCGGTGGCGAAGACGGCATGATTTCAGGCTTGGCGAAGGTATCCTTGCGATAAAGTTCAAGACCGAATGGTTTCCCGAAAGTCGCTAAGGCACGCTTGGTGGCATCCGTTTCGGCCGCTTTGAGTGCGGTGTCGTGGACTTCGCCCGGGGAGGTGGCCCGGCCTTCGCCGGAGCCATGGCCCTCCCGGATGATCTTCATCCCCTCTGCTTCAACTGTGATGCGCACTTTGGCAGTATAGATCGCAAGGAAGGCGCCGCGGTTTTCGCGGATGAGCACGCAGCGCGTAGCGCTGATCCAGATTACGCTTGAGCGCCCTGCGCTGTTTGTCTGAGAAGCTCATACCGTGTCCTCACGCTTAAGACCGGTTCGGGATTGGACAGGCTGACGCCGGTGATTTCGCTGCCCTGTTTGAGCTCATTCAGAAGCTCCTGGCGCTTGAGCTTGGGGGCAACCGGTTGCCAATAGATGCTTGGCACCGCCTGCTCATCGATGACGAGCAACGAGGGCATCCCAGGCCGGATGCTCACGGTAAAGTCAGGGGCGGTGATCTTCTTGATGTCGAGCTCGATCATCGTCTCTTTAGCGATCTGCCGGCGCTTGGCGGCACAGTCCTGCAGCCGCTCGAGCCGGTTCTGCATCTCCGCGATACGGCCCTTGAGCCCGTTGGCCAGGGCCTCATCGGCGAGCGCGGCACGTACAATGGCGGCCAATATGTCATGGATGTCGGTCAGGCCCTCCACGGTGTCGGCGAGGGTCTGTTCATCGATTTGGGGGTCTTCCGCCCGGATCCGGTCACGGATCGTGCGGTAGGTGATGGCGGCAAATTCGATACTCATGAACGAAAGCTCCCACTGTTTCATTTTGGATCAACCGCAACAGCACGCCTGTGGCGGCGTGGAGCGGACGGATGCGTTCGCCCCCACTATCGCAAAACTGTGCTTTCGGTCAGCTTTGGAGCTTTCGGTGGTTCAGAATTGTGCTGCGAGTATAGATTTATGCGCCCGGCCCGCTTTGCAGGCTTAATGTCGGAGCCCGGAGATGTGGGCGCCAAGGTAAAAATGCGTGCTATCCCGCCACGCCAGATACAGCCACCTCGAGACAACACCACCCCACCGCGAAAAATACAGCACCCGCCGCGAAGTTCGCTGGCCAGGCAAGCAGCATCCCTTGACTCAAGGTAGATCACTGCGGCGTACGCGCGTCCGACGCCATTCCGTGCGGTGCTCGTCAGACGCGATCGAAATCTTTACGTAAATGCTCCCCAACCGTACGGTTCAGGGCGTGGCTTGCGGATCATCCGTGAGTGTTCAAACTCTCTAAACCAGAGCGGCAGGTGTGGATGCTGTGCGCCCCAGTTGAGCATGGCACAGGAGATGCCGAGGTCATCGTGCTGTCCTGATCGGCACGTATAGACCCTTCCGGTCTCGCGCGTTTCGGTCTCGAGGGCCGCAAGCTGCTCATAAGCGCGCCGGCTCATCGGTCCATCGACGAACTTGACCTGATCGGACTGCATGGCGGTATGAAACTGTTCGAGCAGGTAAGTGCGGCCAATGGTGTAGACCAAGAAGACGCCGTGTTTCACCGGGCGCCGCGCCCAATTCATGCCATCGCCAGAGCGCGTGATATGCAGGCCGATCAGGCGCGTGGCGCCAAACATCTCAAACAGCACCTCAGCATAACTTTCATCATTGCTCACATCGACGATAATGAGGGCATTGGAACTGTAGCGGCGATCAACTACTCCGAGCGCATCGGCCCGCGCGGCGCCATAAAGCCCCTGCGGAAGCTCGATAAGCTCGCTGATGCCAAGCAGCTGCGAGCCGATTGGACAGTTGCCACCGATGACCGCGGTCGAGCGGTCGCGGCTGCGTCCGACATCATGCGCCAGCATCAGCGGCTTGAAATATCCCCAAGTCCTGGGATCATCCCGATTAAAAGCCAAACTCATTGTAATCCTCCGACGGATGTGAGTTGTTGAAAGGGATTGGCAATCGGCACCGCGCGCTGCTGCGGCGGCATAAAGGCTTGACCCGGCGGTACCATTGGCACGTGCACATGAATGGCGCGTTCGTACATGTCCCAGGTAAAGGGACTCATGTGGCCGCCCGACGGAATGCCGAGATATTCGCGGTTGTAGTAATCTTCCCCCTGACGCCGCTCGGCCTCAAGAAAGTCCGCCGGCAGCAAATCGGGATACTTGTCGATAGTTGCTTGCAGGCGCAGCCAAGACGGATCATCGCTCATCCAAGCCGACCAGAATTGATCGGTGCGGCTCCAGGCGGTTGACAACATGACCAGCCGCGCGTGCGGACAGCGCGCGCGCATCGGGCGCAAGGCATCAACGAGTTGCTTTGATACGCGCGCGGCCTCGTCGACAACGATCCAACCATCAACGGTCGGTCCGCGGATTGAGTCATCGCTGCCGGGCAGCGCCAGCACGCGTGAGCCGCTGGCAAGCTCGATGCCGTAGACATTGTCGGTGACGAGCTTGGCCCCCGCTATGAGCACCATCTCACGCACTTTGCGAATGGCTTCGGCGCTTTGCTGCTGGCGTGGGCAGGCGACCACGGACAGCGAACCGGGCTTGAAGATGGCCGTATGCGCCATCCCCCATGTCGCCACCGTGGTCTTGCCCACCTGCCGCGCCGTCAGCACAAGGATCGATGCGCCGCGCGGGGCACGCAGAAATTGCGCTTGCCAGTCCTGTGGGCTAACCTCCAATACCGCTTGCGCCCACAGCGTGGGATCGAGCCGGTAGGCGATCTCACGTTTGGTATTCTTAGAATCACTCATTACTGTCCTCCAAAAGAGCTTGCGCGATCTGTGCCCTGATTTCAGGTTGATCATCGAACTTTTGAATCAGCCGCTCGGCGATCTGCGCCGCGCTGACATTGACATTGGTCTGCACAGCAACATTCACCTGCGTCCCGGCGGGTTGGAGATGGCCCGCCAGGCGCGCGATGCTGTCTAATGTTTGTCGAATTGAGTTGAGTCCCGAGATGGCGATGTTGAGGGATCCCTGTTTGCGGGCCTCCTCGACAATGTCATCAATCCGAAGGCGCAGCTCATCATAGTCAGCACCGACATGCTCCTTTGAGGGTAGCAACGCGATCGCAGCGCTGCCGCGGGCCGCTTCTTTCTTGATCTCATTTGCTGACGGGAGCTTAAGGCAGTTGGCCCGATGACGATGGACGCTCGAAACGCTCAAGCCATAATCACGCGCCAGCTGGCTGA
>JBKPRE010000194.1:0-3117 GCA_046734435.1 Pseudomonadota bacterium | reverse complement strand
GCTCTGACTTGATCATTGACGCCGCCCTGCCCGGTCAAGTGGTACTCAATTGGTGGATGGAGGGTGCCAAAGCGCCAAGAGACCGTCAAGATTAAGTCTCTCGACCGCCTGCACCGCGCCCCATTCTTCGATGCGGTGCGCAATGGCGCTGAGCCCCACAGCTTCGAATGTCCAAGCCGCAACATGCAGGAAAGAAAGCTCGCCGAAGCGCGGCCGCAGTGAATAGTCGCGAACCGGCGTGTTCGCGGGCACCTTTTTTTCCTTTTCCAGCCAGGCCAGCGCGGTTTTCTCGTTGCCGAGGCCGTCGACCAGCCTGAGGCCTACCGCCTGCCGGCCGGTAAAGACGCGCCCATCGGCGACGCGGGTAAGTTGGCCGTTGTCCATATTCCGCCGATTCTTCACCAGATCTTTGAACCAGGCATAGGAATCCAGCACGATCGCTTCGATCGCAGCACGGGCTTCCGGACTTGTTGGCTCAAACCCGTTCGGCGCCGCCTTCAAGGGCGATGATTTGACCTCTTCAACCCTGATGCCGATCGTTTTGAGCACATCGGTGAAATTTGGATACTGGAAAAGGACGCCGATCGAGCCAACCAGTGATGTTTCGTTGGCAATGATATGGTCGGCCGAAAGGGCTGCGATATACGCACCGGATGCCGCGAGCCCGTCAACGACCACAACCATCGGCTTTTTGCTCTGGAGTTCGCGCAGCGCGTCATAGAGTTGTTCGGAGCCGGCCGTGGTGCCGCCTGGACTATCGATATGGACAATCACCGCCCGCGCACGCGATCGACCAAGCCGTTCAAGCGCCTCGATCCTGTCTTGATTGCCGCGAATGAGGCCTTGAATCTTAATGCGTGAAATGTAGGCGCCCGGTGGCATCAAGCGGCTGCCAGGAACAAACAAGAGCGCGCTGCCGCCGATCGCGGCCAGCGCCACAACGGCAGCGGTTACCCGCCAGAATGTGAGCTTGCGCCGCAGGCGGCGGCGATCGACGATGGCATCGGCATCGAGCGACATGGTTTCGCTCCATTTGGTTCACGCGTGATAGTGCAGCAAATCGCGCGCGGTCTCCACATCACATATGTCGAATCGTCACCAGATTGTACCGGTCAATGCCGCGCATCGCGCAATGATGTGGCCGAGTTTTGGCGGCATCAATGTGAAAAACCCGGGTTTTGCCCCGGGTTTTTCGTCTCTTTAGAGATCCAATAAAGGCCTATTCTTCGGCCTTTTCAGTTTCGGCTTCCGGCTTGTCGCCAGCCCGCTGCTTGAGCGCAGCACCAAGAATATCGCCGAGCGAGGCGCCTGAATCGGCCGTGCCGTACTGGGCGATGGCCTCTTTTTCCTCGGCCACTTCCAGTGCCTTGATCGAAACGCCGACCTTGTGGGTCTTGCGGTCAAACTGCGTGACGCGGGCATCCACTTTCTGGCCCACCGAAAATCGCTCAGGCCGCTGCTCGCCGCGCTCGCGCGCGAGATCGGCACGCTTGATAAAGGCGGCGAGATCGGTGCCGACGATCTTGACGTCGATTCCGGACTCTTTCACCTCCGTAACCTCGCAAGTGACGACGGACCCCTTCTTGAGGTCGCCCGCAGATTCCATTGGATCGCCGGCAAGCTGCTTGACGCCGAGCGAAATGCGCTCCTTTTCGACGTCCACGTCGAGAACCTGCGCCTTGACGATGTCGCCCTTCTTGTACTCCTCGATCACCTGCTCGCCGGGGCGCTTCCAGTCGAGATCGGACAGGTGGACCATTCCGTCCACGTCACCATCGAGACCAAGGAACAGGCCAAATTCGGTCTTGTTCTTGACTTCCCCTTCGACCGTCGAACCCGGCGGGTGTTTCTCGACGAACACTTCCCACGGATTGCGCATGGTCTGCTTGAGGCCGAGCGAAATACGCCGCTTGACCGGATCGACCTCGAGAATCTGCACTTCGACTTCCTGCGAGGTGGAGACGATCTTGCCCGGATGGACGTTCTTCTTGGTCCACGACATCTCGGACACGTGGATCAGGCCCTCGATGCCGGGCTCAAGCTCCACAAAGGCGCCGTAGTCGGTGATGTTGGTAACGCGACCCTTGAAGCGGGCCCCTATCGGGTACTTGCCCTCGATGCCTTGCCACGGATCGTCCAGCAGCTGCTTCATGCCAAGCGAGATGCGATGCGTCTCGTGGTTGATCTTGATGATCTTGACCTTCACCTGCTGGCCGATATTGAGCACTTCGGTCGGATGATTGACGCGCCGCCACGCGATGTCGGTTACGTGCAACAGGCCGTCGATGCCGCCCAGATCCACGAACGCGCCGTAGTCGGTGATGTTCTTAACAACGCCGTCGATGACCTGACCTTCTTCGAGGTTCTGCACCAGCTCCTGGCGCTGCTCGGCACGGGTCTCTTCCAGCACTGTTCGGCGTGAAACAACAATGTTGCCGCGCCGGCGATCCATTTTCAGAATTTGGAACTGCTGTGGCGCGCTCATCAGTGGCGTGACGTCGCGGATCGGCCGGATGTCGACCTGCGACCGCGGCAGGAACGCAACTGCGCCGTCGAGATCGACGGTGAAGCCGCCTTTGACCTGGTTGAAGATGAGGCCCTGCACTTTCTCGTTGGCGTTGAATGCCTTCTCGAGCTTGCCCCAGCTTTCCTCGCGCCGCGCTTTATCGCGCGACAGCACCGCTTCGCCGAGCGCGTTCTCGACACGCTCGAGATAGACTTCGACCTCATCCCCGACCTTGAGGGCAGCCTGCCGTCCCGGACCGGCGAATTCACGCAAGGCCACACGACCCTCGGTCTTCAGACCGACATCGATGACGGCAAATTCCTTTTCGACGCCGACGACCTTGCCCTTGATGACGGAACCTTCCTGCAGGTTTCCGCCTCCAAACGCTTCATCGAGCATCTTGGCGAAGTCTTCACGCGAGGGTGCTGTAGCTGTAGCCATGGAGTCTCCTGTTGGCGGCGCGCCGGCGGGTTTGAATGGCGTTCCAAATGCGCGGGCCGATGGTCCCGCAGACCAACGGCGGCCTCCGGAATCCCGGTTGGCCGGCGCAAAAACCGTGCTTTCGGAACGATGGTTCGATCGGGCGCGCTTTACGCTGAGGCTCGAGCGGG
>JBKPRE010000193.1:0-6689 GCA_046734435.1 Pseudomonadota bacterium | reverse complement strand
TCATTTTCCGCAGCCTCGCTCATATGGGAGGAACCCCGTCCGGGTCCAGCGCCTTGCATCCTGGCTTCTGCTCACGTTGTTTTGTGTATCTGTGCCGGTTGCGGCCACAAGCGCGGCGGACAAGCCGGTTCGTGTGGTCGTACTCGGGGATTCATTGACGGCCGGCTTTGGCCTGCCAGCGCAGGATGCATTTCCGGCAAAACTCGCGCGGATACTCGACGGGAAGGGCGTCGCCGCGACAGTTGTGAATGCCAGCGTTTCGGGCGACACCGCGTCGGGAGGACTGGGCCGCCTGGACTGGTCTGTCCCGGACGGGACAGATGCCGTCATCCTGGAGCTTGGGGCCAACGATGCCTTGCGCGGCCTTGATCCGAAGGTCACGAAGGCCGCACTCGATGCGATCCTGCGCAAGCTTGCCGATCGACGTATCGTTGTTCTGCTGGCGGGGATGCAGGCGCCGCGCAATCTCGGGCCCGAATACACGCGCGATTTCGACTCCATCTATCCGGCGCTTGCCTCGACTCACCCGGTCGTCTTTTATCCATTCTTCCTTGAGGGAGTGGCCGCAGATCCCAAATTGAATCAGGCAGATGGCCTTCATCCCAATGCGGCCGGCGTCGACGCGATCGTAGAGCGTATCTTGCCGCGGGTTGAAGAACTGATTGTCAAAGCACGCGCCGCGCGTGCGTCGTGATTGGAAGTCTTGGTCATGCCGCGTCTCTTCACAGGTGTTGAGATTCCCCCTGATGTCGGACAGGCCCTGGCAAGCTTGCGCGGCGGGTTGCCCGGCGCCCGCTGGATCGATCCCGAAAACTATCACCTCACATTGCGGTTCATCGGCGACGTCGATGACGTCATCGCCCATGAGGTTGCATCGATGCTCGGACGCGTGAAACGCGGCGCTTTCGAGCTGTACATGGAGGGATTGACCTCGTTCGGCGGCCGCAAGCCACGTGCGGTCGTCGCCAGTGTCGCCCAGGCTCAGGCCTTGCTTGACGTGCAGGCAGAACACGAGCGCCTGATGCAGCGCATCGGGCTCGAGCCGGAAGGCCGCAAATTCACGCCCCACGTCACGCTGGCGCGCTTGCGTGAATCCTCCAGCCAGCAGGTCGCCGAATATCTTTCGGCCCGTGGCTATTTTCGTACGTCGCCGTTCCGGGTCTCACGCTTCGTGCTGTTTTCGTCGCGGGCGTCAGTCGGAGGCGGGCCGTACGTCGTCGAGGCGGGCTATCCCCTCAACAGCTGACATCATGCCGGTTTGAGCAACCTGGACTGCACGTCGAGCACGGCAGTCGCGACGCTGTGAGCATCGGTGACCACCTCGCGCGTCAACGACAGCAAGGTAAAACGCGGGGGGTCGACTTCTCCGACCACGCTGCCGAAATCGAACTTGAGATCAGCTTCAAACTTGCTGGCTAACTGCTGCATACGCCGGTTGTCGGCGAGACAGTGCATGCGCAACAGCTTGATCCCACGATTGCGCGCGCTCAAAAGTGTGCGCTCGAGCAGGACCGTGCCGACGCCATGACTTTGCCACGGCAACTCGACGCTGAAAGCGGCTTCACCCTCGCGCGCGAAGACAGGCCCAATCGAGCGAAGCTCGGCGGCGCCCCGCAGCACGCCGTCGACAAAAAAGCCGTGGACTACCACGCCGAATCCGCCTGCCGAGCCCGCGTGCCGCGCGACGGATTCATCCGAAACCGCGCCCGAAAAACGCCGGTTGCGGCTTTCGCGATCGAGACGGAGCAGGTGGTCGCGATAGGCGTCGGTTTCGCCAACCCACAATTTGCGAATTACGCCGCCGTCGGGCAAAGGCTCATCCATATCGGCTCTCCTAAAAAAAGGTCGCCCTGGCTTGGCAGCGTTTCCGGAGCTGCGGTTCGGCGGTTCCCGAATCGCAACCGTTATTGAGGATATGGTGCATTGCAGCAAGAATTCGACCTGGCGTAGCTTACGGAAACCCTCGTCCGCAAAAAACGCATAACTACCAAAGGATTACCGCAGGGTTTGTGCGCAATATAACTGGCCTGAATCGCGCCCTGATTTACAGGGGTCCTCGTTCGCCATAGGTGTCGCAACCCACCTTCTGCTCCTGGTCTCATGTCTGAAACCTTCAGTACGCGCTATGCGGCGCTTGTCGCGGCCGGAAAGATTGAGGCCGATCCCGGCCAGGCGATGCTCGGCCGGCGTCTGACAGCGCTCGAGCAGCGCATCGACCAGCATCGGCTGGCGCGCAAATCGTCATCGCTCGGCTGGCTATTCGGAAAGCGCGAACAGGCGGGCACGCCCCTCAAAGGCCTCTACGTTTACGGAGAGGTCGGCCGCGGCAAGACGATGCTGATGGATCTCTTTTTCGAGACCAGCGCAGTCGTCCGCAAGCGTCGCGTGCATTTTCATGAATTCATGGCCGACGTGCATGAGCGCGTTTACGTCTATCGGCAGGAGATCAAGAACGGCGAGGTCAACGAGCATGATCCGATCCAGCGCACAGCCGCTGCAATTGCTGAGGAAAACTGGCTTTTGTGCTTCGATGAATTTCATATTACCGACATTGCCGATGCCATGATCCTCGGGCGGCTGTTCACGCGGCTGTTCGAACTTGGCGTGGTCGTCGTCGCAACGTCGAACCTTGCACCGCGCGACCTCTATAAGGACGGGCTCAACCGTGCCCTGTTCTTGCCTTTCATTGCTTTGCTCGAGCGCCATTGCGAAGTTGTCCGGCTTGAGGCGCGTGTCGATTTCCGGCTGGAAAAACTCACTGGCGTTCCGACCTGGTATGTGCCGGACGACGCGAAAGCCGATGCCGCGCTTGACGAAGCATGGTGGCGGCTTGCCGGCGGTCATGCCGGTGCGCCGCAGGAACTGACGGTCAAAGGGCACCCGGTGCGGATACCGAAAGCGGCGATGGGCGTCGCGCGATTTTCGTTCGACGATCTATGCGCGCAGCCGTTGGCCGCGGGCGACTATCTCAGGATCGCGCACGAGTTCCATACCGTGATCGTCGACCATATTCCGGTGATGGACGACGCCCAGAGAAACGAGGCCAAGCGCTTCATCATTCTGATCGATACCCTCTACGACAACGCAGTGAAGCTGCTGGCCTCGGCGCGGGCGCAACCCGATGAGCTTTACACCGCGACGGAAGGCTACGAGGCTAATGAGTTCAAGCGCACCGCTTCGCGCCTGATCGAGATGCGGTCGCAAGCTTATCTCGGGCTACCGCATGGGCCCAGACAAGGTCCCGCTTTCGACATGCGGGAAATCGCGGAAACCTGATCCGTCGTTTGGGCTCTGGACTCGGCGCGTCCGTTTGCTGGTATAATGTATACAAGGATGCAATACCCCGGTTTTGGTGCCTTGTCGGGCCAAACCTAACCGGTTAACCACCACGCTGCCGCGCTCCGCGGCAGCAGCAAGTCGAGAGTTTTCCCATCATGGCGCGTAACAAAATCGCGTTGATCGGTGCCGGCCAGATCGGCGGCACGCTGGCGCATCTCATTGGCCTGAAGCAACTCGGCGACGTCGTGATGTTCGACGTCATGGAAGGAATTCCGCAGGGCAAGGCCCTCGATATCGCCGAGTCCTCGCCGGTCAACGATTTCGATGCCAAGTTCGTCGGCACCAACAGCTATGACGCCATCGAGGGCGCCAACGTGTGCATCGTCACCGCAGGCGTCCCGCGCAAGCCGGGCATGAGCCGCGATGATCTTCTCGATATCAACCTGAAGGTGATGGGTCAGGTCGGCTCCGGCATCAAGAAATACGCGCCCGATGCATTCGTCATCTGCATCACCAACCCGCTCGATGCCATGGTGTGGGCCCTGCAAAAAAGCTGCGATCTGCCGCAACAGCGCGTTGTGGGGATGGCGGGCGTGCTGGACTCCGCACGCTTCCGGTATTTCCTTGCTGACGAATTTCATGTCTCGGTCGAAGACGTGACGGCATTTGTGCTCGGCGGGCACGGCGACACGATGGTGCCGCTGATCCGTTACTCGGCGGTCGCAGGAATCCCGGTGCCCGACCTGGTGAAGATGGGTTGGACCACGCAAGCACGCGTCGATGAGATCGTGAAGCGGACCGCTAACGGCGGCGCGGAGATCGTAAATTTGCTCAAGACCGGCTCGGCATTTTATGCGCCGGCAGCGTCAGCGATCGCTATGGCGGAGAGCTACTTGCTCGACAAGAAACGCGTGCTGCCGTGCGCGGCCTGGCTCAACGGCGAATACGGCATCAAGGACCTCTATGTCGGCGTGCCGGTCGTGATCGGGGCGAAGGGCGTCGAGCGCATTGTCGAAATCGAGCTCAATGGCAGCGAGCGCGCGATGTTCGAAAAATCGGCGGCGGCTGTGCAAGGTCTGGTCGAGGCCTGCAAAAAGATCGCGCCCAATCTCGACAGCTAAGAAAAGCGGCGGGTGGCATGAATATCCACGAATATCAGGCAAAGGCGGTATTGCGCGAATTCGGAGTTCCGGTGCCGCGCGGCGTTCCGGCCTTCAGCGTGGACGAGGCCGTCAACGGCGCCAAGGAACTGGGCGGTCCTGTGTGGGTCGTGAAGGCGCAGATTCACGCCGGCGGCCGCGGCAAGGCTGGCGGCGTCAAGGTCGTGAAATCGATCGATGACGTGAAAAAGGAATCCACGCGCATTTTGGGGTCCACGCTGGTCACGCATCAGACGGGGCCGCAGGGCAAGAAGGTCAACCGGCTGTACATCGAGGAAGGCTCGGCCATTGACTGCGAGTTCTATCTCTCGGCCCTGATCGACCGTGAGACCTCGCGCGTTGCCTTTGTGGTCTCGACCGAAGGCGGCATGGATATCGAGGAAGTCGCGCACAAGACGCCAGAGAAGATCCTTACTTTCTCGGTCGACCCGGCCACTGGCATCATGCCGCATCACGGCCGCCGCGTCGCACAGGCGCTGAAGCTTTCCGGCGATCTCGCCAAGCAGATCGAGGCGATCCTGCCCAAGCTGTATGCCGCCTTCACCAGCAAGGACATGAGCCTGCTCGAGATCAATCCACTGGTGGTGACCAAGGACAACAAGATCATCTGTCTCGACGCCAAGGTCGGCTTCGACGGCAACGCGCTGTATCGTCACGCCGATATCGTCACCTTGCGTGACCTGACCGAGGAAGACGAGAAGGAGATCGAAGCCTCGAAATACGACCTCAATTATATCGCGCTCGACGGCTCGATCGGCTGCATGGTCAACGGCGCCGGGCTCGCGATGGCGACCATGGACATCATCAAGCTTTATGGCATGGCGCCGGCGAACTTCCTCGACGTCGGCGGCAGCGCGACCAAGGAGAAGGTGACGGCGGCGTTCAAGATCATCACTTCCGATCCAAACGTTAAAGGTATCCTCGTCAATATCTTCGGCGGCATCATGAAATGCGACGTGATCGCCGAAGGTGTCGTCGCAGCGGTGAAGGAAGTCGGGCTGAAGGTGCCGCTGGTGGTGCGGCTCGAGGGCACCAATGTCGATCTCGGCAAGAAGATCATCAAGGAGTCCGGGCTCAATGTGACCTCGGGCGATGACCTCGACGACGCCGCGCAGAAGATCGTCAAAGCCGTGAAGGACGCCGCGTAATGTCCATCCTCATCGACAAGAACACCAAGGTCATCTGCCAGGGCTTCACCGGCAAAAACGGTACCTTCCATTCGCAGGCGGCGGTCGCCTACGGCACCAGGATGGTCGGCGGCACGTCCCCGGGCAAAGGCGGCTCGACCCATCTCGACCTGCCGGTCTTCGACACTGTTGCCGAGGCCAAGGAGAAGACCGGTTGCGACGCGAGCGTGATCTATGTCCCGCCGGCGGGCGCGGGTGACGCGATCTGCGAGGCGATCCAGGCTGAAATTCCGTTGATCGTCTGCATCACAGAGGGAATTCCGGTGATGGATATGGTCAAAGTGAAGCGCTCGCTCAGCGGGTCAATGTCACGCCTGATCGGCCCGAACTGCCCGGGCGTGATGACGGCAGGCGAGTGCAAGATCGGCATTATGCCAGGCAACATCTTCAAGCCGGGCAAAGTCGGTATCGTTTCGCGCTCCGGCACCCTCACTTACGAGGCGGTTTTTCAGACCAGCCGTGAGGGTCTCGGACAGACCACGGCAGTCGGCATTGGCGGCGATCCCGTGAAAGGAACCGAATTCATTGCGGTACTTGAGTTGTTTCTGGCCGATCCGAAAACCGAGTCGATCGTGATGATCGGCGAAATCGGCGGCGCAGCCGAGGAAGATGCCGCGCAGTTCCTGAAGGACGAGGCCAAACGCGGCCGTAAGAAGCCCATGGTCGGTTTCATTGCCGGCCGCACCGCGCCCCCCGGCCGCCGCATGGGCCATGCCGGCGCGATCATTTCCGGAGGTAAGGGCGACGCCGAGTCCAAAATTGCGGCGATGGAATCGGCAGGAATCAAGGTATCACCGTCCCCAGCCCGGATCGGGAAGACGCTGGTCGAAGTTCTGAAATCCTGATTCAGAGTTAGGTCTTTCGTAGACTTACAGACGTCATAAATAGAGTTACAAGAGCCACATCGACGCTGCGGCCGGCGTTCGGCCGCAGCGAGGCGCGCACTTTTCAGGCCGCGCAAGGATCAGACCATGTCCCGCCAGGACGCCAACGCCATCTTTGCCAACACATCTTTCCTCTACGGCGGCAATGCCGCCTACATCGAAGATCTCTACGCCAAATA